>CAYVWG010000109.1:0-1573 GCA_964455425.1 uncultured Oscillospiraceae bacterium | reverse complement strand
ATGACCGCATCCTGAACAGCAAAAAGGTGTCCGACCACCACGCCATCATCCCCACTGCTGCATTTGTGAAACAGGGTTTTGACGGATTGGCCGAGAGTGAACGAAAGCTGCTGTCCTTAATCTGCTGCAAGGTACTGTGTGCTGTGGCCGGGCCTTATGTGTATGAGGCTGTCACCGCCACATTCACCTGTGCTGGGAAAGAGTTTACCGCCAAGGGCAAGACCGTTCTTTCCCCCGGCTGGAAAGAGATTGACCGCTGTTTCCGTTCCTCCCTGAAAACCGATTCTGACGAGGACGCCGAGGCCGTGCGGGAGCTGCCGGAGCTTAAAGAGGGCCAGACCTTTGCGGACGTGGCTGCATCCGTCACGGAGCATTCCACCACGCCGCCCAAGCCCTATACCGAAGATACACTGCTGTCCGCTATGGAACGGGCCGGGGCCGAGGATATGCCGGAGGACGCCGAGCGCAAAGGATTAGGCACACCGGCCACCCGTGCCGCTATTTTGGAAAAGCTGGTGCAGATGGGCTTTGTCCAGAGAAAGGGAAAGCAGCTTATTCCTACCAAGGACGGCATCAATCTGGCCGTGGTACTGCCGGAGGCTTTGACCTCTCCCCAGCTTACCGCTGAATGGGAAAGCCGTCTGACCGAGATCGCCAAGGGGCAGGCTGACCCCGACGAGTTTATGGCCGGTATTGAGGCTATGACGCGGGAGCTGGTGAAAACCTATTCCTGCATCAGTGAGGATAAGCAGAAATTGTTTCAGGCCGAGCGCGTGGCAATCGGAACGTGTCCCCGCTGCGGTGAGGCCGTCTACGAGGGCAGGAAAAACTACTACTGCGGAAACCGGGCCTGCCAGTTTGTCATGTGGAAGAATGACCGATTTTTTGAGGAACGCAGGAAAGTGTTCACCCCGAAGATCGCCGCCGCGCTGCTCAAAGACGGAAAAGCAAAGGTAAAGGGCCTCTATTCCATGAAAACCGGCAAAACCTATGACGGGACGGTGCTTTTGGCTGATACCGGCGGGAAATACGTCAATTACCGTGTGGAACACAGGAGCTAAGACACTAACAGAGCAAGCATAGGGAGTGTGGCTACACTCCCGGTAAATCCCTGACCCGGCGTCCCTGACCGGGCCGGGGATTTTGCTTGTTGGGCGTTTCCCAAACCCTTATATTTCAGAGAAAGGAGGCTGCCGATGGCAAGTTTACGGGACACCGTAAGAGAATATCAGGATGATTTACGAAGCGGCATTGCATGGCTGGCGTTCTGGCGGGAGGGCCGTTCATGGCACGGGGAAGCGTTTCATCTGGATATGAGCGACTATTTGTACCCGGAGGACAAAATGCGGCTTGCCGAGATACAGGCCGCAGACCCCAAGGCCGTTGTGGTGAACGGCTACTATTCCGGCTATCTGGGCGAGGAAATGAGCGTGGACGAGCTGGCCGCCGGAGTGCGCCACCACTACGAAAACGGCCTAAGTAATATCGCCCCGTTTATGGAGGCCCACGACGATGTGCTGCCCCCGGAGGTGTTGGAGGAAGCGCGGGCCAAGGCCCATGAAGCGGGGCTGCC
>CAYVWG010000108.1:0-1701 GCA_964455425.1 uncultured Oscillospiraceae bacterium | reverse complement strand
CAAAATAAAGCAAGCAACGCTTGCGTGGCGCGGTAGCGCCTGCCCTGCCGCAGCAGGGTGTTTTGATGGTACAATGTTCTCGGCGCGGAAATCAAGGATTTCCGCAAACCGCGTTATCACGCGGTTCGGCGCGTACCACCGCGCCGATGGCCGAGGTTATTATATCGTAAAATATCTTTTCTGTCTAGGGAAATATTGCAAAACCGCCGGGACTGTGATACAATAAATTATCCAATGAATCCGTCTTGGGGGGCGATGCTATGCGATTGCAGGAATCCGGTGAAATGTATCTAGAGACAATTTACGTTCTTTCTCAAACCCATCCCATTGTTCGCAGCGTGGACGTCAGCGAATATATGGGCTATTCCAAGCCCAGCGTCAGCCGGGCGGTAGGGCTGCTCAAATCCGGCGGCTATCTTTGCATGGATACAGATGGCTCCTTGACCCTTACCGAGGCGGGAAAAGCGGTGGCCGAGAAGACCTACGACCGACACAAAACGCTCACCGCCGTATTTACCTATCTTGGCGTGGATGAAAAAGTCGCGGCAGAGGACGCTTGCAAGATCGAGCATGTCATTAGCGATGAGACCTTTGCCGCCTTAAAGCGGCACATCCGTGCCAGAAAGCAGGCTAACGGGGAGTAACGCCCAAGCTTGCCGGCCCAGCCGGTTGTGCCACAGAAGGATGAGCAAAATACCATGAACATGTTCTTGACCCTAGCGTTTTTGTTTTTTATTGGCTCTGTGTCCGGGTGGATTTTGGAGGTTTTGTTCCGCCGGTTTATCTCCACGGAAAATCCGGAGCGCAAATGGATCAACCCTGGGTTTTGCAAGGGGCCGTATGTCCCCCTGTATGGCTTTGGGCTGTGTATTCTCTATAGCCTGGCCAGCCTGGAAAAGCACGCTGTGTTTGCCAACCCTGTGCTCAACCGCGTGGTGCTGTTCCTCCTTATGGCGGTGGCCATGACGGCGATTGAATACATTGCCGGCATTGTCAGCCTGAAATATTCCCATGTGCGTCTGTGGGATTACAGCGGCGAGTGGGGGAATATCCAGGGCGTGATCTGCCCCAAATTCTCTTTGATCTGGTCCGCGTGCGGGGCAATATACTATTTTTTCGTCCATAAGCGGATCCTATCCGCTCTGGATTGGCTTTCCCATAATCTGGCCTTTTCCTTTGTGATCGGTTTGTTCTTTGGCGTGTTTATCCTGGACGTTGTGCAGTCTGCCCAGTTGGTCAGCCGGCTGAAGGCGTACGCTGTGGAAAACGATGTGATCGTCCGTTACGAGGCGCTGAAGCTCCATATCCGCAGCGCGCAGGATCAGAACAAGAAAAAGTACCGTTTCTTTGCCCCCTTTGCCTCCGACAGGCCTATAAAGGAACACCTTAAGGAGCTGCGTACATCTTTGGAAAGCCATAAGCACCCCAGGAAAACCCGATCTTCTACCCCAAAACGATAAGAGCAGATGAACAAAGCCGGCCTCCCATATTGCTGGAGGCCGGCTTTCGTTTGGCTGTCCCAGGGAGCCAATGGCGTCTTTTTTCTGTTTGGCCATATTGGGGGTTCCCCCGATCATCGATGTCCGCTTGTTGCGGGAGGGATGACGGTTCACCCCAGTTTGCTGCCATTATTCGTTCTGAATAACCCAAAGGTAGCGGATTTTTCCTCCGCTGGCAGAGGTTCCCAGATTTTTCCATCAG
>CAYVWG010000107.1:0-1840 GCA_964455425.1 uncultured Oscillospiraceae bacterium | reverse complement strand
GCGGGCTTCATCAGCACGGAGCCGGCGCCGTAAACGCCGATGACCTCATGGGGGATGGTGGTGCCGGAAAGGCTGACGGTGACCATGTTCTTCTTGGCATTGGCAATGCCCTTAAGGATCGCTTCGGAAACCTCAGCGGCCTTGCCCAGGCCATAGCCCACGGTGCCCTTGCCGTCGCCCACCACAACCAGTGCGGAGAACTTCATGACGCGGCCGCCCTTAACGGTTTTGGAAACCCGGTTGAGGTAGACCACTTTTTCGATATATTCGGAAGCGGCAGCTTCCTGGTTGTCTCTTCTATAAGCCATTTTTCTTCCTCCTCTTAAAACGCCAGGCCGCCTTCGCGGGCGCCCTCAGCCAGAGCAGCAACACGGCCATGGAAAATGTAGCCGCCGCGGTCGAACACCACTTCGCTGATGCCCTTGTCCTTGGCACGCTGGGCCAGCACCTGGCCCACCTTTTTGGCGGCTTCGCAGTTGCCGGCGGCCCCTGCAAAGTCCTTTTCCAGGGTAGAAGCGGAAGCCAAAGTGACTCCGTTCACATCGTCAATGATCTGTGCATAGATGTTGGCGTTGCTTCTAAACACATTCAGGCGAGGTCTTTCGGGCGTGCCGGAGATCTTGCCGCGCACTCTCGTATGACGCTTAACACGCTGGGCGTTTCTGTTGATCTTTTTAACCATAATGGCACACCTCCCTTACTTCTTCGCGCCAGTCTTGCCTTCCTTATGACGGATGACTTCGCTGGCATATTTGATACCCTTGCCCTTATAGGGTTCCGGGGGTCTTTTCCCTCTCACCTCGGCGGCAAACTGGCCAACGGCCTGCTTGTCGTAACCCTTAATGATGATCTTGTTGGCCGCGGGCACTTCGATTTCGATGCCCTCGGGAGCCTCCACCGTTACCGGATGGGAGAAGCCCAGGTTCATCACCAGCTTCTTGCCCTCCATCTGGGCGCGGTAGCCAACGCCGTTGACTTCCAGCTCTTTGGTAAAGCCCTTGTCCAGGCCCTCCACCATGTTGCTGATGAGGGTGCGGGTCAGGCCGTGGAGACTTTTGTACAGATGCTCGTCATTGGGGCGATCCACGGTGATGGTGGCGCCTTCCTGCTTGATGATCATGTTGGGGTTAAAGGTGCGGGACAACGTGCCCTTGGCACTTTTTACCGTGACGGCGTTGCCCTCCCCGATGGTCACTTCCACACCGGCAGGTACGGTGATCAGCTTCTTGCCAATTCTCGACATACTGCTACCCCCTTACCAGACAAATGCAAGGACCTCGCCGCCAACATGAGCAGCCCGCGCGGCTCTGTCGGTCATGACGCCCTTGGATGTGGAAATGATGGCAATGCCCAGGCCCTTGAGCACCTTAGGCAGCTCGTCGGCGCCGGCATAGACCCGCAGGCCAGGCTTGGAAACCCTACGCAGGCCAGAGATTGCTTTCTCTTTATTGCCGATATATTTAAGTGTGATGTGGATGACGCCCTGAGCGCCGTCCTCGGAAACGGAGAAGGCCTTGATATAGCCCTCGTCCAGCAGGATCTGTGCGATGGACTTCTTCAGGTTGGAAGCAGGCACATCCACAGTGTCGTGTTTTGCAGCGCTGGCGTTACGGATTCTGGTCAGCATATCTGCAACGGGATCGGTGATTTGCATGTGGTTATCCTCCTTATTGAAGTTACGGGCTGAACCCGTGAAAACACCGGGGTATCAGAGGAATGTAAGCCGAAGGCCGGCTCCATTTTCCCCTGACTTCCGATGCCTGATTACATTAAAACCTCCGTAGGTTGCTTACCAGCTTGCCTTGCGCACGCCGGGGATCTCGCCCTTGTAGGCCAGCTC
>CAYVWG010000106.1:0-2021 GCA_964455425.1 uncultured Oscillospiraceae bacterium | reverse complement strand
GCTTCACGGCCCCACAGATGCCGCCGTTTTTAACAGCTGTTCGGCAGAAAGGTGGTTTGGCCCGCTGCTGACCAGGCTGAAAATATAGCCTTCCTCCCGCCACAGCAACTGCACCTCGTTTGCGGCGGTATATACCGTGGTTTCCCAGCCGGTTACCGTCGTTGTTTCTGCCGTATGCTCTGTGGCCGTAGTTTCCCAGTCCGCTACAACGGTGGTATAATACACCTCGTCCTTGGTCTGGGTGAATTCCAGCACCGCCGTCATGGCTTGGGTTTCGTCCTCCGGACGCCAATAATAGGCATAGCTGCCGTCTGGCTGCTGGCCTCCCCGATCCTCAGCCCAGCCCTCCGGCAGCTCTGCCGGGCGCATGGGCGTTTCTATGGTCATCGGTTCCCCAAGATCGGGCGCCTGTTCCACAACGATCTGCTGATACGCTTCCACCGAATCGGTTTGGGCAATACTGTCAAAAATCTGCGCCAGCAGGGATTGTTTCATATCATAGTTGACTTCCATAATAAAGATGTAGCTGCCGTCAGACCAGTACAGCTTCCTTCTGCCCGCATCGCTGCCGGCAATCTCCTCCCCTTCCAGGGAGGAAGGCTTTACGGCAATCATCTGCACCTCCTGATCGGCCACAACGGTCTTTTCCGTGGTATAGTCCCCGTTAAAGCCCAGATTCACCGTGTCAATGGTATAATCGCCCTGATATCCTGGCTGAACGAGCTGCTGAAAGAGCACATAATTGCCCTCACCATCCTCCCAGCCAAGATAGGTGCTGTATGACGACTCCGGTACGCTGCCGGTGACGGTCCGCACAATGGGCGTCCAGCTTTGGGCCGGCAGCAGGGGAACATAATAGGTTTCGATAGAACCCGGGGCGTCAGCAGGCAGCTGCACGTCCAGCCGGACGTCCCCGGAGGCGTTGGACATGACCTCCGCGCCGTTTTCCACATACACCGCCGCAATGCGGGTTGGCTGCACCCCAAAAATCAACTGGCGTACAGCGGGAACCGCCATGGCCGACATACATAGCACCACAATCACCGCCGCCGCAATCCCAACGCGAAGCAAGCGTCCCCTTTTGACCGGGTTTCTCTTCTCACTGTGTTCCAGATAGGCAGGGTCAGCCGCCCCAATGGCCCGGTATAGATCCTCGGCTCTCATATAAAATACCCCTCCTTTTGCAAATACTGCCGCAGCTTCTTTCTTGTTCGGGATAGGATCATCAGGACGTTGCCTTCCTTTAGCCCGTACCGCTGGGCAATTTCCCGCGTCTGCTCGGTAAAAAAGTAGCGCCGGAGAAACACATCCCGCTGCCGCTCCGACAGTGTGGCCAAAAAGCGGTTGATCGTGTGGGCAAGCTCCTGATCCATCACCACAGATTCCGGCGTTTCCGACGCCGAAATGCAGCCGGAAAGCTCTTCAAACACTGCGTCCACCCCTGCGCCACCCCGCTTTTGCGCGCATTGCCTTTGGCGATGATTCAGGGCCAGATTGCGGGTAATGGCAGCTAGGTACAGTTTTAGGTTTGCCGGGCGGGCCGGCGGAATGGCATTCCAGGCGCTGTTTAGGGCGTCGTTTATACATTCCTCCCCGCTTTCATGGCTGCCAACGATCCGGCGCGCAAGGGAAAGGCAGTAGGCCCCATATTTCTCCTGTGCCGCTGCAATGGCCGTCTCATCCCGCCGCTCAAAGCTCAGGATGATTTCCTCGTCGCTCATTTTCTCACCTCCCTTCACCATTATAGACAGATTTTTCTGAGGAAATCTAACATGCATAACCCCACAAAAAATGATTGCTTTTCTACCTGCACAGACGGGGGAAACTAGGTGCATCCTCTATGGGGAAACCGGCTGCCCCGGTAAAGGCGGAAAAGAAAAGCCTTGCTGCTCCAAAGGAGAGATTTCGCTCGGGTCCACACAAGCGAAAAAATCTCTTTCGCCTATTCGGCAAAAGAGACTTTTTACTGGCAGGGGCACAAGGACTTGAACCCTGAGCCTACGGTTTTGGAGACCGCCGCT
>CAYVWG010000105.1:0-2052 GCA_964455425.1 uncultured Oscillospiraceae bacterium | reverse complement strand
ATGGTATAATATCCACGATGTGGCTATTATACATCCATCGCCGCGTTTTCTCCCCGGCTTACGCCGGGAGCCGAAAACGCATGGCTATATTATACCATTTCGCTACGCTTCATGGTATAATATCCACGATGTGGCTATTATACATTTATCGCCGCGTTTTCTCCCCGGCTTACACCGGGAACCGAAACATGTGGCTGGGATGATCCCACTTCGCTGGGGGTATGGGATCATGGACACGAATCGGCAATGGGAGGATCCCCTTGCCGCCCCAGAGAACTGAATATTCTCCTTATCAAGAGTGGTGGAGGGACCGGCCCGATGAAACCCGGCAACCTACAGATGTAAGGTGCCAATTCCGGCGAGAACATCGACAGATGAGGTATTTTCCGGATTCTGTTCAGAATCCGGTTTTTTTATGGAAAGGAACTTGCTATGGCCAAGCGTATTTTTACTTCAGAGTCCGTTACAGAAGGACATCCCGACAAGGTTTGCGACCAAATTTCCGACAGCGTGTTAGACGCCATCCTGGCCCAGGATCCCCAGGCCCGGGTGGCCTGCGAGTGCGCCGCCACCACAGGCATGGTGCTGGTGATGGGAGAAATCTCCACCACCGCCCAAGTGGACATCCCCGCCATTGCCAGGCAGACCCTGGCTCAGATCGGTTACACCGGGCCGGAGGTGGGCTTTGACAGCAACACCTGCGCCGTTCTTACCGCTATTGGCCGGCAGTCAGGGGATATCGCCATGGGCGTGGACAACTCCTACGACGACGCTTTGGCCACCGGCGCGGGAGATCAGGGCATGATGTTCGGCTACGCCTGCAACGAAACGCCGGAGCTGATGCCGGCGCCCATTTCCTACGCCCACAAGCTGGCCAAGGCCCTGACCGACTGCCGCAAATCCGGCAAGCTGCCCTGGCTGCGGCCAGATGGCAAAAGTCAAGTGTCTGTCCAGTATGGACAAAACGGCCAGGTGGAGCGGATCGACGCGGTGGTGGTATCTACCCAGCACAGCCCGGAGATTGCCATTGCTGACCTGCGTTTGGCGGTGGTGGAGGAGATCATCCGGCCCACCCTGCCCAAGGAGCTGCTGGACAAGGACACAAAGTTTTATGTAAACCCAACCGGACGGTTTGTCCTAGGCGGCCCGGCGGCGGACGCGGGTTTGACTGGCCGGAAGATCATTGTAGACACCTACGGTGGCCGGGCGGCCCATGGCGGCGGTGCGTTTTCCGGCAAGGATCCCACCAAGGTGGATCGCAGCGGGGCGTATATGGCCCGCTACATTGCCAAAAATCTGGTGCAGGCGGGCTTGGCCGATCAATGCCAGATCGAACTGGCCTACGCTATCGGCGTGGCCCAGCCGGTTTCCGTGCTGGTGGATACCTATGGAACGGGGAAGCTCAGCGATGAGCGGCTCAGCCAGCTGGTGCGGCGGTGCTTCGACCTTCGTCCAGATGCCATCATTGCCTGCCTGGATCTTCGCCGGCCCATCTACCGGCAGACGGCGGCCTACGGCCACTTTGGCCGGGGCGAGCTGGATTTGCCCTGGGAACGCACCGATCGGGTGCAGCAGCTGCTGGAAAGGGCTTGACGCCCCAGGCCGGGCGGGTCTGCCCAAGACCCATGCCCAGGGCGCCTTCCTGTGGATGACATTTTGCGCGCCCCTGGGGGGAGAAATTTCCCCCGGAGGGCAAAAAAGGGACAAATTTCTGTTGCAATTTTGTCCAAGGGATGGTATAATGTCCCCGACAAAAGCAATAGGCGGATGTAGTTCATTGGTAGAACATCAGCTTCCCAAGCTGAATAGGGGGGTTCGATTCCCCTCATCCGCTCCATGTGCCGCCTTAGGCGGAAGAAAAGCCCCTACACGTTAGGGGCTTCAGAGAGTCGAAAGAGTCCAGCATTTCCCTGCTTGGTCTAAAGGAAGTATTTATGTAAGAGGTGGTGCAGTCCTGAAAGGGGCTGCGCCACTTCTTCCTGTCAGGCGGTGAGCCGGACAACCTTGGTGGGATCTTTTTGCTTTGCCTGCACAGCTTCCATGATGCGGAGG
>CAYVWG010000104.1:0-2187 GCA_964455425.1 uncultured Oscillospiraceae bacterium | reverse complement strand
ATTCGCCGGGATCGGAATCGCCTGTGGACAGGCGAAAGGCCGACTTCCGGCGTTTTGTTTTTCCCAGGGCCGAACATCGTAAAGGAGGTGCCGCAAATGGCAAAAGCCGGCGCACGGGTGAAGATCACCCTCAGATGCAATGAATGCAAGCAGCGCAACTACAACACTATGAAGAACAAGAAGAATACCCCCGACCGCTTAGAGATGAACAAGTACTGCCCCTTCTGCAGAAAGCACACCGTTCATAGCGAGACTAAGTGATGATGGCCCACATTCTCTGTAAGAAAGAAGGGTGGAACTGAATGTCTGAAAAAGAAAAGATGAACCAGGACGCGGCGCAGGAGAAGGCAAAGGAGACCAAGCCCGCCAAGGCAGAGAAAGCCAAGGCCAAGGAAAAGGACAAAAAGCCCGGCTTTTTCAAGCGGATGGGCCGCTTCTTCCGGGAGCTGAAGGCTGAGCTGAAGAAGGTTGCCTGGCCCACCCGGGCGGATACCCTGAAGAAAACAGGGATCGTCATTGTCTGCGTCATCGTCGTAGGCATCATCGTCTGGATCTTCGATGGCATTGCAAGCTCCGTCATCGACGCTCTCCTCTCCCTCTTCGGCCGCTGACAAAAAGGTGACGCAATATGGCTGAAGAAGCAAAATGGTATGTGGCGCACACCTATTCGGGTTATGAAAACACCGTAAAAGCCACCATTGAAAAGGCCGTAGAAAACCGCAATATGGGCGACCTGATCCTGGGCGTGAACATCCCCATGGAAACCGTGACCGAAATCACCGACGCCGGCACCAAAACCGTGGAGCGCAAGGTCTTCCCCGGCTATGTGCTGGTAAAAATGGTGATGACCGACGAGACCTGGCACCTGGTGCGCAACGTGCGCGGGGTCACCGGCTTTGTCGGCTCGGGCAACAAGCCCATCCCCCTCACCGAGGCGGAGATCGCCTCCCTGGGCGTGGAAAAGCGGGAGGTCCTTGTGACCTACCAGGTCGGCGACAACGTTCGCATCACCGACGGCGCGCTGGAGTCCTTCCTCGGCATCGTGGAAGAGATCGACCCCGAGCGCCAGAAGGTTCGGGTTGTCGTTTCCATGTTCGGCCGGGAAACCCCGGTGGAACTGGATTTGGATCAAATCGAATCCATCTAACCCCGCGTTTCACCCGCGGGCGTGGGAGGAGCGTTCCCTCGCTCCGTCCAACCACATTTTCATAATGGAGGTGCTCTAAGTGGCACAGAAAGTAACTGGATACGTTAAACTGCAGATCCCTGCCGGCAAGGCAACGCCGGCTCCCCCTGTTGGCCCCGCTCTGGGCCAGCACGGCATCAACATTTCCGCCTTTACCAAGGAATTCAATGAGCGCACCAAGAGCGACGCCGGCCTGATCATCCCCGTGGTCATCACCGTTTACGCCGACCGCTCCTTCACCTTCATCACCAAGACCCCTCCCGCAGCCGTTCTGATCAAGAAGGCCTGCAACATCGAGAAGGCCTCCGGTGTGCCCAACAAGGAGAAGGTTGCCACCATCAGCAAGGAAGACGTCCGCAAGATTGCCGAGACCAAGATGCGCGACCTGAACGCCGCCAGCATCGAGGCCGCCATGAGCATGATTGCCGGTACCGCCCGCTCCATGGGCGTTGTCGTTGGCGAGTAAGGCAGGAGGGTAAGAGATATGTTTAGAGGAAAAAAGTATCAGGACAGCGCAAAGCAGATCGACAAGGCCAACCTGTATGACACCGCAGAGGCCATGGATCTGATTGTGAAGACCGCCCCCGCCAAGTTTGATGAGACCGTAGAGCTCCACGTGAAGCTGGGCGTTGACTCCCGTCACGCTGACCAGCAGGTTCGTGGCGCCATCGTGCTCCCCCACGGCACCGGCAAGGTGCCCCGCGTGCTGGTCTTCGCCAAGGGCGACAAGGCCGAGGCCGCCAAGGAAGCCGGCGCCGATTACGTGGGCGAGGCCGACCTGGCCCAGAAGATCCAGCAGGAAAACTGGTTCGACTTCGACGTGGTCATCGCTTCCCCCGACATGATGAGCGTGGTGGGCCGTCTGGGTAAGGTTCTGGGCCCCAAGGGCCTGATGCCCTCTCCCAAGGCCGGCACCGTGTCCCCCAACGTGGGCCAGGCCGTCCAGGAGATCAAAGCCGGTAAGGTGGAGTACCGTCTGGACAAGACCAACATCATCCACT
>CAYVWG010000103.1:0-2324 GCA_964455425.1 uncultured Oscillospiraceae bacterium | reverse complement strand
CCCGATTTGCCGGGAAACCGTCATAAGTCGGTGGAAGGTATACTGCCCCTCTTGATCCGCGACCGCCACCTTATGGGGGTACAAGGCAGCGGTTTGTTCAAAATCGCGCAAGACGCTGGGCATACGCTTTTCTCTCCCCTTCCGCGTGTTCTCTTCCATAACGGCCCTGGGCTACGGCAAGGCAGGCATGGCGCAGGACAGCACATAGCTAATACCATTTTCAGTACGTCCCACTTCCTTGGCGTTATAGCGGCCAAAGAAGGATTGGGCTTCCGTCTGGGGCTGAGACAGGGTAAAGATCACCTGGCTTTCGCACCGATGCCGCAAGGTGCAAATCACATGGCCCAGCAGCTGATCTCCCATCCTTCTGTGGCGATAGTCTGGGCATAAGTACAGATCGGTCAACACCGGCGTGCCCTGTAAGACCGTCAGCGCGATATACCCCACCGGCGTATCTCCCAGCATGGCCACCAGGATCTCGTTTTCCCGGCCAAGGGGCTGGGGGAAAATCCCATCATCCCCAGAAGCTGCCGGACGGTACCACAGGTTAAACCTTCCCTTTCCCCGCCACCAGCGCTGCCGGGCAAGGGTGGAAATATCATCGTCAAGATGGGTATTGTCATAGAAAAACTCCCCGGTAAACTGGCCCCCATCGTACCGGATAAGGGATACGGCGGTGTTATCGCAATACCCCGCCTCGTCGATCTGCTGGCCAAACAGTCGCCGCAGGCTCTCGCTGGAAACGCAACCGTGGGTAAACACGGCAATGGTCTGCCCATCATGTCGCTGGGCCACATCGGCAAGGGCGGTGATGAACCGGTCGGAATACTGCCAAAAGCTCTCCGCCCCAGCAATGTGCCAATCCTTGGGCGCATGGCTGAAATTGTGCATTTGCTCCGGCTCAAACTGCTCTAGGTGGCCAAAGGGGACGTCCTCCCAGCGGCCAAGGTAGACCTCCCGAAAACGGGCGTCTTTCTGCAGGGGCAAGCCCTTGGGAAGATAGATTGCCTTGGCCGTCTCGCAGGTGCGAAACAGGTCGCTGGCATACACCGCATCTATCGGCACATCCGCAAACCGCCGCTCCAAGGCGGCAATTTGACGGTAGCCATTGGGGGTAATGCGGGAATTATAATGGCCGTGGATTCGGCGAAACACATTGCCCTCCGCTTCGCCATGACGGATAATGTATATTTTTGTCATCTATAGCACCACAATATATTTTAGAATATCTCCCCGCATTTTTTCCGCTGCGGCCCGGGCGCGGAGACGGTAATCCTCCCCGGAGGAAGCTTCTTCTTTTTTCCAGGCGGCAATGATGCTGCGGGAGGCGGAAATCACCGCGCCATGACCCATGCGGTCAAAGGCGTACTGCACATTTTTGGCCGTGCCGCCCTGGGCGCCGTATCCTGGCACAAGGAAAAACAACCGGTCATACTTTGCCCGCAGCTCCTGCAGCGACCGGGGTTGGGTCGCGCCCACCACGGCAGCGATCTCCGCATAGCCGTTTTGCCCTATTAGGCCATTGCTCCAACGCATCGCAAGGTCGGCCATGGCGGTATATACCACCCGGTCACCGGAAAGCAGATCCTGCACTTCCCTGCCGGATTTATTGGAGGTTTTGATCAGCAAAAACAGATTTTTCCCCTTCTCCTTTTGCAGATAGGGCAAAAAGGGCTTGATGCCGTCGCTGCCCAGATAGCCGTTTATCGTTATAGCATCGCAGGTATAGGGCTGAAAGGACACATCCTCCAGCTGCAGCTGGCCAAACACCGAATCGGCATAGATTTCCGCAATGTTGCCCACATCGCCGCGCATACTATCTAGGAGCACATAATACCCCAAAGCTTTGGCCGTTTCCAAAAGCTCCTGCATCACCGCCAGGCCATCGTGGCCCAAGGCCAAAAAGCAAGCGCTTTGTATTTTTACCGCTGGGACAAGATCCGCCAGCTCCTGCAAAATGCCGCCGCAAAATTCCTTATAGGCCATGGCAAGTCCCTTTAGAGTTTTGCCATAGGCGGCAAAGGCTGCCGACAAAATCGGCGGCGGAACAATGTCCGGATAGGGGTCCAAGCCCACCATGGATGGATTTTTCATTTTACGAATTTTCTGCTGGAGAACATCAATGGACATTTCAATTTCCTCTTTCGCAAACACAAAACAAAATGTACGCGTGATGGATGTACAGGTATACCTTCCCCCATATTTTTCGGTTCCCGGCGTAAGCCGGGGAGAAAACGCGGCGATGGATGTATAATATCCGCTTTGCGGATATTATACCATGAAGCGCAGCGAAATGGTATAATTAGCCATGCGTTTTCGGTTCC
>CAYVWG010000102.1:0-2359 GCA_964455425.1 uncultured Oscillospiraceae bacterium | reverse complement strand
GGTTTATGAACCTGACCTCCATTTTTGATGGTTCTGCTATCGGGATTACTCCACAACAATGCCGTTGTCGGCAAAGGCCTTCAGCAGCAGATCCATATCCGAAGGGATAGAGATGGGATCGCCGCAGGCCTTGATGGCGTTGGCCACATCCTTCAAGCCGTTGCCGGTGACCACAGAGACTACCGTAGCGTCCCCAGAGATCTTCCCTTGGGCGCAGAGCTTCTTTAGACCCGCCGTACCGGTGACGCCGGCAGGCTCGCCAAACACGCCGCAGGTGGTGCCCAGCAGCTTCTGCGCGGCCATGATTTCCTCGTCCGACACCGTTACCACCAGGCCGTTGGACTCCCGAATGGCCATCAGCGCCTTGTCGGCATTTCTGGGCACGCCAACGGCGATGGAGTCGGCCAGGGTGTTTTCCTCCATGGGATACCAGTCCTCATTGTTGGCAATGGCCCGGTTGATGGGGCAGCAGCCCTCGGCCTGGGCGGAGATCAAGCGGGGCAGCTTGTCGATAAAGCCAATGGCGTACAGATCCTTCAAGCCCTTCCAAACACCGGCGATGGTGCAGCCATCGCCAACAGAAATGGCCAGATAGTCGGGCATTTCCCAGTTTAGCTGCTCGGCGATTTCCAGCGCAACGGTCTTTTTGCCCTCTGACAGATAGGGGTTGATGGCCGCATTGCGGTTGTACCAGCCCCACTTGTCGATGGCGGCCTTGGACAGCTCAAAGGTGTCCTCATAGCTGCCCTGGACGGAAATGACCGTGGCGCCAAAGGTCATCAGCTGGGCTACCTTGCCCTTGGGGGCGCGGGAGGGGACAAAGATGTAGGTTTTCAGTCCGGCGGCAGCGGCGTTGCCGGCCAGGGAGGAGGCGGCGTTGCCGGTGGAGGAACAGGCAATCACTTGGGCACCAGCTTCCTTTGCCTTGGCCACAGCCATGGCGGAGGCCCGGTCTTTCAGGGAGGCGGTGGGATTTTGGCCGTCATCCTTGATCCAAAGCTTGGCAATACCCAGCTGCTTTGCCAGCCGCTCGGCGTTATATAGCGGGGACCAGCCTACCCGCAAGGGGGTGTCTGGGGTGGTTTCCTCCACGGGCAGCAGTTCCCGGTAACGCCACATGGAACGGTTGTCCCGCTGGGCCATCATGTCCTTGGTCAGATGGGTCTTGATGTAATCATAGTCATAGATGATGTCCAGAATACCGCCGCACTCGCAGTTGGTCAGGTTGGGCGTGGCTTCGTATTCCTTGCCGCACTTTACGCAGCGGCCGCATTTTACATTGCGCATAGTCGATCTCCTTTTTGATGAAGTATCAGGGAATTTCCCGTTGGGATGGTTCGTCTTTGCCGGGGAAGCAGCGGGAAAACGCCTGCCTACGCAGGCCAAGGGCCGTGCCCAGACTGGGCGCGCCGGCGGCGTTCGATGCCACAGGGCATAAGCCCTTGCCGGCGGTTGACAAAGAACGAACATTTTTGCCGCCCAGGGCAGGGCTAGACGGCGGAAAAACGGGGAGGGGACAGCCCCTCCCCGTCAGCTTGTCAAAATACCTCGTAGAGTTCGCGGCGCGCCCGCCGCGAAGAAAGTTTAGATCGTTTTCTCCGGCGACATGTGCGTCGGAGAAAACACCTTTCGGCCTGCAAACGTGCATTTGTCCGCCTTGGCGGACAAACTGTGCGCTGCAGCAGGCCGCAGCCTTTTGTCCAAAAAGGCGACCGCCTTTTTGGACAGTCTAGCGGGGAGGGGACAGCCCCTCCCCGTAAGGACGTTTTACAGTGCTTTCAGCAGGCCGGTAGCCTCGTTGAATTCGTTAATCAGAGCATCCAGATCCTTAGCCTGGGCGTGAACGGCGTCCCAAGTGCCCTTGGTGTCGTACCACTGGGCGTTGAGATCCTCCACATTCATCTGCTGCTGCTCAACCCAAGTGTAATACTTCAGGTTGTGCACTCTCTTGCGCTCGGCGTAGGTCAGCTCCAGCAGGTTGTCGGTCTTCATGCCCAGCATATGCAGGGCATGATCCTTGGCGGCCTCTACCACGCTGTAAGCGCCGTGCATGTCGTTTAGCTCTTCCACACGGGACTTGTACATCACCGCGGAGTCGGTGAGGACAGTAACCAGCACGTCGTTTTCGGTAAGCTCATAGTACTTGGCCATCTTGATGCAGCACAGCACATTGGCGATACCGGAAATGCCCATCCAGGTCAGCTTCTCAATGAGAGCGTCGTCAAGACCTAAGTTCTCCTTCAGGTACTTCTGGCCGTCGGCGGTGTTGAACAGCCGTAGCAGTCTCTGGGAATCTTCATCATCGATGGCAATGGCCATGTCGGTGTTCTTTACGTTATGCACCCAGGGAATGTGCTTG
>CAYVWG010000101.1:0-2543 GCA_964455425.1 uncultured Oscillospiraceae bacterium | reverse complement strand
TGTCACGGGCATGAGCTGCGCGGCCTGCAGCGCCCGGGTGGAAAAGGCCGTGTCTAAGGTGCCGGGCGTCACGTCCTGCTCGGTCAGCCTGCTGACCAACTCCATGGGCGTGGAGGGCACCGCCTCCCCGCAGCAGATCATTGCCGCTGTAGAGGGCGCCGGATACGGCGCGTCGGAAAAGGGCGCGGAAAGTAAGCGCAGCGGCTCCGGCGCGGCAGGCGACCCAGAAGCCCTGCAAGACCATCAAACGCCGGCGCTCAAACGGCGGCTAATCTGGTCTGTCGGTTTTTTGCTGGTGCTGATGTACTTTTCCATGGGCCACATGATGTGGGGCTGGCCGCTGCCCGCGTTTTACAACGATAACCATGTGGCCATGGGTTTAACCCAGCTGCTGCTGACCGTGATCATTATGGTCATCAACCAGAAGTTCTTTGTCAGCGGCTTTAAGAGCCTGTGGCGCCGCTCCCCCAACATGGACACCCTGGTTGCTCTGGGCGCAACGGCGGCCTTTGTGTACAGCACCTATGCCCTGTTTGCCATGACCCGGGCACAGGCGGACATGGATATGGATGCCGTCATGACCTACATGATGGAATTCTACTTTGAATCCGCGGCCATGATCCTAACGCTGATTACGGTAGGCAAGATGCTGGAGGCCCGTTCCAAGGGAAAAACCACCGACGCCCTAAAGGGGCTGATGAAGCTGGCCCCGAAAACCGCAACCGTGGTACGGGATGGCGCGGAGGTGGAAGTTTCCATTGACCAGGTGCAAAAGGGCGACATTTTTGTCGTCCGCCCCGGTGAGAACATCCCGGTAGACGGCGTGGTTTTGGAAGGCGGCAGCGCGGTCAACGAATCCGCCTTGACCGGCGAAAGCATCCCGGTGGACAAGGCGGTGGGCGACACGGTTTCCGCCGCCACGCTGAATCAGTCCGGCTTCATCAAGTGCCAGGCCACCCGCGTGGGAGAAGACACCACGTTGTCCCAGATCATCCAAATGGTCAGCGACGCAGCGGCCACCAAGGCCCCTATTGCCAAAATTGCGGACAAGGTATCCGGCGTCTTTGTGCCGACAGTGATTGCTGTTGCTGTGGTCACCACTGTCGTATGGCTGCTGCTGGGCCGTGGCGTAGGCTATGCTTTGGCCCGGGGCATCTCGGTGCTGGTGATCAGCTGTCCCTGCGCCCTGGGGCTGGCCACGCCGGTAGCCATCATGGTGGGCAACGGCATGGGCGCGAAAAACGGCATTTTGTTTAAGACCGCCGCTTCCCTGGAGGCCACTGGAAAAACCCAGATCGTGGCGCTGGACAAAACCGGCACCATCACCAGCGGCGAACCGAAGGTGACGGACCTGATCCCCGCAGACGGCGTAACAGAGGAAGAACTGCTCCAGCTGGCCTACGCTTTGGAGAAAAAGAGCGAGCACCCCCTGGCCCGGGCAATTTTGCAAGCGGGAGACGAGCGGCAAATATCCACAGACGAGGTTACAGACTTCCAAGCCCTGCCGGGCAATGGGCTTACCGCCCTTTACGGCGGCGCAAAGCTAACCGGCGGCAACCTGAACTTCATTCTCTCCCAGGCGGAGGTTCCCGCCGCCATCCAAGCCCAGGCAGAACAGCTGGCAGAGCAGGGCAAAACGCCCCTGTTTTTCAGCCGGGAGGGCAAGCTTTCCGGCATTATCGCGGTGGCGGATGTGATCAAGGAAGATAGCCCGCAAGCTGTGCGGGAAATGCAAAACATGGGTATTCATGTGGTGATGCTCACCGGCGACAACGAGCGCACCGCCAAAGCCATCGGCAAGCAGGCAGGCGTGGACGAGGTCATTGCCGGCGTTTTGCCTGACGGCAAGGAAAGCGTTATCCGCGCCCTGAAGCAAAAGGGCAAGGTGGCCATGGTGGGCGACGGCATCAACGACGCCCCGGCTCTGACCCGGGCAGACATGGGCATTGCCATCGGCGCCGGCGCCGATGTGGCCATTGACGCGGCAGATGTGGTTTTGATGAAAAGCCGCTTGTCCGATGTGCCCGCCGCCATTCGCCTAAGCCGGGCCACCCTGCGGAACATCCATCAAAATCTGTTTTGGGCATTTTTCTACAACACCATCGGCATTCCTCTGGCGGCAGGCGTGTTCATCCCCCTGGGATTGACGCTGAATCCCATGTTCGGCGCGGCGGCCATGAGCCTTAGCAGCTTCTGTGTGGTCTCCAACGCTTTGCGGCTGAATTTGTTCAACATCCGCAGCACAGCGAAGGACAAGAAAATCAAAAGCAATCCCAAGAAGGAAACAAACGCCATGGAAAAAACGCTGAACATCAGCGGCATGATGTGCGCTCACTGTGAGGCCCGCGTAAAGACCGCCCTGGAGACTTTGCCGGAGGTGGAGCAGGCTGTGGTCAGCCACAAGGCAGGAACCGCTGTGGTAAGGCTAACATCCACTGTGGCAGACGACGTTCTGAAAAAGGCCGTGGAGGAGCAGGCCTACACCGTTACCGCCATCCAATAATGGCAGGACAAAAGCATCGTCCCGGAGAAGGCGCTTTGCC
>CAYVWG010000100.1:0-2973 GCA_964455425.1 uncultured Oscillospiraceae bacterium | reverse complement strand
TATACTAGGCGGCTGCCGGCGGCAATAGAATCATCGAGCATGACCAGGTGCAGGGCTTCTCCCCTTTCGGCGGAGAGAAGCATACCGCAGCTTTCCTGCCCCATCATCTTTCTGGGCGCCAGGTTGGTCACCGCTACCAGAGTCTTGCCCACAAGTTCCTCCGGCTGATAGAACTTTGCTATACCGCTGAGGATCTGCCGGGGAGTACCGGTGCCGTCATCCAACTGGAATTTTAGCAGCTTTTCCGACTTTTTTACCTTTTCACAAGCCAGAACTTTGACCACCGTCATTTCCACCTTACTAAATTCATCGAACTGAATTTGGGGCAAAGACTCCGGCGGCTGATCCTGCGCTGGCGCAGGATCAGCTTGGGCGGCAATCAGCTCGTTGAGCGCTGCCAACTCTTTTTCCGCGTCGATCCGAGGGAAAAGCGGAGAGCCGTTTTGCACACGTGCATCTCTGGGCAGGGTACCAAAAAGCGCCATGGATGCCCAGCTATTATCCTCAGACCCGATACGGCGGGCAATCTCCTCTGCCGTATAAGGCATGAAGGGGCCTAAAAGGCCGCTGCAAATGCGGATGGTTTCCAACAGATTATACATCACCCGTGCCAGCCGGGAGCGCTGGTGCTCATCCTTTGCCAGCTTCCACGGCTCATTTTCATCAATGTATTTATTGGCCCGGGAGATCACCTTAAATACCTCCGCTAGCGCGTTTTGAAAGCTAAATTTTTCCATTTGTTCCCGGTAAAGATGCACCAGACGGCAGGTCATGGTGATCAGCTCGTCATCCTTTTCCGGGTTTTCCTGCTGATCTACAGGAAGCTGGCCGCCAAAGTATTTTTGCACCATAGCTACTGTGCGGGATACCAGATTGCCCAGATCGTTGGCCAAGTCCACATTGATGCAGGAAATCAGCGCTTCGTTGGTAAAATTGCCGTCGGCGCCAAAGGGGAAGGTACGGAGCATGAAAAACCGCAGGGCATCTACGCCATAGCGCTCCGCCAGCAGATAAGGATCTACCACATTTCCCTTGGATTTGGACATTTTATCGCCGTTAAAGTTCAGCCAGCCATGGCCAAAAATCTTTTTGGGCAAAGGCATATCCATGCTCATCAAAAAAGCGGGCCAGATAATGGAATGGAAGCGAACGATCTCTTTGCCAATAAAATGCACATCCGCCGGCCAGAACTTTTGATAATCGTCGTACTTTTCATTCATAAACCCCAAAGCGGTGGTGTAGTTAAACAAAGCGTCTACCCACACATACACCACATGGCCAGGGTCAAAATCCACCGGGATGCCCCAGGTAAAGGAGGTTCTGGATACGCAAAGATCTTCCAGACCGGGCTTGATGAAATTATTGATCATCTCATTGACCCGGGAAGCAGGCTCCAAAAACCCCGGCGTTTCCAGCAGGGCCTGGATACGGTTGGCATATTTGGACAGGCGGAAAAAATACGCCTCTTCCTCTGCCGGCTTGACCTCTCTGCCGCAATCCGGACACTTGCCGTCTACCAGCTGAGACTCTGTCCAGAACGACTCACAGGGGGTACAATACATGCCCTTGTAGGTGCCTTTATAGATGTCTCCTTTTTCATACATCTTGCGGAAAATCTTTTGGACAGCTTCCACATGGTAATCGTCTGTGGTGCGGATGAAGCGGTCATAGGAAATGTTCATCAGCTTCCAGAGGGCCTTTACGCCTTTATCGCCCTCTACGATCTGATCGACAAAGGCTTTGGGGCTTACCCCCTGTTCCTTGGCTTTGGTTTCGATCTTTTGCCCATGTTCATCGGTGCCGGTGAGGAACAGCACATCATAGCCCTGCATTCGCTTGTACCTGGCCATTACGTCCGTGGCCACGGTGCAATAAGCATGACCGATATGCAGTCGGCTGGACGGATAGTAAATGGGGGTGGTAATATAAAATTTTTCTTTACAATGCTGGCACATGGTGCGGTTCTCCCTTCAATATATAACAATATAAATATGGCTGCTTATGGGGCAAGAAGGCGGTTTATCCTTCGTTTTCCAAGAAATAGGTCGCTTCTGAATCCGCCACGGACAGGGCAAACGCCAGAGGAAAAGCGCCCAGGGCTTTGCCAACTGTACGGTTATCCTCATCGCCGGAAAAGCCCATATGGTAACGGATGGCAAAGGCTTCCATATCCGACAGGGGCATGAATTTATTCACGATCCACACCGACTTTTCTCCGTGGCCAAAGGGATAGGGATCGTCAAAGGTATAGGTGGGCACCTTCTGCCAAAATCCCTTTTCATCCTTTACGTTGCGAAAGCCCGGCTTGTAGCAGCCGATCTTACACAAATCATGGAGCAGGGCGACAATGGCAATGGATTCTTCGCTGTAGTCCTCCCCTACCAGGCCGTATACCTGCTGCACTCGCGGCCGATTCATATAAGCCTTCAAACAGTCATAAACATTTAAGCTGTGCTGACATAGCCCTCCTGCGCAGCTGGAATGATACCGTGCGCTGGCGGGTGCGATAAAAAAATCCGACTGGCCGAGATAGGCCAAAAGATTTTCCGCCCCGGGACGCCGGATATATTGCTGAAAGATGCTGACAAATCTTTCTCTTGCATCCATAGAGATTCCTCCGTTCTTCATTTTTATGCCCATCCCTATAACGCAATCTGCTTTGCGCCTATAGGGTACCCAAAATCCAAATTTTGGCCTTGCTTTACGGGGCGATGGGTTCCCCCGTTTTTTCAAAAGGCCGAATGAATTCAGCATGAGTTAGTATACACCAATTTCTTATCATTTGCAAGATTTTTCCGGCATTTGACCGATAAACTAGGGGCGTGCTGCCATAGAACAGCACGCCCCTGTAATGCTATAGGGAAATATTTGCTTACTCTACCACATTGGTAGCCAACTGGGCAATGAGCTTAGCCGCTACATCCCGGCGCATAGCGCCGGTGGGATCCAGCATACCGTTTTGGTCGCCGCCAA
>CAYVWG010000099.1:0-3131 GCA_964455425.1 uncultured Oscillospiraceae bacterium | reverse complement strand
ACTGCATCAAGAACTATGGCGCCGACAGCTATCCCACCGAGCAGGGCTTTGTGCCGGAGGACGTGTTCCTTTCCCGTCTGCCGGAGATCGCCAAAAACGCCATTGGCGACGCCTGCACCGGCTCCAACCCTCGTATTCCTACCCAGGAAGAGATGGAAAAGCTGCTTAAGTGCTGCTACTACGACACCGAGGTGGATTTCTAATATCCCATCCATCGCTGTACATTCGGGACGGTTGCCTGTCCGGCAGCCGTCCCCTTTTCGGTCGTTGCGTTTACAGGAGGTAAACTATCCATGAAACTGCTGGATAAAAACGGTTTGACTGAGGAAGAATTTCTTATAGCTTATGGCAAAAAGACCTATCCCAAGCCCTCCGTTACTGCGGATATCGTTTTGCTGGCTCCCTGCGGGGAAAACCGGCAGGTGTTGCTTGTCCGCCGGGGCCAGCATCCATTTTTGGGCCGCTGGGCCTTGCCGGGAGGCTTTGCCAATCCCCGGGAGTCCCTGCCCCAGACTGCCGCCCGAGAGCTGCGGGAGGAAACCGGACTTACGAACATTTCCCTTGTGCCTGTGGGGCTGTTTAGCGCCCCGGGCCGGGACCCTAGGGGCTGGGTGATTTCCCAGGCGTATGCCGCCTACACGGACAAACGCCCCCCTGTGGCCGGGGATGATGCTGCCGATGCCGCCTGGTTTACCCTGCGGCAGCTGCCGGATGGTCGCCTGAAGCTGCAAGAAGGGGAACTGACCCTGACACCAGAGCTGCTGGCCTTTGACCATGGGCAAATTTTGCGCCAAGCCCTGGCGGTGCTGGCGCAAAATAAGGAGGCGGCCATACCATGAAAGAGAGCGCCAAACTGCCCCGGGCCACCTTGGGCCGTCTGCCGACGTATTTGCACTATCTGCGCGCGTTGCTCTCTAAACCGGGGGAGACCATCTCCGCCGCGCAAATTGCCCGGGATCTGGGCTATGGAGAGGTGCAGGTGCGTAAGGATCTGGCGGCGGTCAGCGGCGGCGGCAAGCCCAAGGTGGGCTATGTGGCCGCAGATCTACAAGCCCAGATCGAGCAGACCTTGGGGCTAAATACCGTCAGCCGGGCGGTGCTGGTAGGAGCAGGCAAGCTGGGCATGGCCCTGTTTGGCTACGGCGGCTTTTCCGCCTACGGCCTGGAGATCGCCGCCGCCTTTGACGCCGATCCGGCCAAGGTGGGAACCACCGAAAGCGGCAAGCCCGTATATGGCATGGACGCCTTGGAGGACTTTTGCCGCCGGGAGGATATCCGCATAGGCATCCTCACGGTGCCCCAGGCGGCGGCCCAAGCCACCTGCGAGAGGATGCTGGCCTGCGGCATCACGGCCATTTGGAGCTTTTCCCCGGAAAAGCTGACGGTGCCGGCGGGGATATTGCTGCGGCAGGAAAATTTGGCCCTGTCCTTGGCCCACTTAAACAAACAGCTCCACGCCCAGCGTGGAGAGATCAACCCCTAGCGGTTGGGAATATTGCGAGGAGGATTTCCTAGATGGAAGCAAAAAAGACATACGAAATTGTAGACAGCGTGGAAAAGCTGGAGGCGGTGATCGCCCGCACCCGGCAGGCCCAAAAACGGTATGCCACCTACACCCAGGAGCAGGTGGATCGGATCTTCTTGGCCGCGGCCACCGCTGCCAATAAGGCCCGCATCCCCTTGGCCAAGCTGGCTGTGGAGGAAACCGGCATGGGCGTGGTGGAGGACAAGGTGATCAAAAATCACTTTGCTTCGGAATATATTTACAACGCCTACCGCAACACCAAAACCTGCGGTGTGATCGAAGAGGATAAGGCCTACGGCGTCCAAAAGATCGCCGAGCCGATCGGCGTGATTGCCGCCGTCATCCCCACCACCAACCCCACCTCTACTGCGATCTTTAAGACCCTGATCGCCCTAAAGACCCGCAACGGCATCGTGATCAGCCCCCATCCCCGGGCAAAGAAGTCCACCATCGAGGCGGCAAAGGTGGTGCTGGAGGCCGCTGTGGCCGCCGGCGCGCCGGAGGACATCATTGGTTGGGCGGATGTGCCCAGCCTGGAAATGACCAATCTGGCCATGAAGGAAGCGGATATCATCCTGGCCACCGGCGGCCCCGGTATGGTCAAGGCCGCCTATTCCTCTGGCAAGCCCGCTTTGGGTGTCGGCGCAGGCAACACCCCTGCGGTCATCGACGATACCGCTGACATCACCCTGGCGGTAAGCTCCATCATCCATTCCAAGACCTTTGACAACGGCATGATCTGCGCCTCTGAGCAGTCGGTGATCGTGCTGGATTCGGTGTACGACCAGGTAAAGCGGGAATTTGCCGCCCGGGGCTGCTACTTCCTCACGCCGGAGGAAACCGATAAGGTGCGCCACACCATTTTGATCAACGGCTCCCTCAACGCCAGGATCGTCGGCCAAAAGGCCGCCACCATCGCCGAGCTGGCTGGGGTTTGCGTGCCGCAGAGCACCAAGATCCTGATCGGCGAGGTGGAATCGGTGGAGATTTCCGAGGAATTTGCCCATGAAAAGCTGTCCCCGGTGCTGGCGATGTATCGGGCCAAGGATCTGGAGGACGCCTTTGCCAAGGCCGAGCGCCTGGTGGCCGACGGCGGCTATGGCCACACCTCTTCCATCTATCTTAACGCGGTGACGGAGCAGGCTAAGGTGTCTGCCTTTGCCGAACGGATGAAAACCTGCCGCATTTTGGTCAATACCCCTTCGTCCCAAGGCGGTATCGGCGACCTGTATAACTTTAAGCTTACGCCATCCCTTACTCTGGGCTGCGGCTCCTGGGGCGGCAACTCCGTGTCGGAAAACGTAGGCATCAAGCATCTGCTAAACATCAAAACCGTGGCCGAGAGGAGAGAAAATATGCTGTGGTTCCGCGCGCCGGAAAAGGTGTATCTGAAAAAGGGCTGCCTGCCTGTGGCGCTGGATGAGCTGAAAACCGTTATGGGCAAAAAGCGGGCGTTTATCGTCACCGACAGCTTCCTGTATCAAAACGGCTATACCAAGCCCATTACCGATAAGCTGGAGGAAATGGGCATTGTCCACGCCACCTTCTTCAACGTGGCGCCAGATCCCACCTTGGCCTGCGCCAAGGAGGGCGCGGCCCAAATGGC
>CAYVWG010000098.1:0-3140 GCA_964455425.1 uncultured Oscillospiraceae bacterium | reverse complement strand
GGGTCACTTTTGCCGCTCCAGGTCGCGTTTCTACCCTAGGCCGTGCTTGCCGCCCAGGCTGCGCTTGCTGTTCGGGTTATGCTTGCTGCCTGGGGTCACTTTTGCCGCTCCAGGTCGCGTTTCTACCCTAGGCCGTGCTTGCCGCCCGGGTTGCGCTTGCCACCTGTGCTGCTTTGCCACCCCAAGCCGCACTTGCTGCCCAGGCTGCGCTTGCTGTTCGGGTTATGCTTGCTGCCTGGGCCCCTTGGGTCTAGGCCTGGTCATCCTTCCTCCGGAAGGAAGCTTCTCAGAGCATGTATGAGTTGCCGGGCTGGCGGAGGTTTGGTTTGACCCATGGGGGCACAGAGGATCGGTGCAAGAGGCGCACTCTTCCGGCGTATGGGTAGGCAGGCAACACATCATGTAGTCGCAGCCGCCACAGCAACATTCGATCAGGTTTCCGTATTCATCCATGTGGGCGCCGTTTCCCGGACAATCTTCCCCCTGCTTGCCGGGGATCAGCACTGTACCTGTAGGATCGATGATCATATTCCACACCATGTCTTTCTTTGCCCCCGCCGCCCAGGGAGGCGGAGGGTTCTGCCGCCGGCGCTAGGGAGAGGGCGTTTTCCCTGTTTGGGGATCCGATGGGGCCTTCTCCACGGTTTTTGCCACGATATACCGGGGACGGCCTTTGATCTCATCGTATATTTTGGCGATATAAAAGCCGATGATGCCCAGGCTCAGCATAATGACGCTGCTGGAGAACAGAAGCAGCAAAATCACGGTGGTAAAGCCGCCCAAGGCCTGTCCGGCTAGCTTTTGCGCCAGAGAAATGATGCCCAGCACAATGGCCACCACCAGCATCACCCCGCCCAGCACCGTCACCAGCTGCATGGGAGCGGCGGAAAAGGAGGTAATGTTTCTCAGGGCGTAGTTCATCAGGGAGCGAGTAGACCACTTGGACTCCCCTGCCGTTCGCTCCCGGACGTCATAGGTCACCGTGATGGTGGAAAACCCGATCCAGGAGGACAGCGCCCGGAAGAAGGCGCTTTTTTCCGGCATGTTCAGCAGCACATTTACCGCCTGCCGGTCCAGCAGCTTAAAGTCAGAGGCGTTGGACATGTCAAATCCGGCGGCGGAGCTGATGAGCCGGTAAAAGCTTTTGGCCGCAAAGGCGTGGACGGCGCTTTCCTTGCCCCGGCTGGATTTTTGCCCCTCAATGACCTGGTATCCCTGCTGCCACAGCCGGTACATTTCCACCAGCTTTTCCGGGGGATGCTGCAAATCGCAGTCGATGACGGCGCAGCAGGCGCCCTTGGCCTGGGCCAGGCCGGCCATGATGGCCGCTTCCTTACCGAAATTCCGGCTAAATTGCACCCCTGTCTGGCCGGTTTGGAGGATGGTTTCCCAGGTGCGATCCTTGGAGCCGTCATCCACAAAAATCAGCTCAAAGGGGATCGCCGCGTCCTCCAGCACCTTGCCGATGACCGCCGCCGCTTGGGGCACCATTTCCTCTTCGTTGTAGGCGGGGATCACCACAGATAGCAATCCTTCTTTTTGGCTCATTGCAGCGTCTCCAGCCGGGCCAGGCTTTCCTCTAGCTGCGCCAGCAGCTTTTCGCACTGGGCCAGGCGCTCCTTTACGCCGTCAACCACCGCCGCTGGAGCCTTGGCGGTGAACTTTTCGTTGGCAAGCTTTGCCTTGGCCCGCTGAAGCTCCTGTTGGGCCTTCTCCTTCTCGGCGGTAAGCCGGACGGTTTCTTTTTCCACATCCACCAGCTGCCGCATGGGCATGTAGAGCTTGGCTTCCGGCGTGACGCAGGCGGCCATTTGCTCATGGCCCTCCGGCTCCTGGGAGGATACATACACGTTGTCTGCCCAAGCCAGCCGGGTCATAAAGCCGGCGCCCTGGGTAAAGGCTTCCTCTTGTGCGGTGACAATATAAAGATCGCACTTTTTGCTTTGGGGTACGTTCATTTCCGCCCGGCGGTTGCGCACCGCCCGGATGGCTGCCATAATGCTCTCCATCTGCTGCTCCTGGGCGGGGAAGGAAAGCTCCTGCCGGTAAACCGGCCAGGAGGCCACAATCAGGGCCTCCCCTTCGTGGGGAATGGCCTGCCAGATCTCCTCCGTCACAAAGGGCATAAAGGGATGCATCAGCCGCAAGATCTGATCGAGCACATACAGCAGCACCTGCTGGGCCGTTTGCTTGGCGGCAGCATCCTCGCCGTATAGCCGGGCCTTGGTCAGCTCGATGTACCAGTCGCAGTAGTCGTCCCAGATAAAATCGTAAATTTTCTGCACGGCCACGCCCAGTTCGTATTTTTCCAGGTTTTCCGTGGCGGACTGGATCAAGGTGTTGAGCTTGGACAGGATCCACTTGTCCGCCGCCGATAGATCCTCCACCGCCGGCAGACGGTTTTCCGTGATGTCTAGATTCATCATCACAAACCGGCTGGCGTTCCACAGCTTGTTGGCAAAGTTTCGCATGGCCTGACAGTGCTCTACATAAAAGCGCATGTCGTTGCCGGGAGAGTTGCCGGTGATCATGTTCATCCGCAAGGCATCAGAGCCGTAAAGGTCGATCATTTCCAGCGGATCGATGCCGTTGCCCAGGGATTTGGACATTTTCCGGCCCTTGTCGTCCCGCACCAGGCCGTGGATCAGCACCGTGTGGAAGGGGGCCTGGCCGGTGTGGGCGCAGCCGCTGAAGATCATCCTGGCCACCCAGAAGAAAATGATGTCATAGCCGGTGACCAGCACATCGGTAGGATAAAAATAGTCAAAATCCTCTGTCTTGTCTGGCCAGCCCAAGATCTCAAAGGGCCACAGGGCGGAGCTAAACCAGGTGTCCAGCACGTCCTCGTCCCGTTGGATGTTTTTGCTGCCGCAGGTCTCACATTGGCAGGCGTCCTGCCGGGAAACGGTCATGTGGCCGCAGTCTTGGCAGTACCAAGCGGGGATCTGATGGCCCCACCACAGCTGCCGGGAGATGCACCAATCCCGGACGTTTTCCATCCAGTTGGTGTAGGTTTTGGTAAAGCGGTCGGGCACAAAATGGGTCTGCCCCTCCCGGACGGCCTTTAGGGCCTGCTCCGCCAAGGGCTTCATCTTCACAAACCATTGGGAGGAAATCAGCGGCTCCACATCGTTGTGGCA
>CAYVWG010000097.1:0-3621 GCA_964455425.1 uncultured Oscillospiraceae bacterium | reverse complement strand
ACAAACTTGGCAAACACGTTTCGTTCGTCGGCCAGATAGGCCGTCCGCTCCAGACGGGAGCGCACCGGCAGGGGCTGGGGATGATCCAGGTTGCTGTCATCCAGCACCACCGCGTCAAAATCATACCCAGGGGCAAAGCTGCCCACTTGACCAAAGAAGCTGCCGCTGCCCAGGGTAGCCAGGTAGAACGCTTGGTCAAAGGTCAGGGGTTTTACCTGCTCATCCTTCAACCGCCAGCGGAGCTTCGATGCCTGAATGGCCTGGGTGATCGCCCGGAGCATGCTCTCATGGCTGCCGGCGGCCATATCGGTGGCCAACCCCACCCGAAGGCCGTTTTCCAGATACTTACGGATGGGCGCCACGCCGGAGGAAAGATTGGTATTGGACTCAGGCGAATGGGCAATATACACGCCGTTCTTTTTCAGCAGCTCCATTTCCTCATCGCTGGAGTGGACGCAATGAGCCATAATACAGTTGTGATCTCCCCCCAGCAGGCCAAATTGGTCATAGGCTTGGCCATAGAACCGGGAGGCGGGGCAAAGCTCCTGTACCCAGGCGATCTCGCCGTAGTTCTCCGACAGATGGCTCTGCACCGGAAGGCCGTATTTTTCCTGGAGCTTCCGAATCCCCCGCATCAGATCATCGGTGCAGGAGGGGATAAAGCGAGGGGTCAAAATGGGCTTGACCAGCGTATACTTATCCTTGGTCGCGCAGATCCACGCCTCGGTGTCGGCCAAGGCCTGCTCTACACTGGCTTCACAAAGGTAGTCCGGGCTGTTCCGGTTCATGTTCACCTTGCCTACATAGGCGCCCAAACCGGCAGCGTCCAATTTGTCCATCAGCAGCTGGGTGGCCGGGTTGTGGATGGTAGCAAACACCGCCGCCCGGGTGGTGGTGCTTCGGCGCAGGTGGGCCACAAATTGGTCATACGCCTTGTTGGCATAGTTCAGGTCGCTGTATTTTCCTTCCTCCGGGAAGGTATAGGTGTCGAGCCAATCCAGCAGCTCCATATCCATACCCAGTCCCCGGAAAGCAAACTGGGGCGCATGGATATGCAGATCCGACATGCCCGGCACGATGAGCCGGTCGCCAAAGTCTTGCGCCGGCAGCGCCTGATATGCCTCTGGCAGCTGGGAGAATACGCCAACGCACCTCCCGTTTTCCACCACAATATAGCCATTTTCCCGTATTTCCAGCGTAGATTGATCCTTGCTGTAACAGACATGGCCTTTGATCACAAAAGCATCCATTGCGCATCCTCTCTTTCATCGATTACTGAATATATGGTAAAAGATTTTTTGCCTTTTGTCAATAGTGGCTTTTCCTCTTGTTTCCCGGCGGTTTGTCCGATATAATATGGGCAGGAGGGATCCTTATGGCCGATTTATTTGACTCTGTGCGCTACCTAAAAGGCGTGGGAGAGGCCCGAGCCAAGCTGTTTGCCGGCTTGGGCATTTACACCCTGTATGACCTTATCGCCTACTTTCCCCGCACCTATGAGGATCGCACCCAGCTGGTATCCATTTTTGATCTGCAGCCGGGCGTCCCGGCTTGTTTTCGGGCGATGGTCACCGCGGCTCCCCGGGTAAGCCATATCCGCAAGGGGCTGGATCTAACGCGGCTGACGGTAGCCGATGAGACCGGCAGGCTGCATCTG
The DNA here is from genome assembly GCA_964455425.1 of uncultured Oscillospiraceae bacterium. GTDB lineage: Bacteria > Bacillota > Clostridia > Oscillospirales > Oscillospiraceae > JAFRPC01. The sequence continues at coordinate 1,964 of CAYVWG010000097.1, read as the reverse complement.
ACGTTCTTCAATCAAAAATATGTGGCCGAAAGCCTGAAATATGGAGAAGAATACTATTTTTACGGCGCGCTTTCCGGCGATTATGCCGGCTACGCCATGAACAATCCAGTGTTTGAGCCGGCGGAAAAGCCCGGGCAATATACCCGGCGGATCATGCCGGTGTACCCTCTTTCCGCTGGGGTCAGCAACCATTTGGTGGCCCGCTCTGTGGCCCAGGCACTGGACGCCTGTGTGTCCTCCATGCCGGAGATCCTACCGCCGGAGGTGCGGAAAAAATACGGACTGTGCGACGTGCAAACCGCCTATCGCAACATCCATACGCCGCCCTCTATGGAGGCTTTGGCCACGGCGCAAAACCGGCTGGTATTTGAGGAATTTTTTGTCTTTTCCGCCGGTTTGTCCCTGATGCGCAGCAGCCGTAAGGCCAAACGCCGGCCTGCCTTTACCCAATGGGACATGGATCCCTTTTACGCCGCTTTGCCCTTTACCTTAACCGGCGCTCAGCGCCGAGCCATTGGGGAGATCTTGGCCGATTTTGCCAAGCCCACGGCCATGAACCGGCTGCTTCAAGGAGATGTGGGCAGCGGCAAAACCATGGTGGCGGCAGCTGCCGCCTACTGCGGGGCAAAAAACGGCGTGCAAACCGCCTTTATGGCCCCTACAGAGATTTTGGCGGAGCAGCACTTCCGATCTCTCAGCAAGCTCCTTTCCCCTCTCGGGCTAACCGTTGCCTTGCTGACCGGCGCTATGCCGGCTAGCCAAAAGAAAGCCATCCGGGCGGACATTGCCGCCCACAGGGTCGATCTGGTCATCGGTACCCACGCCCTGATTGCCGAGGCTACAGCCTTCGCCAGCCTGGGCCTAGTCATCACCGATGAACAACACCGGTTTGGGGTGGCTCAACGGCAGGCTTTGACCCAAAAGGGTGATAATCCCCACCTGCTGGTTATGTCCGCCACGCCGATCCCCCGGACGCTGGCGCTGATCATCTATGGCGACCTGGATATTTCCGTGCTGGACGAGCTGCCCCCTGGCCGAGAGCGGGTAGACACCTTTTTGGTGGGCGAAGATTTACGGCCCCGGGTAAACCGCTTTATCCGCCGTCAGGTAGAGGCGGGACACCAGTGCTACATCGTCTGCCCGGCCATTGAGGAGGATGAGGAAAACGCGTCCTTAAAATCCGCCCAGGCCTGGGCACAGGCGCTGGGGCAGACCGTCTTCCCCGATTTACAGGTTGGGCTTCTCCATGGCCGGATGAAGGCCCAGGAAAAGGAAGCCGTGATGGGCCGATTTGCCGCCGGAGAGATACAGATTTTGGTGGCCACCACCGTCATTGAGGTGGGGGTGGACGTACCCAATGCCACGTTGATGGTGGTGGAAAACGCCGATCGATTTGGACTTAGCCAGCTCCACCAGCTTCGGGGACGGGTAGGCCGGGGGCAGGCAAAGTCATACTGCATTTTGTTTTCCGCCAACCGCAGCGCGGACACCTTGGCCCGGCTGAAGGCCCTGTGCCGCACCAACGATGGCTTTCGCATTGCCGAGGAGGATCTGTCCCTGCGGGGGCCGGGAGATTTCTTTGGCTTTCGGCAAAGCGGTCTTCCCGCCTTTAAGGTAGGCAACCTGAACTTAGATCTAAAAACCCTGCAGCAGGCCCAGCAAGCCGCGGGGGAGTTTCTCCGCTCCGACACGCTGGCCGATCAACCGGAGTATGCCGCGCTTTTGCGGCGGATCCACGCCCTGTTTGCCGACGATGGCAGCGCCTTGAACTAGCTGGAGGTTATGGGCCCTGCTTCGACCCTCCCATACGCCGCCCTGCCGCCGGGCCAAGATGTGTCTTGGCCCGGCGGCAGGGCAAAAAACGCTTTGCCCCGTAGATGGGCGGCAAACGCGCCATCTACGGGGCAACACACGGACGAATATAAAGCCGTATATGGGTATTGGCCAAAAAACGTCCCGCGTAA
>CAYVWG010000096.1:0-3809 GCA_964455425.1 uncultured Oscillospiraceae bacterium | reverse complement strand
TCTGCTCATTATGTCCGGCTCAAAAACGGAAGAGAAACGGCACTTTTACATGGCGCTGTGCGCCAAAAAACATGATTCGAAGCGGGAATTGGAACGTCAGATGGACAGCGCCTACTATGAGCGTTACATGTTGTCAAGCCAGAAGCCATTGCCGGAAAGTGTGTCTGCGACGGTTCGCGAAAGGATTCTGTGCACCTATGCGTTGGAGTTTCTTGATTTGCCGGAGCAGGTTTCAGAGCGCAATCTGAGAAAAGTAACCATAGATAATCTGCCCCGGTTCATCGCACACCCCACAGCCCGCCACAAAATGATTTTGCGGCGGGCCGATTTGGTTTGATCTTCCATAAAAAGTGCTTTTGACACAACACAGCGTTGGTGGTAAAATGAACTGGCGGTAAATCCTTTACCGCCAGAAAAGAAAAGGAGGTTTATTCCATGCAAACGTCTCTTTTCCGCCGTGCGGCAGCGGGCCTGCTGGTTGTGGCCCTGCTTTTATGCTGGCTGCCGACGCCGTCCCACGGGGCAGATGTGACCATTTATAACGGCAATCAATTTTCCCCCTTCCAGGGACGCACTCAAGAAGAAATTGGCCAAAGGTACGCCCAGGCCCTGGACGCCCCTAAAGCTGTGGCCGATTACAATCCCGACTCCGCTTACTTACAGGCCCCCAGCCTGTCGGATCCCTACAGCGCCGGGCAATTGACCCAGGCCACCCACACCGGCATGACCGCCATGGTCAATTACTACCGGTGGCTGATCGGCGAAGAGCCGCTGCAGGTGGTATCCGCCCACAGCGACAGCCTACAGGCCGGCGCGCTGGTGCGCAACTGGGAGTTTAACCACAGCATCAGCGACAGCAGCAAGCCCGAGGACATGTCCGACGAGCTATGGAACCTGGGCAAAAACGCCTCCCACAACATCCTGGCCTGGGGCTACACCCCGGTGGGGGCCATCACCGGCTGGCTCAACGAGGGCTACAGCCTAAGCTCCCAAAGCTGGGACACCCTGGGCCACCGCTACGCCCTGCTTGCGCCCACCTACAGCAGCGTCCAATTTGGCTACGCCGGGCGGATCGCCATCGGCAAAATCGCCGCCTACAACAATCCCGGCCTGACCATGCCCTTTACCGCCTTCCCCGCTCCCGGCTACATGCCCAGCAACATTCTGTCTGCCCGGGCTGCCGCTTGGGATATCCGCCTCAACACCGACTACGTCCGGGTCAGCAGCGCCGACGAGGTGACGGTGCGCGTTACGGAGCTTTCCACCGGGGAAAGCTACGACTGCACCAAGGCAAACGGCAAGCTCTCCGCCGGCACCAGCACCCTGGCCTTTGTCCAGCCTGCCCCCTCGGATGGCGGCTACACCTACACCCCAGGCAGCCAATACCGGGTGGAGGTGTTTGGCCTGACCGACGCCCAATCCGGCAACGCCGCCCAGCTGCAATACACCGTAACCATGTTTGATGTGGCCCAATACACCCCCACCACGGTAAAACAGGCCGGTGCCGATGTCCCCTACAGCAGCTTCAACATCTACACCGGCAACGCCACCACCGAAAACCTGCAAATGCTGGCCAGCGCCTTGCCGGCCTCCGTTGCCGTTACCGGCATGACCGGCTTGACCGTCACGGTTCCTGTGGTAGGCGCTTGGCAGGTGGATCAGGAAAACCAGTGCTTTTACGCCCAGGGGGATGCCTCCCAGCTGCCGGCGCTGCTCAGCGATCCGGAGGGCGTGCTATCCCGGGTGGAAATTCCTTACACCCTCAGCACCGGCGGCTATGCCTATGGCCGGATCACCCTGCCCGCCCAGGCCTATGTGGGGCAAAGCGCGGAGGTAAAGATCTACCGCTACATGCTCAGCACCAACAACAGCCAAGTCTTCCAGGTGGCAGAGGGCAAAACCGTCATGCGCTTTTCCCGGGACACCTCCGACTGGGTGGACAGCTCTCCCTACGACATCTACACCTTCTCCGCGTTGACCCCTGCCGACAGCGGCGTGTATTTTGGTCTGTACTTTAATTCCTCCACGGCCTATGTCACCAATTTTTCCACCATGACGGTGACCGCCCCCAAGGTCACCGGGGTGACCATCTCTGCCCTGCCGGACAAACAGACCTACATTGAGGGCCAAGCCCTGGATCTTACCGGCGGGGCCATCCTTGTGACCTACGACAACGGGGAAACCCAGACCCTTCCCATGACCAGCGCCGCCGTTTCCGGCTATGATCCTACCTTGACCGGCACGCAGAACATCACCCTGACCTATGGCGAGCTCAGCACTTCTTTTACGGTGACCGTGCAGGCCAAAGCCCTGGTCAGCCTGGCCATTACCCATCTGCCGGACAAGACCGCCTACCACGAGGATGAGCTTTTTAGCGCCGACGGTCTTATCGTGACGGCCTATTACGACAACGACACCTCCGCCCCGGTTACCGGCTACGCCCTTACCGGCTACAGTCAGACCCCGGGAGAGAAAACCGTTACGGCGTCTTTGGAAGGCAAATCCGCCAGCTTTACCGTGACGGTAAGCGCCCACAGCTACGACCAGCAGGTGCAGCCTCCCACCTGCACAGCCCAGGGCTACACCACCCACACCTGCACCCTTTGCGGCAAAAGCTATACCGACAGCTACACCGATCCCTTAGGCCACGATCTGGGGCCGTGGACAGTCAGTACCCCGCCCACCTGCACCGAAGGAGGGGAAGAAAGCCGCAGTTGCTTACGCTGCGATTTGACCCAAACCCGTCCTTTGGCGGCCTTGGGCCACAGCTGGGATGAGGGCGTAACCCAAAGCGCCTCCACCTGCGGGGATGCAGATGTCACCTTGTACACCTGCACTCGCTGCGGCCAAACCCAGCTGGTGGCCGGCAGCATTGCAGGGCACACCCCTGTGACCGACCCCGGCATTCCCGCCACCTGCACCGAAGACGGCCTTACCGAGGGCAGCCATTGCCAGGTTTGCGGCGCGGTTTTGACCCCCCAGGAAATCCTACCGGCCACCGGCCACAGCTATGTCCTATCCGCTCAAACCCCGGCCACCTGCACCGAGGATGGGCAGGCCCAATACACCTGCACCCTCTGCACTCACAGCTACCAAGAGATCTTGCCCGCCACCGGCCATCAAATTGTGGAGGATCCCCCTGTGGCCCCCACCTGCAGCCTTCCGGGCCTGACCGCCGGTAGCCATTGCCAGGTCTGCGGCCTGGTGCTGACCGCCCAGCAGGAGATCCCCGCCACCGATTGTCCCAGTGCGCATCTGACCGATGTAGAGCAAGGATGGTATCACGATGCGGTGGACTATATGGTCGCCGGAGGCTATATGAACGGCATCAGCTCCGCCCAATTTGGCATAGGCGGAACATTGACCCGGGCCATGCTGGTGACCATCCTATACCGTCTTTCCGGCTCCCCCGCTGTGACAGGGGACAATCCCTTTACCGATGTGCCCGAGGGTACCTGGTACACCACCGCCATCATCTGGGCCTATGAAAACGATGTGGTCAAGGGTGTAGGGGGCGGAAAATTTGCCCCGGAGGCTCCCATCACCCGGGAGCAGATCGCTACCATCTTGTACCGCTACGCCCAGGCAGAGCCGGAAGAGAACGACGCCCTTTCCTCCTATCCGGACAAGGATCAGGTAGGGGGCTACGCCGTGGAGGCCATGGGCTGGGCGGTGAGCAACAAGCTCATCAACGGCGCGGTAAGCCCCACTGGCACATTGGTCTTAGACCCTACAAACACCGCCAAGCGGGAGCAGTGCGCCGTGATTTTGCACCGGTATCTTACCGTGTACGGCGCATAGGCGGCGCA
>CAYVWG010000095.1:0-4012 GCA_964455425.1 uncultured Oscillospiraceae bacterium | reverse complement strand
CCGCCCCCTTGCATACCCTGTAGCAAAGGCTGAGGGCGGAGGCCCGCTCCAGCCAGGAAATGGGGTGAGGATGGATCAAACGGCGGATGTTGGCCGCGTACTTGCTGGCCTGCGCCCTGGGAACGGGGCTGCACTTTGTCTATGGGCTTTGGCCCAACACCTTTGTGGGGCTGTTTGTGCCGGTAAATGAAAGCGTGTGGGAGCATTTGAAGCTGCTGTTTTGGCCCTATCTGGGAGGGATGTGGCTGCTGTCCCGTCAAGGGGAAGACAAGCCCACCTTTTGGGCCGGGGCCTTAACGGGCCTGCTGGTTATGCCTCCGGCGCTGCTGGCCGCCTATTATGTGCCCCTGGGGGCGCTGGCGCTGGAGAGCCACAAATACAATATCCTGCTGTATGTTTTGACCATGGCCTTGGGCTTTTATCTGGCCTGGCGGCTGTGGCGGCGGGGCAGGGTGTCCCACTGGCTGGGAACCTTGGTTATGCTTTCGGGGATCTACTGCGCCATGCTGTTTATGTTCACCGTCTGCCCGCCGGAGCTGCCGGTGTTTGCCCAAAGACTTGCGCCGGGAGAAATTTTGTAGTATAGTGAAGAAAACCATCGTACGTTAGGAGGATCGCCATGGGCATTTCCGTCATTAAAAAAAGAGATGGGCGCATTGTCCCCTTCGATGTGCAGCGGATCACCGAAGCCATAGAAAAATCCTTCCGGGCCGTAGACCCCCGCATGGAGGATCGGGCCGTGGCCACCAGCCTAGCCTTGGAGGTCTATACCCGGCTGGACACAGAGGGCAACCCTGCCCCTACGGTAGACGCGGTGCAATCCGCGGTGGAGCAGGTGCTGCTGGACAGCGGCTATCCGGAGGTGGCCAAAAGCTATCTGGTCTTCCGCCAGGAGCGGAGCCTGTTTCGCGCCCATGAGCTGCCTGCCAGCGAGTACACCGGCGGAGATTTGTCTCTAACCTCCCTGACCTGCGCCCAAGGCGATGTGGAGCAACGGGCCATGGCGGTGTATATCGCCGTGCGCAACAGTCTGTATAACGGCCAGGCCATTTTGGATCTGTGGCAGGTGCTGGCCCCGGGAGTCACGGCGGTGTACGCCGCCGCCTACCGGCAGGCCTTGTGCCTGGGGCTGAACCTGACCGCCGCCGTGACGGTAAGCCAGCAAACGGTAGACCGCTGCGGCCAAGCGGCGGCCAAGGAAAAAGGGCCTCTTGGCCCAGGGAAGGATCTGCCCTATACCGCCCGGGAGGCGGATTATCTCAGCGGCGCCTTGGGCTGCGACAGAGATACCGTTACCGCCGCCCAGCAGGCCGCTGCCGCCTTTGCCCGGCAGACGGCCCTAAGCCGCGCCACCAACGCCCTTTCCTCCCTGCTGCAGGCTCTGGCCGACTTAGGCTGTACCACCGACGCCATTGGGCAAGTTCCCACCGGCAGCCCGGAAAACCAAATCCTGGCCCAGGCCTTTGCCCAGGCCACCAGGGCCTAATACGGATGCTCCATAAAACCTAATGGTTTTATGCAGAAGCCAAGATTGTCCAAAAAGGCGGGCCGCCTGCAGGCGTCCCCGTTCTCCTGCCAATCCATACAGGTTCAATCGGCCCTGCTTTCCCCTGCCAATCCCTACAAAATAAACCAACCCCACGCCGGAAGCCTTCCTTTTTTGAAGGCTTCCGGCGTGGGGCTTTTGCGCTTATTCCTGGCGGTAGCACAGCATTCGCTCCAAGGTTTTGGCCGCAATGCCCAAGGAGCCGTCGTTGCGCTTGAAAAGGCAAACCGTCCGCGGCGGCAAGGGCTGGGTCAGGGTCAAGGCAAACACATCCTCCTGCCCGGCAAGAAATTCAGCAGGCACAAAGCCAATGCCCAAATCGCTTTGGGCCATCAGCAAAATCTGGTCTGCCGCCGCCGCCTCGATGTCCGGGGTAAAGGACAGTCCCTGCTGGGAAAACAAGGCGGAGTAAAAGGCAAAGGAGCTGGTGTGCCGGCCCAGACTGATCAAAGGATAGTCCAGTAGCCGCGCCAGGGTCAGCTGCTCCTTGGTCAGGTGCTGATAGGCCCTGCCGCAGACAGGCGTCTCCTGGATAGACCGTATGGGCTGGGAGGACAAACCCTGCACACTGCCTATGCCAGAGGCGGTGACCACCGCGAAATCCGCCAAGCCCTGGCTCACCAGGGTGATGGCCTGGGCCGTGGTCTGGCTCAGCACCCGGATGCGCACCCCGGGATAGGCTTGGCGAAACTGCCGCAGCACCGGCAGCAGCACACACCGCAGGGCGATTTCGCTGGCGGCCATGGTGATCTGCCCGGTCTGCAGCTGTTGGGCCTGGGTGATCTCTCCCTCTCCGGCCTGGATATGGGCTACGGCGGCGGCGATATGTTGATACAGCTTACGTCCCTCGGGGGTAAGGTTCACGCCTTTGCGCCGGCGGACAAACAAAGGGCAGCCCAAAGCAGTCTCCAGCTTTTTGATGGTGCGGGTCACATTGGGCTGGTTGCTCCCCATCACCTGAGCGGCCCGGGTAAAGCTCAAATGCTTGCCGGCGTAATAAAACGCCCGGTAATATTCGTAGGAAATATTCATACGATCACCTCATGTCAATTGGTTATGGCCAAGGGGACAAATTTGATATTTTACATATGGCTATGGGATCATTATAATAAAGCCAAAACGAAATTGCAAGGAAGGGATCGTTGTGAATAAAGATTTGACCGTAGGCAAGCCCAGCGGCGTGCTGTGGCGGTTTTGCCTGCCGCTGTTTGGCAGCGTGATCTTTCAGCAGCTATACAACCTGGCCGACAGCCTGGTGGCCGGCAAGCTGGTGGGAGAAAACGCGCTGGCCGCCGTGGGCAACAGCTATGAGGTCACCCTGATTTTGATTGCCTTTGCCTTTGGCTGTAACATCGGCTGCTCGGTGGTGGTGGCCCGTCTGTTTGGGGCCAAGGAAATGAAGCAGCTAAAAACCGCCGTTTCCACCACCTTTATCGCCGGGGCGGTGCTGTGCGCCGGGCTGATGGTCTTGGGCCTGCTGCTTTGCGGCAAGCTGCTGGCGCTGCTGCACACCCCCACGGAGATCTTTGGGGATTCCCAGCTGTATCTCAACATCTACCTGTGGGGCCTGCCCTTTATGTTTTTCTATAACATCGCCACCGGCATTTTCTCCGCCTTAGGGGACGCCAAAACGCCGTTTGTCTTTCTGGCCTGCTCCTCCCTGGCCAACATCGGCATGGATATCCTGTTTGTAGCGGCCCTTCACATGGGAGTATCCGGCGTGGCCTGGGCTACGTTTTTGTGCCAGGGGGTCAGCTGTGTGCTGGCGGTGCTGTGGCTCTTTCGCCGGCTGGCCAAGGTGGAGCCGGAAGAAAAAGCCCCCCTGTTTTCCTGGCGGCTGTTGGGACAAATCACCGCCGTGGCCGTGCCCAGCATTTTGCAGCAAAGCTTTATCTCCGTGGGCAACATCCTTCTGCAGCGGCTGATCAACGGCTTTGGCACCCCGGTGATCGCCGGCTACGCCGCCGGCGTAAAGCTAAACAACCTGGTCATCACCAGCATCACCACCATCGGCAACGGCGTTTCCAACTACACGGCCCAAAATATTGGCGCCCAAAAGCTTTCCCGGGTAAGGGAGGGCTTTAAGGCCGGACTGGGGCTGATGTGTGCCTTGTCTATCCCTCTGACGCTGCTGTATTTCTTCGCCGGCAAGTGGCTGCTGCTATTGTTCCTCAACCATCCCACCGGCGGCTCCGCCCAAACCGGGCTGCTATTTTTGCGTATACTGTCCCCGTTTTACCTCGTAGTGTCCACCAAGCTGTTGGCTGACGGTATCTTGCGAGGGGCTGGCAAAATGGGCCGGTTTATGATCGCTACCTTTGCCGATTTGATTCTTCGGGTGGCCCTGGCCTGGATCCTGTCCGCCAAGCTTGGTTCCTTGGGCATTTGGCTGGCCTGGCCCATTGGCTGGACCGTAGGCCTGATCCTGTCGTTGGTCTTTTACGCCACCGGCCCATGGCGGGCAAA
>CAYVWG010000094.1:0-4186 GCA_964455425.1 uncultured Oscillospiraceae bacterium | reverse complement strand
CCGAAAATCCATCGGATCTCTCTATGCGGTTGCAAAAGCGGAGGGTTTTTGCTAAAATACGAAAGCAAACGGCAGCGGCGCTGAAAGCAAACCAACAGGCGACACTGCCGGAAGAAAGGGGAAATGAGGGAAAAAGATGGATGATATATCTGTTGCCCATGTGGATAAATCCTATACCACCCACAGCACTGACATTTTGATTGATGGGGAAAAGCGGCCTTCCCGTACATGGCAGGTGCTGCGGGATCTATCTATACAGTTTCCTGTGGGCAAGCTCAGTGTGATCGTTGGCCGCAGCGGCTGTGGAAAAAGCACCCTGCTGCGGATGCTGGCAGGGCAAGATACGCCGGACAGGGGAAGCATCACCTTGCCGGAGGGCTGGCGAAGCGTACTGCTTAGCCCGGAGCCTTATGTGATCACCTGGACGTCAGTGCTCCGGAATGTGGCCATGGCCGCAGGTGTGGGGAGAACGCCGGAGGAGCGGCTGGCGCTTTCGGTAGACTATGTGCGCATGGTAGGGCTGCAGGATTATGCGGATCTTACCCCTACGGAGCTGTCTACCGGAATGAAGCAGCGGCTGGGATTGGCCAGGGTGCTGGCCAGTCAGTCCCAACTGCTGCTGATGGATGAGCCGTTTGCCTCTTTGGATTTTATCACCCGGGAGGAGCTGCAAAATGAACTGCTCCGGCTGCAAAGCCAGATGCCGCGCACCATTATTCTTGTGACCCATCAGCTGGAAGAAGCGCTGCTTTTGGGGCAGAAAATCGTGGTTCTTCACGCGGACAGCAGCCTGCGAGAATTTGACCTGTCCCACTACGCCTATCCCCGCGACTTAGACGCGCCTGCCCTGCGGCGTCTGAAGCGGGAGATCACCGAAGAATGTCGGCGTACTCTTCCCAAGGACCCACAGGCCGTCGGCTAGGGCAGCACACAGATAAGCATAGGGAGGAAGAGGCTGTTTTTATGGCCACTTCCTCCCTAATCTTTACAAGTAGGATCATATGTGAAAGCACTTGTGCACATCCTGTACGCTGCCCAAGACAAGCATGGTTCCATCCTGAGTCAGCAAGGTTTCCGGCGTAACGCATACGTTCATTTTGCCGTTCTTTTTGGTGCCCATAATGTTCAGCCTGTATTTTTTGCGAATATCCAGTTGGCCGACGGTTTTGCCCACCCAGTTGGCCGGGACGCTCATTTCAAAAATGCCATGATTTTCATCTAGTGCGATATAGTCTAGGATATGATCTATTGTGTAGCGGACGGCTGTCCAGGAGGCCAGCTGTTTTTCCGGATAGACAACCTCATCCGCCCCATTGCGCAGCAAAAACTTTGCCTGAATGTCTCTGGCCGCCCGAGATACCACCAATTTGGCTCCGGCTTCCTTGAGCAGAGAAGTGGTTTCCAGAGAATTTTGGAAGTTATCGCCGATGGCCACAATGCACACATCAAAATTTCCCACCCCAATGGAGCGGATAAAATTCTCATTGGTGCAGTCACCGATCTGGGCGCTGGTGACAAAGGGCGTGACCTGCTCCACGCGCTCTTCGCTGGTGTCTATGGCCATAACCTGATGCTTTAGCTCATACAATTTCATGGCCACATGACGGCCAAACCGGCCAAGGCCGATAAGCAATACACTTTTCATATATCCGCGCTCCTTTATCCTACGGTGATCTTTTCTTGGGGATATTTTGCCTGGGTCTGCTTGCCCGACACGGTGGCGTAGATTAGCGTCAAACCGCCTACGCGGCCAAAATACATCAGCAAAATCAAGATCCCCCGGGATATTGCCCCCAGCTTGGTGGTGATGCCCAGGGTCAGCCCCACCGTGCCTACGGCGGAGGCCGCTTCAAACAGACAAGTCAGGATGGGGAGGCCCTCCAGGGTGCTGATGACCATTCCGCCGGCCAAAAACAAAAGCAGATAGATAAACAAGATTGCCGCCGCCGATTTGACGGCGGAATTGGCGATGCGCCTGCCAAAGCACTGGGCGTCCTCGTTTCTGCGATACACGGCCACCGCGGAGAGCACCAGCACCGCTACCGTTGTGGTTTTCATACCGCCGGCAGTAGAGCCGGGGGAGCCGCCGATGAGCATTAAAATGATCGTCAGCATCTGGCCGGTTCCGCTTAAGGCCGACAGATCCACCGTGTTAAACCCGGCGGTTCTGGGGCTGACCGCCTGAAAAAGCGCGGCAAGAACCCGCTGCGTACCCGTCAGGCCCGCCCACTGGGGAAGATGAAACTCCACAAAATAAAAATACAGCGTGGGAACAAAAATCAAAATACCGGTAACAAGGAAGATCACCTTGCTCTGCATCCGGTAGCGTTTTATGTGCCACCGGTTCATCCGGATATCGTCCCAGGTCAAAAAGCCCAGGCCGCCGATGACGATCAGGCCGGCCACCGTCAAATTGATCGCCGGCTGGCCCACAAAGCTGGTCAAAGAGGAAAACGGCGCTTTTGCGCCCATAAGGTCGAAGCCCGCGTTGCAAAACGCGGATATAGAGTGGAAAAGGGCATACCAGATCCCCTTGGCCAAGCCCAGCTCCCGGCAAAAGACTGGCGCCATAATTGCCGCCCCTATAAGCTCAATGACCAGCGATGCCCGCAGAAGAAAACCGGTTAGGCGGACGATGCCGCCAACGCTGTGGGCGGCCAGGGCCTCCTGCATGGTGTTTCTCTGAAAGAGGCCAATTTTTCGCCCCGCCACCACCGCCAACGCTCCGGCGATGGTGATAACGCCCATGCCGCCAATTTCAATGAGCAGCAAAATTACCCCTTGGCCAAAGCCAGACCAGTAACTGGCCGTGTCGTGAACCACAAGCCCAGTTACGCACACGGCGGAGGTTGAGGTAAACAGCGCGTCAAAAAAGCTTGCGCCCCCTGCCGCCTTTGTGGAAAAGGGGAGCATCAGCAAAAGGCAGCCGGCAAGGATCACCGCCAGAAATCCCAACAGGATCATTTGAAAGGGGGATATGGATTTTCTGCCCTGAAACAGCTTCATTCTGCCACCTGTCTTTCCTAGGAGGGATCGCCCAGCGTTTGCTGGGGGAGAAAATGGGAGAGTAAAATGGAGGGCGTGCACCGCCACATCCCTCCATTTTTTCGGATCAATTTCGGCACGGGCCATGTGCGCACCTAGGCGATGGCCGATGTTTGCCAAATGGCGATTAGATGGAGCGCTGTACGCCCCGTGGGCAAAAGCCCGGCGCGGCTAAGAGAGCCTTTGGGGCGACCAGTCAATAATTTTCGGCGCGAAGCTCAAAATAGCTCTGGGGATGGGCGCAGGTGGGACAAATCTCCGGCGCCTTTGTGCCTACCACAATGTGCCCGCAGTTGCGGCACTCCCAAACCTTGACCTCGCTTTTGGCAAAAACCTCCGCCTGCTCCACATTTTTCAGCAGCGCGCGGTAACGCTCCTCGTGGTGCTTTTCAATGGCGGCGACCAGACGGAACTTGGCCGCAAGTTCCGCAAAACCTTCTTCCTCGGCGGTCTTGGCAAAGCCGGCGTACATGTCTGTCCATTCGTAGTTTTCCCCTTCTGCCGCGGAAGCAAGGTTGGCGGCGGTGTCGCCGATGCCCGAAAGCTCCTTAAACCACATTTTCGCGTGCTCTTTTTCATTTTCGGCTGTCTTTAGAAACAACGCGGCGATCTGCTCATAGCCTTCTTTTTTGGCCACCGAAGCAAAATAGGTGTATTTGCTTCTTGCTTGGGTTTCGCCGGCAAACGCTGCTTCCAGGTTCTTTTCTGTTTTGGTTCCCGCATATTTGCTCATTGGAATTGCCTCCTTTTTTCTTGGGCGCATTGCCCATTGATTTTGTGTCAGAGAGCTTTCCCGAATTCCGGCAGCCAGGCCCCAAAGGCTAATCCTTTGCCTTGTAATACAGCATGCAGTGGCAATAGCCTTCAAAATCCGGGTCGTTCATTTGCTCCCGAAACTGTTTGCATATGCACTTGTTGTCCTCTGTTCTTTCTCTGCGGCAGGGACAGTAGCCGCCTGTCCGCGCCAAGCCTTCCTTGATGGTTTTGACCATCTCTTTATCGGGATTGAGCGTTACGCGCATATGGCTTCCTCCTCCCCGTTTTGCCGTGGCTACCTGTGTGCGTATCTACCGGGTCAACCATATTATATGCGGTTTTGCCTAGAAAATCAAGGCGTTTATTCTACCGCGCGATCATGGAT
>CAYVWG010000093.1:0-4476 GCA_964455425.1 uncultured Oscillospiraceae bacterium | reverse complement strand
TGCAGGGTTTGACCTCCCTGCGTACCCCGGAGCAGGTTGCTGCCGTCCGCGGCAAGTCTGTGGAAGAAATCGTCGGTTAAGGAGGGCGAGCAGATGGCACAACTGAAAATCAAGCTGGTGAAGAGCCTTAGCGGCCGCCTTCAAAAGCACATCGCAACGGCTGAGTCTTTGGGCCTGCGCAGAATCGGCCAAGAGACCGTTCAGCCCGACAACCCCCAGACCCGCGGCAAGATCGCCAAGATCGGCTACCTGCTGCAGGTTACCGAAGTAGACTAAAGGAGGAGACAAGATATGGAACTGCATGAACTTGCTCCCGTTGTGGGTTCTACCCAGGTTGCTAAGCGTAAGGGCCGGGGCGCCGGCACCGGCAATGGCAAAACCGCCGGCCGGGGCCACAAGGGCCAGAAGGCTCGCTCCGGCGGAAAGGTCCGCATTGGCTTTGAAGGCGGCCAGATGCCTTTGGCCAGACGGGTTCCCAAGCGCGGCTTCAACAACATTTACGCTAAGCCCCGCACGGCGGTCAATGTGGCCGCGCTCAACGCATTTGATGACGGCGCTGTGGTCGATGCCGCCGCGCTCATCGAAAAGGGCATTATCGACAGCTGCAAATACGGCCTGAAGGTCATTGCCAACGGCAACCTGACCAAAAAGCTGACGGTGAAGGCCGCGGCCTTCTCCCAAGGCGCCAAGGCTAAAATTGAGCAGGCAGGTGGAAAGGCTGAGGTGGTGTAAGTGTTTACGACCATCCGCAATGCGTGGAAGATCAAGGAGCTGCGAAACAAGATCTTGTTCACCCTCTTTGTCCTCCTGCTTTACCGCGTGGGCAACGTGATCCCGGTTCCCTTTGTGAACACCGAGGTTATGTCCCAGATCTTCGCGGCAAATCTGCAAAATACGGTTCTCGGTCTGTATAACGCCATGTCCGGTTCGGCGTTCTCACGGGCGACCATCTTCGCCCTGAGCATCCAGCCGTACATCAACGCATCCATCATCATCCAGCTGCTGACCATCGCCATTCCGGCCCTGGAGCGCCTGTCCAAAGAGGGCGGCGAGGAAGGCCGGAAGAAGATCGCTTCCATCACCCGCTATACCACGGTGGGTCTGGGCTTGCTCATGGGCTTCGCCTATTGGGTCATGCTCAGAAACTACACCGCCGACTATGGCGTGCTGATGAGCACAAACGCTTGGTCCGCCATTGTGATCATCCTGACCTTTGGCGCAGGCTCGGCTTTGGTTATGTGGCTCGGTGAGCAGATCACCGAATTTGGCATCGGCAACGGCATCTCCATGATCCTGTTTGCCAACATCATTTCCCGGATCCCCAGCATGGTCAGCGTTGTGATCGAGGGCTTCAAGAACAATGGCTTTGCTCATTATTGGTATATCGCCCTGCTCATCGTGGTAGGCATTTTGGCCCTGATCGTGTTTATCGTGTACGTCTCCCAAGCCGAGCGCCGGATCCCGGTGTCTTACGCCAAGAGAGTGGTGGGCCGCAAGGTCTACGGTGGACAAAACACCCACTTGCCCATTAAGGTCAATATGAGCGGCGTTATGCCCATCATCTTCGCCCAGTCGGTGGCTACGCTGCCGGCAACCATCGCCACCTTTATCGGCAACACCGATACCTGGCGGTACACCCACATTTACAGCAACAACAGCTGGCCCTATTTGGTGGTGTATGTGCTGCTGATCATCGCCTTTAGCTACTTCTACGCGACCATCCAGTATAACCCCATCGAAATCGCCAACAACCTGCGGAAAAACGGCGGGTTCATCCCCGGCTATCGTCCCGGCAGACCAACCTCCGATTTCATCTTGCGGGTCATTCACAAAATCACCCTGTTTGGCGCCATCTATCTGGGCATTGTGGCTATGCTGCCCATCCTGGCCGGGATTTTGATCCCCTCTGTGGATTCCCTGTCCATCGGCGGTACGTCGGTCATCATCGTGGTGGGCGTTGCGCTGGAGACGGTTCAGGCCATCGAGGCACAGATGCTGATGCGTCACTATAAGGGCTTCCTGGAATAATTAGGAGGAAGGTTGTCTGATGAAGCTGATTCTTTTGGGCGCTCCTGGCGCCGGCAAAGGAACACAGGCGGAGATTTTGGCCAAAAAGCTGAACATCCCCACCATTTCCACAGGAAATATCCTTCGTGAGGCCATCAAAAACGGCACCGAAACCGGTTTGAAGGCAAAAAGCTTTATGGACAGCGGCAAGCTCGTTCCCGACGAGGTCATCATTGGCATCGTCGTGGAACGGGTCGCCCAGGAGGATTGCCAAAACGGCTTTATCCTGGACGGCGTGCCCCGCACCATCCCCCAGGCCCAGGCCATGGAGGCCCAGGGGATCCAACTGGATTGGGTGGTGTCTTTGGAGATCGACGACGAGGTGATCGAGCAGCGCATGACCGGCCGCCGCGTTTGCAGCGGCTGCGGCGCCAGCTATCACGTCACCGCCAATCCGCCTAAGGTGGAAAATGTCTGCGACAGCTGCGGGGGCGAGCTGATCATCCGCAAGGACGACACCCCCGAAACCGTGAAAAACCGCCTGGCGGTGTATCACGAGCAGACCGAACCGCTGAAGGAGTTCTATGCCAAGCTTGGCAAGCTGAAGCTGGTCAATGGCGGCCAGAGCATTGAAGACGCTAACCGGGACATTCTAAAGGCTGTAGGAGCCAAGGTATGATCTCGGTGCGAAACGAACGCGAACTGGAGATCATGCGTAAGGCCTGTAAAATTACCGCGGCAGCCCGTGCCTTGGCCGGGTCTATGGTAAGGCCTGGCATGACCACCAGACAAATCGATAAGGCTGTTCACGACTTTATCGTTTCTCAGGGCGCGACGCCCTCCTTCCTCCATTACCAGGGCTATCCGGCCAGCGCCTGCATTTCCGTCAATGACACCATCATCCACGGCATCCCCGGGGATCGTGTCCTGCAAGAAGGGGACATCGTGTCGGTTGACGTAGGCGCTTACTGGGGCGGCTTTCATGGAGACTGCGCCGCGACCTTCCCCTGTGGCGAGATCTCGCCACAGGCAAAAAAGCTGATTGCCGTTACCCGGCAGAGCTTTTACGAGGGTATCCACTTTGCGCGTCAGGGTAATCGCGTCTCTGACATCTCCCATGGGGTGCAAGCCTATGTGGAGGCAAATGGGTTCTCGGTGGTGCGCGCTTTCGTGGGTCACGGCGTAGGCGCAAGGCTCCACGAGGAACCTGAGGTGCCCAATTACGGCGCTCCCGGTAGGGGGCCAAGACTTGTCCGGAATATGACCATCGCTGTGGAGCCTATGGTGAACGCCGGCAGCTACGACTGCCGGGTCCTCTCCGACGGCTGGACGACGGTGACCACCGACGGCAAGCTCTCCGCCCACTATGAAAACACCATACGCATCACCGAGGGCGAGCCGGAAATTCTTACCGTCGCTGAGGATATGGGCTGATGGATGCGGCAATTGGGGACATTGTGCGGTCTATGGCCGGAAGAGATCAGGGTAAACTGTTCTATGTTGTAGGAACAGAAGGTGCGTACATCCTGATCGCCAACGGAAAGGATCGGCGCATAGAGCGTCCCAAGCGAAAAAAAGGTAAGCACGCGTCCAAAGTCGCAACCCCGGCTTCCCACGTGGCTGACAAGCTGCGGGGCGGTGAAAAAGTGCTCAACAGCGAATTACGGAGAGATCTGGCCGTGTTCGGCCGGAACAGCCAGTGTCAAAACCAAGGAGGTTCGTAAAGCTTGGCTAAAGACGATGTAATCACACTTGAGGGCATCGTAACTGATGCACTGCCAAATGCGACCTTTTCCGTGGATATCGGCGGAGGTCACACCATTTTGGCACATATTTCCGGCAAGCTCAGAATGAACTATATCAAGATCTTGCCCGGTGACAAGGTGAC
Source organism: uncultured Oscillospiraceae bacterium (assembly GCA_964455425.1). Classification (GTDB taxonomy): domain Bacteria; phylum Bacillota; class Clostridia; order Oscillospirales; family Oscillospiraceae; genus JAFRPC01. Next base: position 581 of record CAYVWG010000093.1, on the reverse strand, counting down.
TGTGGAGATGTCACCCTATGACCTTACCCTGGGTCGTATCACATGGAGAAGTAAGTAGAGACAATGTCTCAAATGGAGGTTTAACAGCTATGAAGGTAAGACCGTCCGTCAAGCCCATGTGCGAGAAATGTAAAGTCATTAAGCGCAAGGGCCGCGTTATGGTAATTTGCGAAAATCCCAAGCACAAGCAGAGACAAGGCTAATAGGAGGTGCTTAGGAGAATATGGCACGTATTGCTGGTATTGACCTGCCCCGCGAAAAACGAATCGAAATCGGTTTAACGTATATCTATGGCATTGGCAGAAAGAGCGCAAGCGACATTCTGGCCGCCACCGGCATCAACCCCGACACCCGGGTGAAGGATCTGACGGACGAGCAGGAAGCTGCCCTCCGTGACGTCATCGACAAGAACTATACCATCGAAGGCGACCTGCGCCGGAATGTGGCCATGAACATCAAGCGGCTGACCGAAATCGGCTGCTATCGTGGCATCCGCCACAGAAGAGGCCTCCCCGTCCGGGGCCAGAGAACCAAGACCAATGCCCGTACCCGCAAGGGTCCCAAGAAGACCATTGCCAACA
>CAYVWG010000092.1:0-4565 GCA_964455425.1 uncultured Oscillospiraceae bacterium | reverse complement strand
ATTTGGACGAGTTCTCATCCAAGACTGCTTGCACTTCTTCACTATTTTCTGCGGTTCCGCCGCCTGCGTTCATACCGTTCCCTGTGCCTTTGCCTACGCCTTTGCCTCCATCTATTGCCGTCTCTTTTTGTTCAAATCTTTCTTGCATTGTATTATCAGATACGGAAGCTGTCTCAGCGCCTGCTCCCTCTTCTGTTATATTTGATACATTTGAACAGCCAGTGAACATTGATAACGCTATCACTAGGCATATACCAATTACCCCTTTGTTTACCATATCTAACCTCTTTCTTAAAATGAACCTTCTATTTAACTTATTAACGCATATTTTATATCACATTTTTCTCAAAAATTCAAGAGACACCCGAAAAATGTTCTTCGTCTCTTGAACGAGCTGCTCGATCCTTGTGCTGATCCAGACGTCGAAGTTCCCGTAGACTTCGGTGATGGTTGCCCGCGTGTCTTTCTCCCCCACAGCCGCGTACGCATCATGACAACACAAACGTATCTCCAGCCATCGGATTTTCAACAACGGCAAAGAAAAATTTGGCTGTCTTGGCAAGGAGGGGCCTTGTCTTTCCCCATAGTGCCCCGCAGGAAGCCTGATCAGGAACATATATATCATCCTGAGGAAATATTTCCTTGTGATGCAGCTGCAGAAAATGGTTCTTTCCATTTTTATAAACCTATTTCCCTACTATTTTTCTTCTTGACAGAAGCACGGTTTCCTTATATACTAAACGTAACTTGCCTAGAGAAACGGCAATGAAGGGAAGCCTACCCTGCGTTCCACCTAATAGGGACATTTTAGGAAAACCTCTGGGGTGGATCAAAAAAGCAGAACTACAGAGGGTCTCCGCCGGCTGAAGGGAGACGGCCTGGCGGCAGAGGAACATGGTTTTAAAGCACTGTGCTTGTGCAACAGCTAGAGAACAACGGGGCTACCCGTTACAGCAGAGGGTATTATCAGATGCCCATAGTTAGGTTCCTGCTTTTCCAGGATAAACAGAAGTGGTACCTTGACTTTACGCGCCCGTCTTCTATAAACATAAGCGGATAGAAGATGAGCGCTTATGTTTTCCCAAGCCGGTGCAGGTGATTTTGCTCCACGCTAAGGTGGGCTTACGCAGGTCGGTTCGGTAGAGAGAAAAAAAGTAGTGGGAGGACACCAATATGAACCGTCAATTTGAAACGCGATGTATCCATGGAAGCTCGGATTTTGCCCATCAGGATGGTTTTCACGCCGTCAGCTTCCCGATTTATCAAACCGCGACGTTTGGTCACATCGGCCTGGGGCAGTCCAGCGGTTACGACTATACGCGAGAGAAAAATCCCACCCGTCAACGCCTGGAGGAAACCATCTCCGCCCTGGAAAACGCCTGTGGTACGGCGGCGTTTTCCTCCGGGATGGCCGCCATCAGCGCCTGCTTTGAGCTGTTCCAGCCGGGGGATCACATCATCTGCTCGGAGGATCTATATGGCGGCGTTATTCGGCTGTTTCGGACAATCAGCCAAAAAAATGGGCTGTCCATCAGCTATGCCAATACCACCGACATACAAAATGTACAGGCGCTGCTACGTCCCGAGACGAAAGCAATCTATATTGAAACGCCAAGCAATCCCATGATGAACATCACCGATTTGCCGGCCTGCGCGGCGCTGGCCAAAGCCCACGGCCTGCTGCTGATCGTCGATAACACCTTCCTCTCCCCCTACCTGCAAAATCCTCTTACCCTGGGCGCGGATCTGGTGATCCACAGCGGCAGCAAATTCATCAGCGGCCACAACGATACCATCGCCGGTTTTTTGTCCTCGGCCACCCAGGAATTGGCCGACAGGGTGCAGCTGATCGCCAAAACCACCGGCGGCGTTTTGTCGCCCTTTGATTGCTTTCTGGTGCTTCGCGGCGTAAAGACGCTGCCGGTGCGGATGGAGCGCCAGCAGGAAAACGCGCAAAAAGTGGCCCGCTGGCTGGCGTCCCAGCCCCACATACAAAAGGTATTTTACGCCGGCTTACCCGATCACCCCGGCTATGCGATCAACCGCAGGCAAGCCCGGGGCGCGGGGAGTATGATCTCTTTTCGGACAGATACCGTACAGGCCGCCCACCGGCTGTTGGAAAAGGTGCGGCTGATCACATTTGCGGAAAGCTTAGGCGGGACGGAAACCTTGATCACCTATCCCATGACCCAAACCCATCCGGATGTGCCGGAAAAGATGCGGGAATATCTTGGCATAACCGAAACGCTTCTGCGGCTTTCCGTTGGGCTGGAACATTTTGAGGACATCATTGCCGATTTGGCGCAGGCATTGGAGGGGTAGCTATGGCACAGTATGATTTTGACCGGGTGATTGACCGGCGCAACACCAACAGCCTAAAATATGACTTTGCCGTGGAACGGGGCCTGCCGGCGGATGTGCTGCCCCTGTGGGTGGCGGACATGGATTTTCGTGCCCCGGAGCCGGTGCTAAACGCGCTGGAGCGTTCTGTGGCCCATGGCATCTTTGGCTACAGCGAGGTGAAAAGCGACTATTATGACGCCGTGGCAAGCTGGTTTACGGCTCGCTTTGGGTGGCAAACCCAACCCCAATGGCTGGTAAAGACCCCTGGCGTGGTGTTCGCCCTGGCCATGGCGGTGCGGGCGCTGACCAAGCCCGGGGACAGCGTGCTGATCCAGCCGCCGGTGTACTACCCATTTTTCAGCGTCATCCAAGACAATGACCGCCGGCTTGTGAAAAACGAGTTGATCTACCAAGACGGCAAATACACCATGGATTTTGCGGACTTTGAGCGTAAGATTGTGGAGCAGGAGGTAAAGCTCTTCCTCCTGTGCAGCCCCCACAATCCGGTAGGCCGGGTATGGACCACCCAGGAGCTAAGGCGTCTTGCTCAGATTTGCCAAAAACATAATGTCTATGTTGTTGCCGATGAAATCCATTGCGACTTTGCGTTTCCGGAACATCCCCACCATATTTTTGTGCAGGCCGCGCCGGAGCTGACGGAGCAGACCATAATATGTACCGCTCCCAGCAAGACCTTCAATCTTGCAGGGCTGCAGGTCTCCAATATCTGGATTCCCGGGAAGGACATCCGTCAGCGGTTTGTCAAAGAGATCCGCCGCTGCGGCTACTCCCAGCTCAACACCCTGGGGCTGATCGCCAGCAAAGCCGCCTATGAACACGGCGGGCCATGGCTGGAGCAATGCCGGGGCTATCTGAGGCGGAATTTGGATCTTCTGCGGGAATTTCTTGCCACGCATCTTCAGCAGATCCGCCTGGTGGAGCCAGAGGGCACCTATTTTGCTTGGCTGGACTGCGCCGGGCTGGGCCTGTCCTGCCGGGAGCTGAATGACCTCATTGTGCATCAGGCAAAGCTTTGGTTGGATCCTGGACACATTTTCAGCCAAGAGTCCGGGCAGTTTCAGCGGATGGTGCTGGCCTGTCCCCAAAAGACCCTGCGGCAGGGGCTAGAGCAGCTGGCTCAGGCGGTGGAAAAACGCAAAACGTGATGCTATGCCAATATGGCGGCCAAAGGGAGCCCTTCGGCCCTATAGGCGAAAGAAAACAGAAAAGACACGCAGATGGAGTAAAGCCATGACAAGGATAATGCAAAAAACCCACAAATTTCCGGCATGATCTGCGTCAACTGTCAAAATAAAATCCAGCAGAAATATAGGGTTATCTACTGTACTACAGGGGATTTTGAAGCTGGTGGCCGGCGTTTTTATGCCAGATCTGTTACAGCTCCGACAGAGGCTACTATGCGCAAGATGGTGATGTGCTGGCGTGCCAAAACTGCGGCAACCGCTTTACGGTGGATCAGGTGGAGATCGAAGCCGGCGGCTGTAATCCCTGGCCCATCTTCCCGGAAAACAAGGCGGTGACCGATGAACCCATCTTCATCCCCTACGACAATCTCAGCGAGGTAACCCGTATTTTCGCCAACTGGAAAACCTTTTCCTAAGGAATCTATGATGCCCTCCCTTCACCCATCTAGGCAAGCGGCTTTCCCGCCTGGTTTGGCAAAACATCCGTTTGCCCATCTACATGCGCGCAAGGGAGCAACGGCTTTCTAAAAATAAACCATTCATCCTAATATTCGGGTATTGACAAATACCCGGCGGGGGTATATGATAAGGATACCCCCGCCGGGTATTTTTGTGTTGGGAGGATCTCCGCCATGGAAAAGCACGAATGTTGTTGCCGCAAAACCAAAGAACGCTCCGAGGACGAATATAAACACTTGATCCACCGTCTAAGCCGTATAGAAGGGCAGATTCGGGGCATAAAAGGCATGGTGGAAAAAAGCGCATACTGCACAGACATCCTCATTCAGGTGTCTGCGGTAAACGCGGCGCTTAACGCCTTTAGCCGGGAGCTTTTGGCCAACCATATCCGCACCTGTGTCGCCCGGGACATCCGAGAGGGCAAGGAGGAAACCATTGACGAGTTGGTCAGCACCCTGCAAAAGCTGATGAAATAAAGGAGGGGCATCCATGAAACAATATACTGTCACGGGCATGAGCTGCGCGGCCTGCAGCGCCCGGGTGGAAAAGGCCGTGTCC
>CAYVWG010000091.1:0-4591 GCA_964455425.1 uncultured Oscillospiraceae bacterium | reverse complement strand
ACAGACGGCGCTTGTGGGTCAGCTCGGCCAGAGGGTTATTTTGATCCATGAACTGGGACAGCGGGGATGAGCCAAAAAACTCTTTGATCACCGCCGTCACCGGACGAATGTTGATCAGGCTCTGGGGGGTGACCGCGTCCAGATCCTGCACGGTCATCCGCTCCCGAATGACCCGCTCCAGCCGGGTAAAGCCTACCCGGAACTGGTTTTGCAGCAACTCGCCTACGCAGCGCAGCCGGCGGTTGCCCAGGTGATCGATGTCATCGGTAGTACCAATGCCGTAAGCCACGCAGTTTAGGTAGTTGATGGAAGCAAGAATGTCATCTACCGTAATATGCTTGGGCAACAGCTCGTTGGCTTTGTCTTCACAGGCGTACTTCCAGTCCTCTACTGTCCAGTGTTCCTCTTGGGCCTGGGACAGCAGCTCCCGCAGCGCCCGGAAGCAGACCTTTTCCTTTATGCCAATCAGCTTAGGATCAAAGTCCACAAACTGAGACATATCCGCCATACCGTTGGAAAATACCTTTACCTTCTTCTCGCCAACAAGCAGCACGGCCTCGTTGACCGCCCGGGCGGAAATTTCCTTGGCCTTCTCCCGGGAGATCACCTCGCCGGGCATGGCCAGGATCTCGCCGGTCATGGGGTCGGCAATCGGCTCGGCCAGCTCCTGTCCGGCCAGTCTGGTCCAGATATCCATTTTTTTATTGAATTTATAGCGGCCAACCTTGGACACATCATACCGCCGGGCGTCAAAGAACAAGGTGTCCAAGTAGGCGGCGGCGTTTTCCACTGTGGGCGGCTCGCCGGGACGAAGTCTGCGGTAGACCTCCAGCAGGCTTTCTTCCCTGGTGTGGCAGGTGTCCTTTTCTAGAGTGGCTTTGATCCGCTCGTCCTCGCCAAAGAGCGCCAAAATTTCCGCGTCGGTGTCTACGCCCAGGGAACGAATCAGACAAGTGACGGGCAGCTTGCGGTTTTTATCGATACGCACATAAAACACATTTTGCGCGTCCGTCTCATATTCCAGCCAAGCGCCCCGATAGGGAATGACCGTGGCCGTGTAGCTATGCTGATCCGCCTTGTCCACCTCATCACCGTAGTACATGCCAGGGCTGCGGACGATCTGGGATACAATGACACGCTCCGCGCCGTTGATCACAAAGGTACCGCCATTGGTCATCAGGGGGAAGTCGCCCATGAAGATCTCCTGCTCCTTGATCTCGCCGGTTTCCTTGTTGCGCAGGCGCACCCGCACCTTGATGGGCCGAGCATAGGTAGCGTCTCGCTCCTTGCACTCTTCCACCGTGTACTTGGGCTTTTCTTCCATGCTATAGTCCAGGAAGCTTAGCTCCAGGTTGCCGGTGTAATCGGTGATCACGTCTACATCCCGGAAAACCTCCCGCAGGCCTTCCTCCAGAAACCAGTTGTAGGAATCCTTTTGGATCTTCAGCAGGTTGGGCATCTGCAAAATCTCATGGTATTTTGCGTAGCTCTTTCGCAGGGTCTTGCCGAACATTTCGTCCTTGACCAGTGCCATTATGAATCATCACAGCCTTTCATTATACTTCTGTGCCTACACTCATTTCAAATGAAGCTCTCTCCTTTGAAATGCGCACGCTGCCCGTGCCGGCGGTGCTAAGTGCCGCCCCGTCTCATAAAAAACCGCGCCGCGCTTTGCGCGAGAAAAAGCAAAAACGTTTCCTCCCGTTTTTTGTATGAGACACGCTTGGATGCGTTGCTTGATTTCGCCCTAACCGGTTGCAATTTCCCGCCCACTGTGCTAAAATGACCATGTATAAGGGAGATTGTAAGATTGGCGAAACCTCGCAGCTTGAAGCACTATGTTATCACATATTTTTTAATATGTCAATGCAAATTATAATTTTCCGGGGTTTTTATAACTCCGGTTTTTCTATTTTTTAACATAGATCAGGAGAAATTATGGTTTTTAGCAGTTATTCCTTTTTATTGTTATTCCTGCCTGCGGTGCTGCTCTGCTATTTCTTAACGCCACAGCGGCTGCGGCCGCTGCGCAACGGTGTGCTGTTGGCATTTAGCTTGGGCTTTTATTTTTTTGGCGAGCCTAAGGGCATCCTGGTCCTGCTGGGCGTGGTTGGCTTGTGCTATGTGTGCGCTTTGGTCATTGCCGGCACACAGCGCCTTTGGCTGCGGCGGCTGGGGCTGCTGTTGGCCATTGCCGGCGCCATGGGCACCCTTTGCTACTACAAATACATCGGGTTTTTTGCCACCAATCTCAACCATGTTTTGGGGCTGCAGCTGGCAATTCCGGAGATCGTCATGCCCATCGGCATATCCTTTTTTACCTTCCAAGCCGTCAGCTATGTCATCGACGTCTACCGCCGGGAAGCCCCTGCCCAGAAAAATCCGCTGTATGTGGCGTTGTATGTGTCTCTTTTTCCCCAGCTGGTCGCCGGGCCGATTGTGCGCTACGGCACGGTGGCCCAAGAGCTTACCTGTCGGCGAGAAAGCTGGGATGGCTTTGTATCCGGCATGGGCCGCTTTGTGATCGGCTTAGGGAAAAAGCTGCTGCTGGCCAATGTTTTTGGGCAGGTAGCGGAAACCCTCTTTTCTCTGGAGCAGCGCTCCGCTGTGCTGGCCTGGGCCGGCGCCCTGTTCTACGCCCTGCAAATTTTCTACGATTTTGCCGGCTACTCGGACATGGCCATTGGTCTGGGAGAGGTATTTGGCTTTCATTTTTCCGAAAACTTTCGGTATCCCTATGTGGCCAACTCCATCACGGATTTTTGGCGGCGGTGGCATATTTCTTTGAGCACCTGGTTCCGGGATTATGTGTACATCCCCCTGGGCGGCAACCGCAAGGGGCTGCCCCGGCAGCTGCTAAATTTGCTGATCGTTTGGGGGCTTACCGGCTTTTGGCACGGAGCCAGCTGGAATTTTCTGCTGTGGGGCCTGTATTTTGCCGTAATTTTGATGGCGGAAAAGCTGTTTTTGCTGAAGCTTCTGGAAAAGCTGCCAAAGGTTTTCCGGCATCTGTACGCATTGGTGCTGATCCTGATCGGCTGGGTCATTTTCAACTGCACCACCATGCCCCAGCTAAGCAGCTATCTTTCCAGCCTGGTGCGAGTTTCCACCGTCAGCGGCAACGACTGGCACTACCTGTGGTTTTTGTGCCGTCAATATGGGCCGGAAATTCTCCTGGGCCTGGCGTGCTGCACGCCGGTGTTCTCCCGGCTGTACAAAAGGTACGCGGCAAAGCCCTGGTTTATGGTATTGGCCGCCCTGTGCCTGGTGGGTATCTTCGCTCTTTGTCTGCTAAACCTGTCCGCGTCCAGCTTTAATCCCTTCATCTATTTCCGTTTTTAGGAGGCGCTATGAAACGGTTTGCCCAGCTTTTATTCCTTCTGCCTGTGCTGGCGGGCATCCTTTTTCTCTCTGTCACCACCTTGTTTTTTTCCGATACGGCGCCGGAGCAATACGATCCCTACGAAAACCGCACGCTGGCCAGTCCGCCGGTACTGTCTTCCGCCACCCTTTGGGACGGCTCCTATTTCAGCGGCTTAGAAACCTATCTTTCCGATCACATTTACCACCGCACACAGTGGCTGGACGCCAATGTTCACTATCAGCTGCTGCGCAAGTCCCCTTCTGTCAACGGCGTTGTGGTTACCCCCACCGCCCTGATGTTGGATTGCGGTTTATTCTCCCATTGTGACTACACCGCCAACGCCCAAGCGATGGCAGAGCGCTTATCCGCCATCGCCAGCCTTACGGAAAGCTATGGCGGTACATTCCTGTTTGTCGGCGTGCCTACCCAATATGCCGCCTACCGGGAGGCCTACCCTTCCTTTATGAACAGCAACGGCGAAAAAATCGATGAAATTTACGCCGCTTTTTCCACTGCAGCGGAGGAACATGACCTTCCCTGCCTATATCTGGAAGGCCTGTTTGCCAACCTGTCCATTCAGGAGTTGCCGGAGTATTACTCCCCTGTTGACCATCACTACACCTTCAAGGGAGCCTATATGTCCTACCTGGCCATTTGCCAAAGGCTGCAAGAGCTTGGCTGGGAATTCCCCATCGTCACCCAAGAGCATATCACCATCACCTCTCTGCCCAACCCCTACCTTGGCACCTACAGCCGCAAGCTCTATTCCGCCAGCCCCATATCCGGCGCCCTGCAGGTGTTTACCAGCGACATGGAGGTGCCCTACACCCGCTATGACAACGGGGTAGAAACCGGCAATCCCCTGGTTCAGCTGCCCCAAAGCCCAGAGGAGTTTGTCTACTACAGCGCCTATATGTGCGGCGACATGGGCGAGACGGTTCTATCCACCGGCCGGGAGGATCTGCCCAATATTTTGATCGTAGGAGACTCGTACACCAACCCCCTGGAGGCGCTTTTCTCCCTAAGCTGCAACGAAATGCGCAGTCTGGATCTGCGATACTACACCGGCGGCATGGCCCTAAGCGAGTATATTGCCCAATATCGGCCAGATATCGTCCTGTATGTCCGCGACAACGGCCACTATGTGGATTTGGAGGGCAACGGGAATATCCAATAATCTCCGGCAAAGAAGAAAAGGATGGCTTCCGCTTTTCGGCGGAAGCCATC
>CAYVWG010000090.1:1456-4602 GCA_964455425.1 uncultured Oscillospiraceae bacterium | reverse complement strand
GGGCGGTCAGATAGAACTTTAAGCTCTCGTCTACGTTGCTCTGGGTCTCCACATCACCGCAATTGGTGCAAACGCCGTCGACATAGTTGTGCCCAGTGGCGGAGATCGTTTCCGTGTAGGTTTCGCCGCAGCTGGTGCAGGTATAGGTTCTGCTGCCAGCTTCTATGCAGGTGGCGGCATTGCTTGCTGTAAGCTGGTAGTTGTGCTCGGTGGCGGGAATGCTCTCTTGCGCCACCAGCACTTCACCGCAGGCACTGCAATGACTACCCTCGGTAAGGCCATCGGTGGTGCAGGTGGCCGCTACAGCGGCATCGATCACCACAGTGTGGCCAAGGGCGGCAATGGTGGTTTGCGGGGTGATTATCGCCCCGCAGGCCGTACAATGGCTACCGGCGGTAAGTCCGGTTTCGGTACAGGTGGCTTCTACAGCATAGTCAGCGACAATGCCCGTATGGGTGATCTGAGAAGGCTCCCCCTTATAGACGTCCCCGCAGGAGGAACAGGTATACAAGCTCTGGCCGGTAGCGGTACAGGTAGAGGGGGTAACCACGGTTTCTTTGTAGCTGTGGGTATGTTCCGGGTCAGAATAGGTAAAGTCACTGGCGGCAATATGCCGGGTCAGCAAATAATAGGATTCGCAGTAATGGGGATCGGCAATGCCAAAAACACCGGCAGCGGCCACTGCCGTACGGGCGCTTTCATATTGATCGGCCAGATTATAGCCCGTTAAGGTAGAGACCATATTGCTGGAGCTGATGATATCCGCCAAGGCCTGCATGAAAAACGCGGGCAACTGGCAACAATTATATTTGGTGTTGCCCAGCCAGTTTTTGTAGGAGGTGATCTGACAATATTTCTTGGCCCGGTCAGAATAGCTTTCCAGGTCGCTGGCGCTTAAGCCAGATTCAATAATGCTGTCGTTGGAGCCGTCGCCATGGCAAGAGCAGGTATAGGTATAGCAGGTATCCCATCCATCGGTCACTCCGGCAAGCTTTTCCACCGTGGAAGCCAGCTTGGATTGGGACGCCTCATTATACCAATTGCTCCCTGTCAGGGTGCGCCATTCGCTTTGATAATCCGCGTCTCCATCCCCGGCAATGGGCATGGTGGCTGTAACGCCAAAGTGGGTAAAGCCCCACGCCTTCATAGGGATCATCGGCACAAAATCATCCCCGTTGACCAGATTATAAATCACCCGGTACTTGTAGGCCGAGGCGTCTACGCGGATGGTGGTGTTGGGCGCGGCAAAGGTGTAGGCATAAACCACAGCGCCCTGATCCACCAGATCCGCAGCCAGGATATTGGCCACGCCTGCTCCCCGGGAATGACCGGTGACCCAATAGGCCACCTTCATCCCCTGGGCGGCATATGTGCGGACATATTCATTGACATAGTTCAGGATTCGCGTAGCCGTCACATCAAAGCCCTTGTGATTGTCTCTATGGGTCCAGTCCGCTGTAGAGGCAAATTTGCTGCGATCTCCCAGGTCAAAGTTGCTGCTCCATTCCTGGTTTGTTCCATTGGTGCCCCGGACAACGACCGCGATTACCTCTTTTGTGGTGCCATTATAGGTCACCTGACGGTGGCCCACAGCCACCTCGGAAATGTCATCATCACTGTATGTACTGCTAAGAGAGTAGTCCTTCACATCGCTCATACCATGCAGCTTCAACACCGAGCTGATGGTGGAAAACTTGGTGGTGGAGCTGCTGGTGTTCGGCGCTGTGTCAAACTGCAGATAGCTACCGGAATAGATCTGCGCGCTCATGACAATGGAGGCCATACTCAGTGCCTGACGGTAGGTCCAGCGGCTTTTGAAGAAGCTGGAATAGTCCAGAGTGTAGGATATGCTCCGGTCAGTAAAGCCGGAGGTCATTTCGCAGGTAAGGGTGCCGTTGGCGGGCGCCGGGTCAACGGCGTCGTTAATGCCATCGTAATCCGTGTCCGGGTTGGTAGGATCGGAGGTGGCCGCATACACCGTTACAGAAGTGGCGACGCTGCTGCTGCGTTTGGCAAAATACCGGCGAACAGATGTCTCCGGCAGTTCCTCCGCCTGGGACAGATACTGCTCAAGCATAGGCGTAAGAGAAACACAGTAAGCCTCTCCCAGCTCTTCATAGTCGCTCAGTCCATCTCCGTCGGTATCCCCGCTGGTTGGCGACAGCGGCGATGACAAGGTCACCTTGCGGAAGGTGCTAAGCAGCACTGTGCTTCCTGTGGCCACTGACCGCATCTGGGGAACTTCTTCGTCGTTCTCCACCGCATAGGTCACGCCGCTGGTGTTTATCCCTAAGCCGGCAAGGAAAAGGGATAGATCCACCACACAGTACACGCCAGATTCGGAGATTTCCGCGGATATGCCCTCTTCTGTACGGGTGGTATCCAGCATTTGCCAGCCCATATCAGACAAATAGAACATTGCCAGCGCTTCGGCTGTGGTCAAAACCTGTACATCCAGGGTAAGGCAGTCCCCTTCCGCCAGGGTAATGTCCATCTGCTTGCCGATAATGGCAGGGTTGTCCCCAATAAGCTGGTTGTTCGCCTCGGCAATATAGGCCGTCTTTCCCAGCACGGTGTGGGCATAGCCGCTGAGGCTGGGAGAGATCTGGCTATCTGTGCGGAGCGTATCGGCAATGCGGCTTTCCTCCAGCGTTTGATAGACGGTGGAAATGTCCGATGTGGTCAGGGGATCCAGCCCCAAGGCCACCTCATCCCCGTCTTCAATGCCATCTGCGTCGGTGTCTGCCTGCAGGGGATCGGTAAAATAAACATAGCACTCGCTGTAATCATCAATGCCATCATAGTCCGTGTCCGCTTCCTGGGAATTGGTTCCCAAGGCCGCCTCATCGGCATCGGCAATCCCATCGCCATCCCCGTCATTTTCCACAGGCAGTGCCGCCAACGCCTCCAGTGGCGCAAGCTCAGCGTAATCTGCCCCAAAAGCCGCCTGGGGCAATAGGTCCAAAAGCAGCAGCATTGCCAAAGCAAAACTGATCCAACGTTTCATAGCTTCCCCTTCCCTTATTATGGGCGCCCATCTGGCAATATTGGTATAATACAATTGCATTATAGATGGTTTTGTCGCCAAATGCAATCCTATTCTTTCCTGTTTTGGAAAAGAATTTCCGGTAAAAGCAAAAGGCCGT
>CAYVWG010000090.1:0-1356 GCA_964455425.1 uncultured Oscillospiraceae bacterium | reverse complement strand
TCGAATTTTTTTGACAAATGAAAAAAACGTGGTACACTGTAGGCCAAGGAAGGTGACCGTTATGTGTGAGGTTGTCGCCGCCCTGATTTGGCAGGGCGACCGCTTTTTGATCTGCCAGCGCCCGGCGCACAAGGCCCGGGGCCTTTTGTGGGAATTTGTGGGAGGCAAGGTGGAGCCGGGGGAAACCAAAGTTCAGGCGCTGATCCGGGAATGCCAGGAGGAACTGGGCGTTACCGTCAGCGTAGGCCAGCCCTATCTTGTGGTAGAGCATCAATATCCGGACATTTCCATTCGCCTGACGCTGTTTCACGCTGCCATCGTCCAGGAAACTCCCCAGCTGCTGGAGCACAAGGATATGCGGTGGATCACCGTAGCGCAGATCCCCCAATACGACTTTTGCCCCGCCGATAAGCCGATCCTGCGGCGATTGCAGCGCGACGCCGCTTTACCGCTTGACATTTCCGGAAGGATTTGTTAAAATTCCCCTGGTATAACGTGAGGAAAGGACGAAGTACGCGGCGCCCTCTCTTTCAGAGAACTGCCGTTTGGTGCAAGGCAGAAGAGACGCCCGCCGAAATACAGCCTGGAGCGGTCTGCCCAAAAGGCAGGACGGGTGCGCCCGTTAACGCACGACAGTGCTTGGCACTGGCTAAGAGGCTGGCTGTGAGGCAAGCCTAAATCAGAGGTGGTACCGCGTAAAATTTACGCCCTCTGTTCCTTTCGGGAACAGAGGGCGTTTTTGTTTGAAGGAGAACAACCATGCAGATTTATGAAGAATTGGTGGCCCGGGGGCTAATCGCCCAGGTGACCAACGAAGAAGAGATCCGTAACCTGATCAACAACGGTAAGGCAACCTTTTATATCGGCTTTGACCCCACCGCCGACAGCCTCCATGTGGGCCATTTTATGGCCCTTTGTCTGATGAAGCGCCTGCAGATGGCCGGCAATCGTCCGGTGGCCCTGATCGGCGGCGGCACCGCCATGATCGGCGATCCCTCCGGCAGAACGGACATGCGCTCTATGATGACCCCGGAAATCATCCAGCACAACAGCGACTGCTTCAAAAAGCAGATGGAGCGGTTTATCGACTTTGGGCCAGGGAAAGCCATGCTGGTCAACAACGCGGAGTGGATCATGGATTTGAACTACATCCAGGTTCTTCGGGATGTAGGCGCATGCTTTTCGGTAAACAACATGCTTCGGGCAGAGTGCTACAAGCAACGGATGGAAAAGGGGCTTTCCTTCCTGGAATTCAACTATATGATCCTGCAAAGCTACGACTTTTACCATCTGTACCGGCACTATGGCTGCAACATGCAGTTCGGCGGCAACGACCAGTGGTCCAACATGCTGGGC
>CAYVWG010000089.1:0-4613 GCA_964455425.1 uncultured Oscillospiraceae bacterium | reverse complement strand
AGGAAATTTTTCTGGTGGAAAACTCTCCCTGGAGGCAAATCCCGGTTTGACAAATCCTAAATTTTGTGGTATACTCCCATGGTAATGAAAACAGCGCCGGGCTATGCCCGGAAAAAGTGTGTGGCGTTAAGCGTAAATCCAGCTTAATGATCCCACACTTTTTTTGCGCTTTTTGAAGGAGGTTACGCAACCATGAAAAATTCTCATGCTCCAGACAAGATGGCTACCACGCCGGTAAAACGGCTGATGCTGACCATGGGGGCGCCCATGATCTTATCCATGATGCTGCAAGCCCTGTACAATATTGTAGACAGCGCCTTTATTGCCAACATGGCCCAAAACGGGGAATCTGCCCTAAACGCCCTTACCCTGGCCTTCCCCATGCAGATGCTCATGGTTGCCATCGGCATTGGCACCGGCGTGGGGGTAAACGCCCTGGTGGCCAAAAGCTTGGGCCGGCAGGATCGGGCCACCGCCAGCCGGGCTGCGGGCAACGCCATGTTCTTAGGCGGGATCATCTATCTGCTCTTTCTGCTGTTCGGCATTTTTGGCGTGCCGGCATACATCCGCTCCCAAACCGACACCCCACTCATTGAACAAATGGGCATCGAGTATCTGCGCATTTGCTGCATTGTTTCCCCGGGCATCGTATTCTTCGCCATGTTTGAAAAGTTGCTGCAGGCCACTGGCCACAGCGTACATTCCACCATCGCTCAGGTGGCCGGTGCGGTGACCAACATCGTCCTGGATCCCATTATGATCTACGGCTGGCTGGGCTTCCCTGCCATGGGCGTGGCCGGCGCGGCCTGGGCCACGGTGATTGGCCAGCTGGTATCGATGGTATTGGGGCTGATTTTCCACCTGACGGTGAACAAGGGCATCGACAAGGGCCTGCGGTACTTCAAGCCCTCCCGGCGGCTGATCGGCCAGATCTACGCCATCGGCTTACCCGCCATCATCGCCCAGGCGTTGATGTCGGTGATGACCTACGGCCTGAACCTGATCCTTCACACCGTCAGCGAGGTTATGGTCACCGCTTACGGGCTGTTCTACAAGGTGCAGCAATTTGTCCTCTTTGCCGCCTTTGGCCTGCGTGACGCCATTACGCCCATCGTGTCCTTCAGCCACGGCATGGGCAACAAGGAGCGGATCGTACAGGGCATCCGCTGGGGCCTGGGCTACACCGTGGGCATCATGATCCTGGGCACCCTGATCGTAGAGGTGCTGGCCCAAACGCTGACCGGCTTTTTCGGCCTGTCCGGCCAGACGGCCAGTTTGTGCATCAGCGCCATGCGGATCATTTCCATCAGCTTTGTCTTTGCTGGCATCAACATCGCCCTGCAGGGCGTGTTTCAGGCCCTGGACAGCGGCATGCCCTCCTTGATCATCTCCCTGCTGCGGCAGCTGGTGCTGGTGCTACCGGTGGCTTGGGGCTTTACCCGGCTGGTCAAGGCCGGCGGCGGCGAGAGTTGGGTATGGTTTACCTTCATCATTGCCGAGGTCTGCACCGCTGTCATCGCCGGGCTGCTGCTAAAGCGGGTATGCCGGCAGAAAGTACAGCCCTTAGGTAAAAAAGCCTAGGCACATTCCTTTTTTCGGAGATCCGGGAAAACAACTTACAGCCCATCAAAGAGCGCCCGTCCTCAGGAAGCGAGAACGGGCGTTTCTTATTGCAAAAATTCAACTATATTTAGACACATTTTAAGTCCATTTAAGGTTTGTAGATTATGTATTAGCATATAGAGCCATGAAATGGTGAAAATTTTATTCTTGGGGAGGAGCGTATATGAACCTTCGGAAATTTCTGGCGATTTTTTTATCCCTGACCCTGTGTCTGACCTTTGCTCCCGCTGTAGCGGCGGCAGAAGTTGCGAATTTGGAAGGGATGACCACCTTCACCGTTGACCGGGACACGGTCACTGTAAGCGAAGGCAGCAGTTCAAACTATGAGGTGGTGGTGTACACTGACCAGGACGATGACACGACCTATACGCCTGTAACCACTGTCAACGGTGAAGGCGACACGGTTTACTCCCTGCCGGACGGTATTGCCGATGGAGTGACTGCTGAACTCCAGATAGGGTTGAAGAAAAAGGGAGGCTCCTATGTGTTTCAGGGCAGCGGTACGGGCAGCATTGTCGTGAAAAAGGAAGCTACCGCGCCCACTACAGTGTATCTCAATGGCCTGAGCTTGACCTCACGGTTCACCGCGCCGCTTTCTGTGAAAAAAGACAGCGCCACCACCTGCACCATCTACGCAGTGGAGGGCACGGTGAACACTCTGGCAGACAACATCTATAACGACGCGGACACCTACACGGGCAACTTGGCCGGAGAAAAGGCTGTTGTCAAGCTGAAGGATGGCAGCGATGTGACCATCTGCGGCGGCGGCGCCCTGAACATCATCGGCAATGCCAAAAACGGGATAAAGTCCACCGGCAAGCTGACGGTTTCCGGGGAGGTAGAACTGAACATTACCGCCTTGGACAACGGGATAAGCAGTGAGCAAAGCCTGTCCATCGACGGTGGAACCCTTGTCATAAAAGCTAAGGGCGGCGATGGCATCAAGGCCTGTTCGGATACAGAGGAAATCGGCTCCATTACCATCACCGAAGGGAGCTTTGTCATTGACGCTTATGGAGATGGCATTCAAGCTATGAAAACCCTAGAAATCTCCGGGGGGAAGTTTGCCATCACCACCTACGGCGGCTACACCGCCGCCTATAATAAGGATGATGAAAGTTATCCCAGCGCCAAAGGCCTAAAGGCCAGTGGCAGCTACACCCCAGACGGCAGTACCGAAGAGGTGGACGCGGAAGACTGTGTCCTTACCATTACCGGCGGGCTGTTCTCTCTGAATACCGCCGATGACGCCATCCATGCCGATGGCGACGTCACCATCACCGGCGGCGTCTTTACCATATACACAGGCGATGACGGCGTCCACGCCGATGACACCCTGATTCTGGGCGTCTCCGGCGGCGCGGACAGTGATGTGAACCTCGCCGTGAACGCCTCCTACGAGGGCTTGGAGGGGGCGGATGTGATCCTCTACTCCGGCAGCTACGATGTGACCGCCAGCGATGACGGCATCAACGCCGCCGGCGGCAGCAGCGACAGTGGTACCGACAACGGCTCCCAGGATCACTTTGGCCCCGGAGGCAATCAGCCCGGAGGCAACCAGCCTGGGGGCAACCAGCCCGGGGGCAGCACCGCCAGTGGCAACTATAGTTTGAGTGTTTTGGGAGGGAATGTGCTGGTCAACGCCGAAGGCGACGGTCTGGATTCCAACGGCACTTTAACCCTGTCAGGCGGAACTGTGGTAGTTTGGGGTCAAAAGAGCGGCGGCGACAACGCGCCTTTGGACAGCGATGGCGCCATGACCATCAACGGAGCTACCGTCTTTGCCGCCGGTTCCAGTTCAATGGCTGAACTTCCCTCCAGCGGGACGTTCATAACCACCAAATCCAGTTCCTCCGGCGCTCCCGGCGGCAACTTCTCCAGCAACTTCAGCGCTTCGGCAGGGCAGACTATTACGGTGAAGAACGCCAGCGGCAATATCCTATACACCATCCAGGCGGTAAAAGCGGTGAATTTTGCGCTCTATGCCTCACCGGATCTGACCTCTTCCTCCGGCACCTTCACCGTCAGCGGCAGCGCCGGGACGGTGGCTAAGACTACCTGTTCCCACAGTATGACCACACTGGGCTCTACCGCCACCTGCGGTGAGGCCGGGGGGATGATGTCCATCTGCACGCTCTGCGGTGAAGTCGACACCGCCGCAGCGGCGGCCACTGGAGAGCACGCCTATGTTTTCACTTCTGCCACCGATGAGACAGACACCTACACCTGCCTGATTTGCGGTGATAAAAAGGCCGTAGCCACCGATGACGAACATACCTGGGATAAAGGAGTGGTAACCGCCGAAGCCACCTGCACAGAGAACGGTGTGATCACTTATACCTGCACGGACTGCGGCGAAACCAAAAATGAAACCATCCCTGCCACTGGGCACAGCTTTAGCGAGGAAACCGGAGCGTGTACCGTCTGCAACGCCAGCGGGTATACCGTTACCTTTGCAGCCGGTGAGCACGCTGTTGTGACGGTTTACAAAACCCAAGATACCACAGCGGCTGCGGACAGCGGCAGCACATATTACGCCAGAAGCAGCAGCACCGGACTCATTGACATCTCTGGTGATGGGCAAATCAACTTTATTGTTGCGGTAGAAAACGGGTATACGATTTCCGGCGTGAGCGTTGCTCCGGCTGACAACTACAAAAACCTAAAGGTAATCAGCGAAGACCAAACGGGAGGCATCTACCGGATCACAAAGATCACGGGAAATCTGACGGTCACCGTCTCCGTGACCTCCGCAACCTGCGCGCACATTTGGAATGAAGGCATTGTGACGGCCGAAGCCACTTGCACGGAGGACGGCGAAATCACCTACATCTGTACCCTATGCAGCGAAACTAGGAGCGAGGCCATCCCCGCCTTGGGCCACAGCTGGGATGAGGGCGTAACCCAAAGCGCCTCTACCTGCGGAGAAGCGGACGTCACCTTGTACACCTGCACTCGCTGCGGCCAAACCCAGCTGGTGGCCGGCAGCA
>CAYVWG010000088.1:0-4914 GCA_964455425.1 uncultured Oscillospiraceae bacterium | reverse complement strand
CACCATCCGGCAGGCACGCTGGGCAAAAAGCTTTTGGTTAAGGTAAGCGACCTGATGCACAGCGGCGAGGACAACGCGGTTGTGCGTGAGGGCAGTACCTTGCGCAGCGCCATTGTGGAGATGAGCGGCAAGGGGCTTAGTATGGTCACCATTGTGAACGAAAAGAACCACCTGCGGGGGATCATCACCGATGGTGATTTGCGCCGAATGCTGGAGCGCGGCGTGGATGTCTACCATGAGCGCGTAGACCATGTGATGAATCAATCCCCGAAGCATGTAGATTATCGGGAAATGGCGGTCAATGCGCTTCAGTTCATGAACAATCTAAGAATTACATGTATGCCTGTGCTAGATGAAGAACAGCAAGTGGTGGGCACCATATTGATGCAAGATATTTTCAAGGCGGGGATCGTACGATGAAGATCAAGATGCTGGTAATGGATGTGGACGGCACCCTGACAGACGGCAGAATTTTTATTGGCGCCAACGGCGAGATGATGAAATCCTTTGACGTTAAGGATGGCTATGCGGTTGCGCATATGCTGCCGGAATTGGGCATTGCGCCTGTTATCATCACCGGACGCAGATCGGAAATCGTTGCCCAAAGGGCCAAGGAGTTGGGTGTTACCGAGTTGTACCAGGGAGTTTCCGACAAATTGGCGCAGCTAAGAAGTGTTGCGGCAAAATTTGGCGTCCAGGCGGAAGAGATTGCCTATATTGGTGATGATGTGAACGATTTGACCTGTATCCAGTACTGTGGTTTGTCTGCTTGCCCCCAGGACGCTGTTGGGACGATAAAGGCACAGGTGGACGTTGTTTGCCGGCGCGATGGTGGAAGGGGAGCGGTACGGGAGTTCATTGCCCGTATAGGAAAAGACCTAAAGTTGGAGGAAAACCATCGGCCATAGTGCAAAGCGGTTTTGGATCTATCCATATGGACAAGATGGAAGGGGACAACGGAAGTGAAGCGATTTCGTCGGCATACATGGATAGGTATTGTCATTGTGCTGTTGGCGGCGTTTTTGGGAATGGATCTTTATCGATCCAAATATACGCTTGTCTGCTCGTACTTTGATGTAAACTCCCCGAAAATCCATACGCCTATCCGGATTGTACAGCTGAGCGATCTACATAACCGCCAATTCGGTGAGGATAACCAGCGGCTGATTGAGAAGGTCGCAGCCCAAGAGCCGGATTTGATTTTTTTGACGGGGGATCTGCTCAACAGAACCGATGAGCAAACGGATATCGCGCTGGATCTGGTGCGGAACCTTAGCTCCATTGCCCCGGTGTATTTGTCCTATGGAAACCACGAAGTGGACTATGAGCGCCGATACGACACCGCTTTGACGCCGCTTTTTGAGGAGGCCGGAGCGGTGGTGCTAAATGGAACCTATGTGGACATAGAGCTTAACGGGCAGAGCCTTCGCATAGGAGGCGTTTACGGCTACTGCCTGCCGGAGGCGCTTATGCGGCAGGAAAACATCAACCCGGAGGTTTGCGATTTCTTGTTGGACGTGCAAGCTACCGACGCCTTCAAACTTCTGCTGTGCCACATGCCCTACGGCTGGAGCACCCACGGCGCTCTGGATGCCTGGGATGTGGACTGTGTGCTGGCCGGCCACGCCCATGGAGGACAGATTCGTATCCCCTGGATCGGTGGATTGTACGCCCCGGATCAGGGCTGGTTTCCGGGCAGGGTTTGGGGGAGCTACACTTCTGCCGATGGACAGCGCACGCTGGTGTTGAGCCGGGGGCTTGGCACATCCACATGGGCGCCACGGCTGAATAATGTGCCGGAAATTGTTGTGGTAGACCTTTTGCCGGAGGATGTGAATTCGTGAACACAAAAGAATGCATCATGCAGGCGCTGCGCGCTCACCTGGCCGGAGAGCGGGTCCAGTGGACAGAAGCGGTAACGGCGGAAGAATGGGAACAGCTGTTTTCCCTGGCGGCGGCCCAGAATATTTTGCCCATTGTGTATACGGCGGTGCATGCCAGCCCGGCGTTTTCCTCTTTGCCCCAAGAAAAGGCGGCTGTGGTGAAGCGCCAGTGCCACCGGCTGATTTGGATGCAGACCACAAAAACCCGGGAATTTCTTTCCCTGTACCAGCGGCTTTCCCAGGAGGGGGTTACCCCGCTGGTGGTCAAAGGGCTGATTTGCCGGACATTGTATCCTGTGCCGGACTATCGTCTTTCTTCGGATGAGGATCTGTATTTGCCAGCGGAACAATTTTCCTCTTGCCAAGGGTTACTTTTGGCGGATATGCAGCCTATCCAGGAGGGGGATGGGGAGCAACAAGAGGAAGTATCCTACTACAAGCCGGATGGACAGCTGTATATTGAGCTGCACAAGAGCCTGTTTCCTCATGCCTCCCAGGCCTATGGGGCTTGGAATCGTCTGTTTGACCAGGCCTTTGACCGGTCGATTGTGCAGGAGGTAGACGGGGTTTTGCTCCACACCATGGGACACACCGACCATCTGTTATATCTGCTTTGCCACAGCTTAAAGCATTTTATCCACAGTGGATTTGGCATTCGACAGGTCTGTGATATTGTGCTCTATGCCAACGCGTTTGGTTCTCAAATCGACTGGGAGGAAGTTTGGATCAAGTGCCGCAGGATCCATGGAGAGAAATTTGCCGCGGCGTTGTTCCAAATCGGCCAAAAATATTTGGACTTTTCTTGGGAAAAAAGCGGATATCCTCCGGCATGGCGGAACATCGATGTGGACTGTGAGCCGATGCTTTCCGATTTGCTTGATGGCGGCGTATACGGCGGGGCCAGCATGAGCCGAAAGCACAGCAGCACGATCACCCTTAACGCTGTAGCTGCCAAGCAGCAGGGAAAAGCCGGTGGGATGCGTCTGCGCCAGACGATCTTCCCGCCAAGGAAGGCACTGGTTGAACGGTATGGCTATCTAAAACGCCGGCCTTGGCTCCTTCCTGCCGCCTGGATAAGCCGCCTTGCCACTTATCGCAAGGAAACAAGAGAAGCGGTGAGCCATAACTGTGCCAGCGAGAGCATCAAAATCGGCAGCCAGCGGGTGGAATTACTGAAGCAGTATGGGGTGTTGTAAGCGCGTGGCCCTCATCCGCGGGCCAGTTCATGAGGAAGTTTGGCTCCTTGGTGAGAAAAGGAAACCGGCCTAGCCCGCAGGCTATGGCCGGTTTTTGGTCGTTCGTATTGTCTGGTGCGTGCTGCCCTAATGGAGTGGGTCTGGCTTCCTATAAATTTTCCTCCTTGTATTTTTCCAGGGCCTTGGCCAGCTGGTCGGGACACGAGGTGGGGCGCATGCCGCACCGGATGCCGGAAAGCCGGGAAATGGCCTCGTCAACGGTCATGCCGGCGATAAGGGCGCCGATGCCCTGGGTGTTGCCGCTGCAGCCGCCTTGAAAATAGACAGACTGGATCACATCTCCCTCAATTTCCAGGTTGATGCGCCGGGAGCAAACGCCTGTAGGCGTATATACAAATTCCATGATAGCTCTCCTTTGTTTTTCTTTTATTATACAACAATATCCGAGAAATAACAAGTGGGTTTGACCGTGCTCCCATAGACTGCCATGGGGCGGAAATTCTCCCGTTGACTTGGGAAGGAAAAGTGCATATAATAAGAAAAATTCCTGCATTTTGCCCAGGAAGGAAAAAGGAGCGATAAACCAATGAGTGAATGCAGCGGAAGCTGTTCCAGCTGTGGTGAGAGCTGCGCGGAAAGAAAGCAGGAAAGCCTGCTGGCGGAACTAAACCGCAAATCTACCGTAAAAAAAGTAATTGCCGTTGTGTCTGGCAAGGGCGGAGTAGGGAAAAGCACAGTCACTTCCATGCTGGCTGTAGCCATGGCCCGCAAGGGCTATCGCACAGCAGTACTGGATGCGGACGTAACCGGCCCATCGATTCCCAAGGCGTTTTCCCTAGGGCAAACCCGGGGCGCGGATGAAGACGGTTTATATCCGGCCGTAACGGAAAAGGGCATCCAGGTGATGTCTGTGAACCTGCTGCTGGAGGATGTTACCGATCCTGTGCTGTGGCGCGGGCCGATTTTGGCAGGCGCTGTCAAGCAGTTTTGGACAGACGTGATCTGGGAGGATGTGGACTATATGTTTGTGGATATGCCTCCCGGCACAGGGGATGTGCCCCTGACGGTGTTCCAGTCTTTGCCCATTGACGGAATCGTTCTGGTCACCTCGCCCCAAGAG
Source organism: uncultured Oscillospiraceae bacterium (assembly GCA_964455425.1). Classification (GTDB taxonomy): domain Bacteria; phylum Bacillota; class Clostridia; order Oscillospirales; family Oscillospiraceae; genus JAFRPC01. Next base: position 715 of record CAYVWG010000088.1, on the reverse strand, counting down.
CTGGTTTCCATGATCGTCACAAAGGCCATCAAGATGGCGGAGATGATGAAGGTGCCGGTGCTGGGGATGGTGGAAAACTACGCATATCTGCTATGCCCCGATTGCGGCAAAAAGATCGCGGTTTTTGGCGAAAGTCATTCAGCGGAGATCTGCCAGAAGCACAATATTCCGCTGCTGGCCAGCTTGCCCATCGACGCCAAGGTAGCCGCCTGCATGGACAGCGGCAAGGCGGAAGAGGTGGACACCCAAGCCATGGCGGAAGCGGTGCGGCGGCTGGAGCAGCTGCTTGCGTAAGATGCCTGCGGTTTTGGTGGCAAAAGGAGCGTGGGGCGTTTTCCCCTACGATGGTGGGACAAAGAGAGAAACCCGCTGAGACAATCCCAAAAGGCGGCTTGCCTTTTGGACAGATAGGCTGTGGCCTGCTGCGGCGCACAGTCCTTTGGCGGACAAATGCACGTTTGCAGGCCAAGAGGCGGTTTCTCCCACGCACATGGAGAAAACGATCCTACGTTCTTCGCGGCGGAGCGCGTCGCGAACTCTGCGAGGTATTTTGACAAGCTGAGCGGCTGTAAGACGGAGCGTCTTGCAGCCGCTGCCGAAAAAACCTGGATTCGCAGTTGACAAAGTAAAATCGGTGTGGTAAAATACTCCCGTAAATTCGGAGAGATGTCCGAGCGGTTTAAGGAGCTGGTCTTGAAAACCAGTGACCCAGCAA
>CAYVWG010000087.1:0-5113 GCA_964455425.1 uncultured Oscillospiraceae bacterium | reverse complement strand
TAAAAATGTTTCATTCGAAGAATGGAACATTTTTCTATAAAGATCACATAAGACGAATTTTTGGTGTTTTCTATTCCGAAAACGCCAAACACGACAGCGCCGCAAGGCGATGCCTTTTTGATAAAAAGGTTGAAAATCTTCTGATAGCGCCACAGGCGCGTTAAGAAAAGTATGAGATGACTTTGCGGCGATTCTCCGCAAAAGGGAAGCGCCGTCAGGCAATTCCTTCTTCTTGAAACTGTTGGGTTTCCGGAAAAAAACAGTATAATCCGCTACAGTATAATCATCTGTAGAAATGCCCGCGCCTGCTGGCGCGGGCATTTCTACAGACATGTCAACTGAATCAGCGGATCCGCCTCAGGCAGACGCACTGATGGTCTTCGTTTGCGGTTGTAGGGAACAGGAAAATATTGCCCTTCCTGTCCACTGCCAGATCATGGGCACGCAATTCACTGTTAAAATAGCCAATCTGCGCAACGACCTCAAATTCGGGGGTAAAAGCAGTCAGGTAACCGCCTCGGCCGACAACGTAGATATACTCCCCATCAGTATCAATGCCGGAGGGCTGGCCAAGGTTTCCCTTACAGTAAGCCAGAATGTTTCCTTCCGCATCGAATACATGGACAGCGTTGTTGTCCCGGTCCAGAACCCAAACCTGATCCTTGGCATCCACCGTCACAGCGTGAACCATCAGGAACTTGCCGGGCTCGTCACCCACACCACCCCAGGTTTTCAGCAGCTTGCCGTCCCGGGAAAAGCGGTGGACGGCGCAGTTGCCGTAGCCGTCAGAGACAAAGATTTCCCCTTTGCTGTTCAGAGCCACATCGGTGGGTCGATTGAAGGGCTCAGCACAGCGTTCAATGGTATTCCGCTCGGCCTCGGTCAAAGCCGTCAGGCCAGGCATACGCATGTAGGGCTCCGGGGGATAAAGATTACCCAGACGGCGCTGCTTATTGTAGTACAGGCCGTCAAAGCCAGAGTCGCTGCCTTTTCCATAGTTGCCCAAATCACGGATAACCTTACTAGTGGAAGGATCGATCTCCCGAACCACATGCACAGGAATGTCTGTCATAAGGACCGTGTTTTCCGGAGTAATGCAGCCAAAATGGCAGGCTTTAATCAACCCGGCACCAAATTCTCCCACATAGTTTCCCTGGGGATCCAGCTTAATAAAGGGATTTGGCGTGCCGCGGTAGCACATGATCAGGTTGTCCTCGTTGTCTACGAAGCCGCCCGCGCAGCTGGCCCAGGTGTAATCCGCCAGGTAGGGAGGCAGATTTTTGGCATAGTCGGCTATGAACTCATATTTTAGTCCGCCGCCCTCATAGGTGATGGCGCAGTGCTTTTCACGGTCAAAATCGCATTTCATTTCTTTCATACATTTGTCCTCCTTAAATTGAAAAGAGTTTTTCCTTTAGCTTGATACGTTTCACAACGCAGAAATTATCCGCGGCGATGTGCGCCTGGTCATAATAAAATACGCCCAGCTCATTAAAGGTCAGCGTGACGCCCTGATAACCGGCAGGGTCAACTCCCTCCACAAACGCTTTATAGGATTCAAAGGGAGCTTTGCCAAATCCCAAGGTGATGTTGCGCGTGCCGGTCACACCGTCCTTTTCCGGAACATCCAAATTGAGCTTCTTCCGAACCAACTCACGGGTTTGTTTGCGCAATCCGTCGATGTCGGCATCCGTCTCAAAGGTAAAGCAGTAGTTACCGGAAGCTGTTCCCAAAGGATTTGCCTGCATCCCGTTCAGCGTTACCTGAATGGGATGCAGCTGGGCGGCGTACTCCTCCGCAAAAGCAAAGTAAGCGCCAAAGTCCTGAACCTCGTAGGGCATACCCAGAGAGATATGTCTGGGCAGTCCCGCAGCGGCAACGCCCAAGCCGGCGTCCATTGCGCCGGACAGCATCACCTTTCGGCAGAAGTTTTCACCTTCCCTGTTTGCCATGAATACAAGTGTGCCTTTTTTCATAGGAAATTCTCCTTACAGTACAAGATTGGGAAAAAATGTCACAATCTGGGGGAAAAAGACCATCGCCAAGCACAAAAGCAACAGCGCAATGATAAACGGCAGGCTCTCTTTGGCCACCTTCATGGCATCGGTTTCGGCGATACGAGCGGTCAGGTATAGCAGAGAACCCACAGGCGGTGTGTTCAGGCCGATGGCGGTGATGATGGAACCGGCGACCGCAAAAACGTAAGGATCCACGCCCATGCCAACCAGGGCAGTTGCCAAAACCGGCATAAAGACCAGGGTAATCACGGTGGTTTCCAGAATCATGCCCAGAATAAAGATAATCAACAGCGCCAGCAGGAACAACGCTGTGGCGGACAGGCCGGAGGCTGTCAGAGCCATTGCCAGCTTGCCGGAGAAATTCATGGTGCCGATGATCCAAACGAACACGGTGGCACCAGCCAGCATAGCCAGAACCGTGCATATCTGACGGGCGGTTTTGTACAGTGCCTGCTTAAAAAGATCCCAGGTCATTTCCTTGTAGATAAAGACCGTGATGAGCAATGCCAAGATACAGGACACCGCGCCTATCTCAGTGACAGTTCCGATGCCCAAGGTCAGACAGACAATGATACCAACAGGCAAGCATAGCGCCCAAAAATTCTCCTTAAATTCCACCCAGATATTTTTCCATCCGCCGAAGGGAATGGAGGGGTAATTGCGCTTATGGGAAATATACACGGAGTAGGCCAGTTCCACCAAACCCATGCCGATGCCAGGTACGAGACCGCACAGAAACAGCTTACGGACAGACAGATCCATCATACTGGCCAGCAGCACAAAGGTGGTAGACGGAGGAATAATGGGGCCAATGATGGAGGACATCTGGGTCACGGCAGCAGCATAGGGAGAATCATAACCCTGCTTCTTCATCATGGGGATCATCAGGTTGCCGATGGAAGCGGTATCGGCAACGGCAGAACCGGAAACACCGGCGAAGATCACGGAGGCCACGATGTTGATGTGGCTTAGGCCCCCCTTCAGGTGGCCGATACAGGCATTGCCGAAGCGAACCATCCGGTCTCCCAGACCGCCGCAGTTCAAAATTGCGCCCAGAAAGAAATAGAAAATAACTGCAGCGAAGGTTTGGTTGCTCAAACCATTTACAAAAGTTTGGGCAAAGACAAAGACAGGCATAGAACCGGGAAAGATGATGGCATAGGCGCCAGCTGCCGCAAAGCACGCTAAGAAGAAGGGAAAGCGCAGAAACATGGTCAGGAAAAGCACGCCAAATATGACGCACAGTTTCAGAATGATGGTTGAAGTCATTTCTTATTTGCCCCCTCTTTCCATTTCAGAATCTGTTCCGTGACGCATTCCGCCGCGGCGACAACCAGCAGAATACCGCCAACCACCACGGGCCAATAGCGGAAGGACTCATCGAAGCCAATGGCGGACTGGGTCAGGCCCTTATTAATTGCCTGGGTTGTGCGGCCCAGATAGAACATTCCAACGCCGACGCCGATGCCCAGAACATCCAGCGCAAACATCAAAATTTCCAGTGTCTTTTGACTCGCGATTCGGTCAATCAGGTTGATTAGCAGGTGCTCCCGGTTCATCCAGCCCACACTGACGCCCAGACCCATGATCCACAGCATGCTGATGACCGTAACATCCTCGGTGTAAATAAATGCGCCGCCCAAAACATACCGCGCGATTACATTATAGAAATTCAGCAACAGAATGCCCAGACAGAGTACGGCGCAGATCCACACAATAACGTCTGTAAATATCTTTTTGAATTTTTGCAGTGCGGAAAGCATAGGTCCCTCCTGTTTTAAGAATGTGTGCTCTGCCCACGCTTTTCAACTTGTGCAGAGCACATAATTATCTGATATCTGATCTTAGTCTGTCAGGCGTTCTCTTACGCCAAGCCCTGAATCTGATCGTACAAGCCAGAGGTAAAGGCTGAGCCGTCAAACTGCTCCTTCACAATCTTTGTGAAGAAATCCTTCCATTCGTTATAATCGAAGGTAACAATGGTACCGCCCGCCTCTACAATGGCATCCTTCGCGGACTGATACTTATCGGCGTAGGCAGCGGTTCCAGCCTCGCAAGCAGCAGCCACAGCCTCATTCCACCACTGCTTCTCCTGATCGTTCATCTTGTTCCAAGTAATCTCGGAGGTATAGCATAGCTGAGCCTGACGGATGTAGTTGATCTCGGTGAAATAAGGAGCAACTTCGTACAGTTTCAAAGAGCTGGATGAGACAATGTCATTCTCTTGGGCATCGGCAATCCCAGTATCCAGACAGGAGTACAGCTCTGTGGCAGGGATCTGGGTGGGCGTAGCACCGGCAGCGGTCCATACACGGATCTGAACATCAGATTCCGGAACGCGGATCTTCAGGCCAGCCAGCTGGTCGGGAGTAGAGATCTCCTTTGTGGAATTCAGAATACGAGGCGGCTGATGCATGAAAACGCCGGTAATCAGAATACCATTGTTGGTACGCATAGTCTCTACCATGTCAGCCCACAGATCAGACTGAAGGAACTTATCCATGTGTTCGTCACTGTCAAAGACGAAGGGCATGGCGCAGGCGGCAAAGTCCTGAGTACCTTCCAAATTGGTGGCTACGTCAAAGCCGGTAATCATACCGTCCAAGGTACCGGCTTTTACCTGGGCCAGGTGCTGGGCAGTAGATCCATAGACGCCGCCCTGAACTAGTTCGAAGCCCATGGTGCCGCCAGACAACTCCATTAGCTTCTCGTTCAGCGTGGCGGCAGCCACGGTGTAGCCATTCTGAGGATCGGTACTCGCGGGAGCGGTATTGCCGAAGGTGATCATATAGGGCTTTTCAGTAGTTCCGCGCAGCCCAGGTTCTTCAACGGGAGCAGTACTCTCAGCTAGAACATTGTCCGCTGGGGCGTTGGTCGCGGCAGGATCGTCGGTAGCGGCAGGGGCAGACGTGCTGCAGGCTACCAGGCCCAGGCACATAACCAGTGCCAAAGCCAAAGCAATGATCTTATTCATGGTTTCGTTTTCCTCCTATAATTATTATTGTTGTTTTCAGATCTGGAACCTGTTATTACGAGGTTATTCATTCAAATTCTTCCAGCCCTTCAATGGCGTACACCCGCACCGGGCAGGAGTC
>CAYVWG010000086.1:0-5122 GCA_964455425.1 uncultured Oscillospiraceae bacterium | reverse complement strand
AACCTGCGGCATCCTGCTCCCAAAGCAGGCGCGCTACCAACTGCGCTACACCCGGATATGCACTTTACCTAAGAGAGTATATCAAAAAAGGAGCGCAAATGCAAGCCCCAAAAATCCGGGCTAGGGAGAATATCTCCGGCGGGTTTACGGCGGAGTTATTCCGGCCAAGTATACCGGTCAAGCCTTGCGCATATAGTTTTGTGACCAAAATCTGCCAGAGGATAGATTTTGGGGCTCACTGGCTGCCTGCCGGTGAATGACACTCCGGGCCATACATGATCCGATCGTGTCATGGAGTCACAGTGCGGGAGGTGTGTACATGAGAGATAACATTGAACAGAGAGCCTGTGATCTGGCGGTTTACATCATTGAGAACCGGGCCACCGTCCGCAGCGCCGCGAAAAAGTTTGGCATATCCAAGTCTACCGTGCACAAGGATCTGTCCCAGCGGCTGGAGCACTACAACCACGCTCTGTATTTACAGGTCAAACAGGTGATGAACACCAACAAGGCAGAGCGACACATCCGCGGCGGCATGGCCACCCGGCGGAAATACAAGGGAGAATAAAGGCCCACAGCCAATTGTCCGGTCTGCCCGGACAAAGGGGACTGTTGCCAAACGATGTTTGCGGCAGTCCCTGCTTGCCCAATTTGCTTTTTTACCGGGAACGTGGTATACTGATATTCCATAAAAATGGTTCATTGGGAAAAGGGACAGTATGCCAACGGGATACCTCCCACCAAAGAGAAGAGGGATGTGCCGATGGAGTTTGGCGGAGTGACGGTTACCGGCAGCTTGGCTTTGGCTCCTATGGCAGGGGTCACGGATCGGGCCTTTCGCACGATCTGCGCGGAGCTTGGCGCGGGTCTTACCATGACGGAAATGGTTTCGTCCCGGGCGCTTTGCTATCAGGATAAGAAAAGCCAGCGGTTATTGGGGAAAAATCCCATCAGTGTGTGCGGCGTGCAGCTATTTGGCAACGACCCGGACACCATGGCCAAAGCAGCGGAATTGGCACTGGCGGCGTCTGACTGTGATTTTATCGATATCAACATGGGATGCCCTATGCCGAAGATCGCCAACAACGGCGATGGCTGCGCGCTGATGCGCAATATAGATCTGGCGGGGGACATTGTCCGGGCGGTTAGCCAGGCGGTAGATGTGCCGGTGACGGTGAAAACCCGAACCGGTTGGGACAAGGGCAGCCGAAACGTTGTGGAGCTGGCCCAGTGTGTGGAGGCTAACGGCGCGGCGGCGATAACCGTCCATGGCCGGACAAAAACCATGCTCTACTCCGGTGTGGCCGACTGGGATATGATCCGCCGGGTAAAGCAAGCGGTGTCCATTCCGGTAATTGCCAACGGGGATATTTGTTCCCCGGAAACGGCCCTGCGGTGCCAGGCCCGTACCCAGGCGGATCTGCTGATGGTGGGCCGGGCAGCCTTTGGGGATCCCTGGGTGTTTTCTCAAATGGCGGCAGCCTTGGCAGGTCAACCGGTACCGGAAAGGCCACCCCTGGCCCAGCGAATCCAAGTAGCGGTACGGCAGTATGAGCTGGCCCAGGAGGACAAGGGGGAACACATCGCCTGCCTGGAGGCACGAAAGCATTTTGCCTGGTATCTTCGGGGCGTGGCCCACAGCGGATATTATAAGGAAAAGATTTCCCATATCAGCACCAGCGAGGATGTATATACCCTTGCCAAGGGGATTTGCCGGGATTTGCGATAGGAGAGCCGCGAAAGATGAAAGAACTTACTGTGGGGAAAAATGATCAGGGTCAACGGCTAGATCGGTTTTTGGCCAAGGCGGTGCCGCTGCTGCCGCCCTCTTTGCGCCAAAAATATATCCGCTTAAAGCGGATAAAGTGCAACGGCAAGCGGACGCAGGGAGACACCCGGCTTTCGGAAGGGGACAAACTGCAGCTGTATATTGGGGATGAGTTTTTTGCCCAGCCTGCCCAAGAAAAGGCCTACTTGGCGGTGCAGGTTCCCAAGCTGAATCTGGTATATGAGGATGAGCACATTCTTCTGGTGGACAAAAAGCCAGGCCAGGCCGTACATCCCCACGATGGGGCGGAATATGGCCGCACTTTGATTGACCACATACAAGCCTACCTCCATGCCAAGGGGGAATGGCAGCCGGGACGGGAAAACAGCTTTGCGCCGGCGTTGTGCAACCGCATTGACCGGAACACCGGCGGCATTGTAATTGCCGCCAAAACCGCGGAGGCCCTGCGGATCATGAACCAAAAAATCAAGGATCGGGAAATTGACAAGCGCTATCTTTGCATCACCCGGGGGATCCCCCAGCCACGGGAGGGAAAGCTTAGCGGATATATCTTCAAAGACGCGGCTCAAAATCGGGTTTACGTCACGGACCGGCCCCAAAAAGGAGCCAAAACGGCGGTGACCCGCTATACGACCCTGGATACGCGTCCCGGCCTGGCTCTGGTGGAATGCCAGCTGGTTACCGGCCGCACCCACCAGATCCGCGCCATGATGGCCCATGCGGGCACGCCCCTGCTGGGAGATGGGAAATATGGCAAGCTGGACAAGCAAACCGGGCGGAAATATCAGGCGCTGTACGCCTATAAGCTGACCTTCCGGTTTACCACCGATGGTGGCGCGCTGTCCTATCTTAATGGCAAAACCTTTGCGGTGAAGCACGTGGATTTTGTGGAGGAATATTTTCCTCGCCGGACGTAGGGCTTCTTGGCTGGATTTTTGCCGGTTGCCTTCCATAAATAAGTACAGGGCAGACGCTTGCCTGCCCTTGCGCTTGTGTCATAACAAGCGGCTTCACCGGTGTTTCGCATCGTCCGCCTTTGCGCTTGGCGCGATACGCTTGACAGCTTAGCGCCGCATCAGATATGGATATTGCATATCCTACCGAAGACTTGGCCTATGCTCCGGCTTGTCCGTCCGCAACAAGTTTGGCGTGCTGTCCGAGGATAGTTTGTCCCTGTGGGCAAAAGATATGCTGGTATATTTGCCCATTTTTTTCGTATGTTGTAGCGAGGTGAGCTTATGCAGATCGTGGTAATGCTTTTGGCGGCGGCTCTGGCCGTTTGGCTGTTTGTGCGGCTGATCGTTGCGCCCATCCGCTGGATATGGAAGATCTTGCTCAATGTGTTTTGCGGCTGGGGTTGCTTGATCGCCCTGAATTTTATCGGCAGTTTTGTGGGCTTCCACCTGGGAATGACCGTTTGGTCCGCGCTGATCGTGGGCGCCTTGGGCATTCCCGGCTTAGTGCTGCTGGGGGCGCTGCAGTGGCTTTTGTGAGGCGATGCCCCATTCCGGCAGGGGCAGCCGCTGCATGCTGTGGAACACCCTGGACTTAAAGTCGGGATATTGGACACTGAGCTGCCGGATGAGCTGCTTGACCTCTTCCCTCTTGGTGTGCTTGTCCGCGGGACAGGTGTTGTGCACCACGGGGAGATTTTCCCGCTGGGCAAAATTGGCCAAGGTCTGCTCCGACAGATACAGCATAGGCCGGATCTGGGTAACATTTGCCCGGTCAAGATAGGTCACCGGCTGAAAGCAGCTGAGACGGCCTTCAAATAGCAGGGATAGGACAAAGGTTTCCACCGCGTCATCGTAGTGGTGGCCTAGGGCTACCTTGTTCAGCCCCCGCTCTTTCAGGGCGTTGCTCAAAGCGCCCCGGCGCATCTTAGCACACATGGAGCAGGGATTTTTCTCCTTGCGGTAGTCAAAAATAATGGGGCCAATCTGCGTTTTGACCAGAGAAAACGGGATGCCCCGCCTTTGACACAGATTTTCCAGAGGAGAAAAATCCATCCCAGGCAGTCCCATGTCGATGGTGATGGCCTCCAGCGTAAAGGGCTTGGGATAGAATTTTTGCAGTTCCGACAGTAGTACCAGCAAGGCCAGGGAGTCCTTGCCTCCGGAAAGTCCAACGGCGATCCGGTCGCCGGCGCTGATCATGTGGTAATCCTCCACACAACTGCGGAAAAGACTGAGTAATTTTTGCATAAAACCCCTCCAAAACAGGAAAAATGGCAAATAAGAATAAAAGAGATTTAATGAGAAAATAAGAGAAAATGAGAGATCATTCTAAGAAAAATAAAAATGGGCAAAAAATGGGTTGACATGGGAATTTTCCTGTGGTATAAATGTCAAGCGCAGTTGCGGCAGGCGGCGTTTTGCCTGTAGCTATTGTAACTGTGCAGACAGAATTTGTCAAAATTTTATTGAAATAGATTTACGGAGGAAATGCTATGTCCACCACTATGGCAAAAAAAGAGACCGTAGAGCGCAAGTGGTATGTGATCGATGCGGCGGGTAAGCCCCTGGGCCGTACTGCCGTTGTCGCTGCCAATCTGCTCCGCGGCAAGCACAAGACCGACTTTACCCCCAATGTTGACTGCGGCGACTATGTCATCATTGTGAACACCGATAAGGCAGTGCTCACCGGCAAAAAGGCGGAAAATAAGTATTACCGGCATCACACCGGCTGGATCGGCGGCTTGAAGGAGACAAAATATCGTTTGCTTATGGAGTCTCGTTCGGATTTTGCCATGGAGTTGGCAGTTAAGGGCATGCTGCCCAAGAATACCATCGGCCGCGCGGCTCTCACCCGCCTGAAGCTCTATAAGGGCGCCGAGCACAACAACGCTGCACAAAAGCCTGTGGCTTGGACCCAGGACTAAGGAGGTAACACAGAATGTACGAGAGCAAGAAGCAGTATCAGTACGGTACCGGCAGACGGAAATCCTCCGTAGCCAGAGTTCGTGTATATGAGGGCGGCACCGGCGCCATCACCATCAATGGCCGGGATATCGACGATTATTTTGGCTTAGATACGCTGAAGCTGATTGTCCGTCAGCCTTTGGTCACCACCGAAACTTTAGGTAAGGTGGATGTGATCTGCACTGTTACCGGCGGCGGCGTTACAGGCCAGGCCGGCGCCATCCGTCATGGCATTGCCCGGGCGTTGTTGAGCGTCAATCCCGAGTTCCGCGCCTCGCTGAAAGCCGCTGGCTTTTTGACCCGTGATCCCAGAATGAAGGAAAGAAAGAAGTACGGTCTCAAAGCAGCCCGTCGCGCCCCGCAGTTCAGCAAGCGTTAATCAGACCGCAAAAACGCCAACAAACCCCGAAAA
>CAYVWG010000085.1:0-5329 GCA_964455425.1 uncultured Oscillospiraceae bacterium | reverse complement strand
CGGCAAAACCCGTCAGTCCAGCACCCAGTGGGTTTTTGCCTTGTCCAGCAAGGTATCCACCTGTTCCCGATGGGCTTCAACAACCGCCTCCCACTGGGGATCCAGGGGATTGCCCTCCTGGTCGATCTCCACCTGCCAGGCGTCTTGCTGATCATAGAGCAGCAGGCCATAGCCGTATCCGCCCGTCCACTTGGGCCAGATGATCAGCGCATCGGTAAAGGGATCGTCCCCTTCCGCCGGAGAGCCGACAGCCAGATTGCCCGTCAGCGACAGATAATCCGGATATTTCACGCTGTAATCATAGCCGTCCTCATCTTTCCAACAGTATCGGGGCACGATCCACGTGGAAAATTCCTGGGGCTCCATGCCCGGGGTATACTGTCCGTAGCGAATCTCCCGCCAGGCAAACCAGGCAACATGGAGCGCAACCGCCAACAGCACCACCGTCACAAGGATTCTCTTGATCCACTTTTTCATAACAACCGTCTCCCTTTCCGGCGCAATCATGCCAAAATAGGCCGCCCTTTGGCCGCCTGCCTGGCGCTTATTTTTCTGTGATCGCGTCCATATATCGTACCAGTTCCTCCCGTCCAGTTCCTTTTTCCGCGGAAAAAGGAATCACCGGTACGGTTTGAGCCAAATGCAAGGTCTGGCGAATACAGGCAAGATTCGGCTCGATCTCACTCTTTTTCAGCTTGTCCAGCTTGTTGGCCACCACCACATAGGGTCTGCCGGCGCCCTGAAAGCACTGGGCCATGGTGATATCGTTGGCGGTAGGCTTATGCCGGGCATCCACAATCAAAATGCCCAAAGTGATCCACTCCGGGTGGGCGAAGTAGGCCTCCATCAGCCTGCCCCACCGATCCTTTTCCGCCTTAGACACCTTGGCGTAGCCATATCCCGGCAGATCCACAAAATATGCCTGACGGTCAATGACAAAAAAGTTGATGTGGGTGGTCTTACCCGGTTGAGCGCCCACTCGGGCAAAATTCTTTCGCCGCAGCACCCGGTTGATCACCGAGGATTTGCCCACATTGGATTTGCCGGCAAACACGATCTGGGGCAAGCCATCTTGGGGCACCTTGGCCACATCGGCCACGGAAAGCAAAAACTCCACATTTTGCAGATTCATGTTGTTCTCTCTTTACTGCCGGATATCCGGCGCTCGTTTTTGGGGCGTCACCGCCTTGTGCGGCATGGCCAGGGGATCGCTCTCTCTGGCGTCAGTCACCATGGCCGTCTCTTGGGTAGGATGCACCAGGGCCGCGTCAATTACGTTGTCCGCGTGCTCCACGGTGATAAAATTCAGCCCCCGGCGGACAGACTGGTCGATCTCCTCCAAATCCCGGGCGTTACCCTGGGGGATGATCACCGTCTTTACGCCTCGGCGGAAGGCCGCCATGGTTTTCTCCTTCAAGCCGCCAATAGGCAGCACCCGGCCTCGGATGGATATTTCACCAGTCATGGCAATATCCCGCCGCACCGGCGTGTTGGTCAAGGCGGACACCAGGGCAGTACACACGGTAATGCCCGCCGATGGGCCGTCCTTGGGCACAGCTCCTTCGGGGAAATGGACATGGATGTCCTTGGTCTTGTAAAAATCATCGGCAATGCCAAAAGCGGTTGTCCGGGAACGGATATAGCTCATGGCAGCGTGGACAGATTCCTTCATGACCGCCCCCAGGTTGCCCGTAAGCTCCAGCTTGCCGCTGCCCGGAACAACGTTGCACTCCACCTCCAGCACATCGCCGCCCACGGCTGTCCAGGCCAGGCCGTTGACCAGGCCGATCTGGTCTTGCTCCGCCAGCTTGTCCGGCAGAATCTTTCGCACCCCTAGGAATTTCTCCAGGTTGGCGGAGGTTACGGTGATCCGCTTCGGCGGCTCTTCCTGGGTAAACGCCATAGCCGCCTTGCGGCACACCGCGCCCAGCTCCCGCTCTAAGCCGCGCACACCGGATTCCCGGGTATAGCAGGCGATGATCTCCCGCAGCGTGCTGTCCGGCAGGCGCAGCTGGCTCTTTTTCAGCCCGTGCCGGCTCAACTGCTTAGGCAGCAGGTGCTGCTTGGCGATCATGACCTTTTCCTCATCGGTGTAGGAGCCCATTTCAATGACCTCCATCCGGTCAAGCAGCGGGCGAGGGATGGTACTGGTGGTATTGGCGGTGGTAATGAACATGCAGTGGCTTAGGTCAAAGGGCATCTCCAGGAAATTATCCCGGAAGGTGCGGTTTTGCTCGCTGTCCAGCACCTCCAGCAGAGCGGAGGAGGGGTCACCCCGGTAATCCGTGCCGACCTTGTCGATCTCATCCAACAGTAGCAGCGGATTTTTGGTCTTGGCCTGTGAAAGGGCGGTCAGAACACGGCCGGGCATAGCGCCAATATAGGTTTTTCTATGGCCCCGGATCTCCGCCTCGTCATGGACACCGCCCAAAGCGATCCTTACAAGCTTTCGGTTCAGCGCCCGGGCAATGCTCACGGCGATGGAGGTTTTGCCCACGCCGGGAGGGCCTACCAGGCAAAGAATCTGCCCAGGCATATCTGGCGCCAGCTTTTTCACCGCCAAGAACTCTAAAACTCGCTCTTTTACCTTCTCCAGGCCAAAGTGATCCTCATCCAAAATCCGCCGGGCGGCGTCCAGATCCAGCCGCTCCTTGGATTGCTTGGTCCAGGGCAACTCCAACGCCACATCCAGGTAGTTGCGGATGACCGTCGCCTCGGAAGATCCAAAGGGCTGCCGCCGCAGACGGCCACATTCCTTAAGCAGCTTGGTCTCTACCTCCTGGGGCAGCTTCATCTGATGTATCCTGGCTTCGTATTCGTCGATTTCCTCTTCGTCGTTTTCCCCCAGCTCATTGTGGATCACCTTCAGCTGCTCCCGCAGATAGTAATCCCGCTGGCCTTTGTTCATGCTGTCTTGCACCTTATCCTGGATATCCGCCTCCAGGTGCAGCACCTCCAGCTCCTGTTCCATAAGCTGGTTGCACAGCAGCAGCCGCTTTGTGGGCTGCAGCTCCTCCAGCACCCGCTGCTTTTTGGTGTAGTCAAAGGAAGCGGCTTGGGCTACCGTGTCGGCCACAACCCCAGGATCCTGGGAGGCCAACAGCTTAAGCATTACCTCATTCATCTGCCGCTGGGTCAGGGCCATAAATTCCTCAAATTGCTGATAGGCCAGGCGGATCGCCGCCGCACCCCGGGCCGTGTTTCGTCCTGGGGGCAGATCCTGGATCTTTTCTACCCGGGCCGCCATATAGGGCCGCTGGCGCAGAGCGGCAGCGATCCTAGCCCGATACTCTCCCTCTACCAGCACTCGAACGGCCTCCCCGGGCAGGCGAAGCAGCTGTTTGATTTTGCCCACAACACCAATATCGCAAAGCTCTTCAAAGTCAGGGTCATCGGTGAGGATATCCCTCTGGGCCACCATAAATACCCGCTGATTGGTGCCCATGGCTTTGGCCAGAGCCTTGGCAGATTTCTCCCTGCCCACATCAAAGTGGGCGGTTGCGCCGGGAAACACCACAAGGCCCCGCAGCGCTATTACCGGCAAGCGTTCAATATCAATGAATTCTTCCATAGTACATGCCTTCCTGGAGTTTTGCAAAAAGGGAGCGCAAGGCCCCCTTTTTTCTGGTTGTTTTTCCTGTTTTGTTTATTCCGCCGAGCGGCTTAGCTTTTCCTCTCCGCGGATAATTTCCGCCTCTCCTGTGCCCAAAACACAGGCCTCATTGATCCGCACCTCTGTGATGCTCGGGTCAGAGGGAATCTCATACATCAGCCGATTGAGGACGCCCTCCATCACCGCCCGCAGGCCGCGAGCGCCGATTTTTCGCTCGATTGCCTTTTGGGCAATGGCCTCCCGGGCAGCCTCGTCAAAGCGCAGCTCCACATGGTCATAGGCAAACAGCTTTTTATACTGCTTACACAGGGCGTTTTTCGGCTCGGTCAAAATGCGCACCATATCCTGCAGCTTTAGGCCCTCCAAGCTGGCAATCACCGGCAGACGGCCCACCAGCTCGGGAATGATGCCGAATTTCATCAGGTCATGGGGCTGCACCTGCCGGAACAGCTTGCCAATGTCCCGATCCTTTTTGCTGCTCAGCTCCGAATCAAAGCCCACAGCGCTGCGGTCTACCCGCCTTTCGATGATCTTATCCAGCCCATCGAAAGCGCCGCCACAGATAAACAGGATCTTTGAGGTATCGATCTGGATAAATTCCTGCTGGGGGTGCTTGCGTCCGCCCTGGGGTGGGACGTTGGCCACAGTACCCTCCACAATTTTCAACAGAGCCTGCTGCACACCCTCGCCGGAAACATCCCGGGTGATCGAGGTGTTTTCGCTCTTACGAGCCACCTTATCCATTTCGTCAATATAGATGATGCCCCGCTCTGCCAGCTCCACGTCAAAATCCGCCGCCTGCAACAGCCGCAGGAGGATATTTTCCACATCCTCGCCCACATAACCGGCTTCGGTCAGGGTGGTGGCATCGGCGATGGCAAAGGGTACATCCAAAATCTTGGCCAAGGTCTGGGCAAACAAGGTCTTGCCGCTGCCTGTGGGGCCAATGAGCAAGATGTTGCTCTTTTGCAGCTCCACATCGGAGGATTCTCCAAAAAAGATCCGCTTATAGTGGTTATATACCGCCACAGACAAGGTTATTTTGGCCTCTTCCTGGCCGATAATATAGTTATCCAGATACTCTTTTATGCTTTTTGGCACCGGCAGGGTATCCTGCGCGATATACTCCGCTTGTCCCGATTCGTACACGTCCTCATGGATCAGACTATAGCACAGATCCACACATTCGTTGCAAATAAACACATTGGGGCCAGACATCATCCGCTTAACCTGCTCTTGCCGCTTCCCGCAGAAAGTGCAGCGGGGCGAGCGTTCTTCTCGCGGCATAGGCGTCCCCCTCCTTTCTCTGCTGGGGATCCGGCTTACCGCTTATACAGCACCCGATCCACCAAACCGTAGTCCTTGGCCTCTTCGGCAGTCATGAAGTGATCCCGCTCGCAGTCCGCCAGCACCTGCTCCAAGGTCTTGTCGGTGTTTTGGGCCAAAATTTCACTGAGCTTCCGCTTCATCTGGGCAATCCGCTGGGCCTGGATCTGGATATCCGTTGCCTGCCCCTGGGCGCCCCCGGATGGCTGATGGATCATGATCTCCGCATTGGGCAGCGCAAGCCGCTTGCCCTTGGCGCCAGATGAGAGCAAAAACGCGCCCATAGACGCCGCCATGCCCACGCAGATGGTGGACACATCGCACTTGATGTATTGCATGGTGTCATAAATGGCCATGCCCGCCGTAACAACGCCGCCCGGGCTGTTGATG
>CAYVWG010000084.1:0-5411 GCA_964455425.1 uncultured Oscillospiraceae bacterium | reverse complement strand
TCCGCAGGAGCCGGTGTAAGTCGCCGCACTGGCAACCGGTATGGTTTGGGGCAATAAGGTGCACAATAATGCCAAAACCAGTGCCATGGATAGGATTTTCCGTTTCATATTGTTCTCCTTTTCGTTTATTTGCAGGCGGCAGTATACGGCCGCCTGCGTATGTGTTCATTATAGTCATCTTAACGACTATAGTCAAGCCATATTTTGCCGCTTAAGATGAAAAAAAGAGATAGGAGGGAAAAACATGATCGTCTACACACGCTTTTGGAAAACTTTGCGTTCTTCCCAAGAATCGACATATTCCCTCATCAAAAATCATCATATATCCAGCTCCACCATCGACAAACTGCGAAAAAACAAGCCGGTGAACACCACCACCATCAATGACCTTTGCCGCATTCTCCATTGTGCTGTGTCGGACATTATGGAATATGTCCCCTCAGAAGAGGATCAGCAGCTTTGATCTTCTGCTGCTGCATTGCCCCGGGCCTTCGGCTGGCGGCGCTTTTTTTCTTCAATATGGCCTTCCGCCTATCCCCGGCAGGCCACGAAAAAACGCCCACTCGTGGAGGCGCATTGCCTCACCACGCCCGGGCGATTATTTTTTTCCTTTTTGCCATTTTTTCTGCGGGGAAATGAGACGCTTTTACCACAAAAAATAACGGTTGTTCGGGCATCCCCCAGGGCCTTCGGGGGTTACCGGAACAACCGTTGTTGTGTACTGGCGTACCTTAAATCATGCAGCTGCCAAAAACGGGAATCAATCCCGATCCCAGTTGTGCCAGACGTTTTGCACGTCGTCGTCGTCCTCTAGGATATCCAGCAGCTTTTCCATGTTTTTGGCGTCTTCTTCGTTTTCCAGCTTTTTGTACTCCGCCGGAACCATTTCAATCTGAGCGGAGGCAAAGGTATAGCCCTTTTGGGTCAGGGCGTCGGCTACGGCGTTGAAGTCGTCTGGCTCGGTGTAGAGGGTGTAAACGGTGCCGTCGGCTTCAAAGTCGGCAGCGCCGGCGTCCAGGGCGTCCATCATTACGCCGTCTTCCTCGTAATTCTCATCCTCATCGTCAATGACCAGAACGCCCTTTTTGCTGAAGTTCCAAGCCACACAGCCAGAAGCGCCCATGTTGCCGCCGTATTTGTCAAAATGGTGGCGGATATTGCCGGCGGTACGGTTGCGGCTGTCGGTCATCGCCTCTACAATGACGGCCACGCCGCTGGGCCCATAGCCTTCATAGGTGATGGATTCATAGTTGTCTCCCGCACCGGCGCCGGCGGCCCGATCCAGCACGCGCTTGATGTTGTCGTTGGGCATGTTGACGGCCTTGGCTTTGGTGATGACCGTGGCCAAGCGGGAATTGTTATTGGGATCGGTGCTGCCGCCGCCTTCCTTTACGGCAACGATCATTTCCTTGGCGATCTTGGTGAAAGCGGCAGCTCGCTTGGCGTCCTGCGCGCCCTTGGTTTTTTGGATGTTATGCCATTTTGAATGTCCGGACATTGGGGTGATTCCTCCTTACAAATGGATAATGGATGCGATAGCCATAGCATTCGCTTCTCAGCCCAAGCTGGGAGAACGTTGTATCATCCACAGGTTAAGGCGATGATCGCCTAACTGCAAGCCAGTTTTGGCTATTATAGCACAAGGATTGGCAGAAAACAACCGGTTTTCAGAAAAAAGCCAGACAAACCGGGTCAAAGCCAGCAAATCGGATCCCGGTGGCCCTGGGATAGGCTGACCTGGATGTCCGGAAAGCTCTGCCGCAGATGCTGGGCGAGAACGCCGCATACCGGATTTTCCGTCTCAAAATGTCCGGCGTCGATGAGGTTCAACCCCATGGCGGCGGCATTGGCCAGATCGTGATACTTGGCATCGGCGGTGACAAAGGTGTCGCACCCGGCGGCAAGCACCTGAGGGATGTAGTCTGTGCAGGCTCCGCCGCCTACGGCCACCTGCTCCACCGGCTTGCCGCCGCTGACATACCGCAGCCCCGAACAGGAAAGCAGGCGCTTTACCTGGGCGGCAAATTCCGGCAGCGTTTGCCGGGGCGCCGTCCCTTGCCGGATCAGGTGCTCTCCCTCCGGCAGCAGCTGAATGTCCTGCAGGCCCAGAGTTTGTGCCAGCACATCGTTTACGCCGCCAACGGCCCGATCCAAATTGGTGTGCATGCTGATCAGCGCCAGGCCCCGTTCCAAAAAGGACAGCAGGAGCCTGCCGTTTAGATCGCCGTCTGTGATCCGCTGCATTTTGCCCCACAGGGGATGGTGGGTGACCACCAGCTGGCATCCGGCCTCTTGGGCCTCGGCGGCAACGGCGGGGGTGGGATCAAGCGCCACTAGGACGCCCTGCACCGACCCGTTGCTGTGGCCGCACATCAAACCGACATTGTCCCACTCAAATGCCAGCTGTTGGGGCGCTAAAGCCCATAGAGCGTCTAAAATATGGTTTACTGTTTGCATTGTGTTTCCTCCTCCATGATGATGATTTCCTCCAGGGCCTGGGCATAATAGGCGTGTCGGGGAACGTCTGCCGGGTCGGTGGAGCGGGATATGCCGTTTACGGTGGCGGTAAGGGAGTGCCGCAGCCGCCTAAGATAGACCGACAGCAGGGGATCCTTCCCGGAAAGCAGGGCGGGGGAGACATATTGCTGCCCCGGGCTTAGCCTCTGCCCGCCGCCATAGCGGGCGGCAAGGGCGAAATATAAAAACCGGCCGTCCTGTACCAGCCGCTCTTGGGTGATGGCAAAGCCCGCCTGGCCCAAATACCGGCGCAGATCGTTGCCAGAGGTCTGGGGCTGGAGCACAAGGGTATATTGGGGAGCCTTCAGCCAGGGGGCGGAGGTTAGGATATGGGTAATGCAGTCGCCGCCCATACCGGCGCATACCAGCGTATCGAAGCTGCCGGGAGCGATATGGGCCAGCCCGTCGGAAAGGATAAATTCCATTTGGCCCGCTGTGCCATACAGGCCGGCGTTGCGCCGGGCAGTTTCCAGGGGCTTTTGCCGCAGATCGGCGGCAATGACGTGCCGGCAGCGCTGGTGCAGCAGCAGCCAGATGCCTAAGTACCCGTGGTCAGCGCCTACATCGGCCACCGTAGAGCCAGGGGGGATCAGCTGGGCACAGCAGGCCAGCCGAGGGGAAAGCGTAAAGGACATGAGGCGGCCTCCTTTTCCATGGGATTGTCTATGGCGCCAGGCCTACAGACGGCGCCGCGCCGCCAGGCCGCTCGCTAGGTGACGGGCGCAAAACGCGCTGCCCGCCACCTAGCGGACAGCGCGTTGGGACAGGCAAAAGCCTGCCTGTGGCGGCGTTATTCTGCCGCTTGGCCTTCGGTCAGGGCGTTGAGATGCTGCAAAAATTCGTCCGGATCGATGCCGTGTACCATGCAGGCCTGCTCAACGGTCTCCGCCCGGGAAGAGGGGCAGCCCAGGCAGTGCATGCCGATGGCCATAAACAGCGGCGCGGTTTCCGGGGCGATATCCAACACATCGCCAATGATGGTATTCTTGTCAATTTTAGCCATAATGATGACCTCCTATCGATTTGCGCGGCGATTGGTAGCCGTGGATTTTCGGTTTCCGGCAGAGCCAGGGGGAAAATACGGCAATGTTCTGCATAATCGCTGTCTTGCCGCTATTATACCCCCTGTTTGCCCAGAAATCAACTATAAATCATCCACATCCTGCACAGGAATGTCGTCTTCATCCATAGGCTTGCCGGTGTAGCTGCCTTGGGGATCGGTGGAGCTTGGGCCTTGAGCGACGATTTTTTTCACAGGGTCTTTGGGTGGAACCATATGGGGCCTCCTTGTTGGTGTATTTGTTCTTATCATGGATGCCTTGACCCCGGATTATTCCCTCACCTGCGCAAAAAAGCCAAATAGCCCTCCAAAATCAGGCTGGCCGCTACGGCGTCCACGGTGTTTTTCCGCCGCTTTCCGTGATATCCTCCGGCGGACAGGATTTGATGAGCCTCCACGGTGGTGCGGCGCTCGTCCCATAGCACTACAGGCATGCCGGAGATGTCCTCCAGCAAGGCGGCAAAGGCCTTGTATAAAGCGGCCCGGGGGCCTTCTGTGCCGTCCATGTTTTTGGGATAGCCCATCACCAGCTGTTGTACCTCCCGCTTACGGGCCAGCTGAACCAAAGCCTCCGCTGTTTTTTCCGGCTGCCGGCTGTGGATCACCGTGGTAAAGCCGGTCAGGGTGCCGGTGGCGTCGGATATGGCAACGCCGGTGCGGGCGTCGCCGTAGTCAATGGCCATCACTCTCATGGGACGTACCTCCTTTTTTGCTTTGCATTATGCCACAGGGAAACCGACCTGTCAAGTTGAAGAAAAAATTCGGAATAACGGCAAAAATTCGTTGACGGACAGAGATTTATGTGATAGAATGGCTTTACCTGTGAAAAGGGCTTTTCTTTTTGCGCCTTTTTCAGCCGTGGCGGAATCTACCATTGCCCCGGCCAGGCAGGGAGGCAAATTTAAGGAGGTGCCGTAATGCGCGTAAAAATTACTCTCAGATGCTCCGAATGCAAGCAAAGAAACTACAACTCCATGAAGAACAAGAAAAACGACCCCGACCGTCTGGAAATGAAGAAGTACTGCCGCTTCTGCAGGAAGCACACGCTTCATACCGAGACGAAGTAACGCGAAAGGGTGAACAAAATGGCTGACACCACGAAAAAGGAAAATTGGTTCAAAAGAACCGGCAAGTCCGTGGCCAAGTGGTTCCGCGGGATGAAGAGCGAACTGAAAAAGGTCGTTTGGCCCAGCGGTTCCCAGGTACTCAACAACACCTTGGTGGTTATTGCTTGCTCGCTGGTTGTGGCGGTGTTTGTGTGCCTGTTCGACTATTTGGCAGGCTTGGGCATCAAGGGTCTGTTTAGCCTGATCGGGTAAGCAAAATGGCAGAAGAGGCAAAGTGGTATGTAGTGCATACCTACTCCGGTTACGAAAACACCGTCAAGGCTACACTGGACAAGACCATCGAAACTCGACACCTGGAGGATCGGATCTTTGAAGTGTCCATCCCCATGGAAACGGTTACAGAAATTACCGACAACGGCCCCAAAACCGTTGACCGCAAGGTATTCCCCGGCTATGTGCTGGTGAAGATGATCATGACCGACGACAGCTGGTACATCGTAAAAAATGTCCGCGGCGTCACAGGCTTTGTCGGCTCCGGCACCAAGCCCACGCCTCTGACGGAGGAGGAAGTCCTCCAGCTGGGTGTGGAAAAGCGGGAGTTTGTGGTAGCCTACGGCGTAGGCGACCAGGTTAAGATCATCGACGGCCCGCTGACCTCCTTCGTAGGCAAAGTGGACGCGATGGACGTGGACAAAAACAGCGTCCGCGTCGTTGTGTCTATGTTCGGCCGGGAGACCCCGGTTGAGCTGGAGCTGGATCAGGTGGAG
>CAYVWG010000083.1:0-5685 GCA_964455425.1 uncultured Oscillospiraceae bacterium | reverse complement strand
ATATGTTTTGCAAATGCCCCCGTACCTCACCAGGATAGAGGGTCCGCCTCCTAAGCGGAATGTAGTGAGTTCGAGTCTCGCCGGGGGTGCCAAGGCTCCTTGGGGGTTCCCAGGGAGCCTTGTTTTTCTCCTAGGAACCCGCAGGGCTTCCCTCCCGCCGGCAAAACGGGCATTTACAACAGGCGGCATCCCACCTATACCGACACCCCCCGCTTGCACCGTCATCATCGGCGGAGGCATACTTAGCCAAGACATCCAGCGCCAAAGAAAATGGGCAAAACACCCAAATCCGACATCGAAACGGGAACCCTCCTTCGCCAACAAATCCAACAACCGCCGAGCCTGTACGTTTCTCAGGCACGGCGGTATTTTATGGGATAGGTTGTGAAATTTGTCAAATTGCTTTGCGCATAGGCGCTTTGCCTGTCATCCATACTACATTTAAGAAGATGCGGCGGCAGTTCGCCCACGCTTCGCGGCAAAGGGCGGCGCCTTGCCACCCAGCGGAAAGGAATGGTTATATTTATGGAGAAAAACAAGGCTCCCCAAAGGGAGGAACTCTCTTTGCGTGTTGATCCGGAACAGCGCTTATGCTCCAAGTTTGACAGCACCAGCATTGCCAAATTTCCGGTGGCCACTCCGGAAGAGATGGGCATGCGTGTGTTGGATGACTGCGCGGAAGAACACATAATGTAGCCCATGCCACAAAACGCGGCGCGGCGTGTCACAGAATTTTCTGACACGCCGCGTCCTTTTCTTTTCCCCCGGCGGCAGGGAAATGGGCGTCTTTGAGGGAAAGGGCGTGTACGAGGCCGGAGAGATCAAGAGCACCCGTTACCTGCAGGAGGCCTACGAAATGGGCAAGGGCGTATAAGAGAAAAAACGGCAATGGGGTGCCGCTGTACCTATCTCCAAGAAATTTTGGCGGGTGAAGGATGGAGAAATCCCTATTCGTTCTCACGTTTTCCCCCATATTTTCGCAGCCAAGCATAGCAAAGGATTTTCGGGGATAGAGAATCTACCAATAGCGCACATGGGCAGGCAGCCCATGTAGACGGGGCCACAGCAGAATTTCCCTCTGCTGTGGCCCCATGCCGATCATTTTTTATATTTTGGGAAGTGCTGGATCACGCCATTTAATGTGGATAGAATTTGGACTTCCTGGGTGGTGTCAAAAGCGAACCTGACCATCACCGCTACTACACCAAGGGTTTCCACAAATACCGGTACAATATAGGACGTCATCAGCGTATCGGAAACATAAAAGGTTGCGCACAAACCGCGAAAAAACAGCAACACAACCAAAACGACAACCTGCGCGGAAATAAAAATGGAGAAAAATATTTTGAAGAAATTTCTGAATTTCTCTTTGCCTTCGTGTTGCTTATCCAGTTGCTTGCCCGATAAGTGAACAACATTGCCTACAATTTCATTGTATAGCCTCATCTTGATACCCCCCAACAATCTCAGCTATTGCTGGCCCGGCAACTTAAATCCATGTTGAGAACGGTATCCTTTGTATATCTTCTGTATATCTTCTTAAAATCAGATGGCGATACGTTTTACCATATGCATACTCTTTCTTACAATATAAGCATACATAAATCAAAAAAACAGATCAACAGCAAATTGTAGCATTTCACATCATTTTTGTATGTTGAACCCCCATAAGGCAACTGTTTCTGGTTCATAACCACTTGTAGGAATTTTGTGTTAGGAAAAGATTTTGTTGGCAATGCTTTTATGTTGGGAAGTAGCGGCATGAGCGCGCTCTGACGTCTGAAAAAACGTCGGAGCAAGCGATATAACGCTTGCTCCGACGTGGTGCCGCTAACCGGGGTCGAACCGGTACGGTATTTCTACCGAAGGATTTTAAGTCCTTTGTGTCTGCCTATTCCACCATAGCGGCATATGTGAAATCATTTTATCACGGTTTTTTTCCGCCGTCAAGTCGTGGCCTGGGGAAGAAGAAAATTTTTCCGTGTCTACCGATTATTCATACTTTATTTGCAATTTCCTCCTATAATAGAGAGGAAATTTTTCCTGTAAAGGAAGTATATGTATGTTGCAAATCAAAAACATCAGCAAGCAATACAAAACCGGTGATCTGGTACAGCAGGCGCTGGAAAAGGTTTGCCTCAATCTGCGAGACAGTGAGTTTGTGGCTGTGCTTGGCCCCAGCGGCTCCGGCAAGACAACCTTACTCAATGTGATTGGCGGGCTGGATCGCTACGATGAGGGAGATCTGGTCATCAATGGCATATCCACCAAAAAATACCGGGATCGGGATTGGGATGCCTATCGCAACCACACCATCGGTTTTGTGTTTCAAAGCTATAATCTCATTCCCCATCAGACCATATTGGCCAATGTGGAACTGGCCCTCACCATTTCCGGCATTGGCCGCAAGGAGCGGCGGCAGCGGGCCAAGGATGCCCTCATACAGGTCGGCTTAGGCGATCAACTCCACAAACGTCCCTGCCAAATGTCCGGTGGTCAGATGCAGCGGGTGGCCATCGCCCGGGCGCTGGTCAACGACCCGGATGTCCTTTTGGCTGACGAGCCTACCGGTGCCTTGGACACGGAAACCAGCGTACAGGTAATGGAGCTGCTCAAGCAGGTGGCCAACGACCGGTTGGTGGTAATGGTTACCCACAACCCGGAGCTGGCCCAGCAATATGCCACCCGGATCGTCCGGCTAAAGGATGGAAAAATCACGGACGACACCAATCCCTGCCCGGATCCCGATAAGATCACTCCGCCGAAGGCCTCCCTTGGCAAGGCATCCATGTCCTTTGCTACGGCGCTGGCACTGTCCTTCAACAATCTGCGCACGAAAAAGGGCCGCACCATTCTTACCGCCTTTGCCGGCTCCATCGGCATTATCGGTATTGCGCTGATTTTATCCATCTCCAACGGCGTAAGCAACTACATTGCCGACATTCAGCGGGACACCATGACCTCCTACCCCATCACCATTGAAGCCCAAACCATCGATCTTAGCAGCATGATGCAAAACGGCCAAACCGCTATGACCCAGGAGCAGGCCGATCATCCGTTAGACGGGGTTTACGGCGATGGCGGTCTGCTGGAAATGGCCTCCACCATGACCGCCAGCTTGACGGAAAACAATCTTACGGCGTTTAAGCAATACTTGGAGAATCCCCAAGGGAAAATCCAAAATTACATTGGGGAAAACGGCATTGTCTATTCCTACGACAACAAGTTTTCCATCTACGCCTATGATCCGGAGGGGACGCTGGTAAACACCGATGGCAGCAATCTGACGGAAAGCCAGGTCTATTCCGGCACCATGATGGATCAGATGCAAAGCACCGCCAGCAATTTCACCCAACTGCTGCCGGGCAGAAACGGAGACAGCATCAGCCCAGCCATCGGCGACAGCTATGACCTGGTATATGGCGACTGGCCCACAGCCTACGACCAGGTGGTTCTGGTGCTGGACAGCAAAAACGAGCTGCCCACTACTGTGCTTTACCAGCTGGGCATCCTGCCGGCCAGCCAATACAAGCAGCTCATAGAAAAAATCGACGAAGGCCAGGCCATCCCCACCCAGGATTACCAGTGGCAATACAGCGAGCTTTGCGGCCACACCTTCTACCTTCTGCCTGCCTGCGACACCTACACCGAAACGGAAAACGGCCAATTTACCAGCCTGCTGCAGGACGGTCAGGCCACGGCCCAGCTGGTGGAGGGCAAGGCGCTGCCGCTGACCGTTACCGGCATTATCCGGCAGAAAGAGGACGGCGCGGGGCTGACCATCAACGGGGCTGTGGGCTACACCCAGGAGCTGGTATACTATCTCATCGACCATACCAACCAAAGCCCGGTAGTGCTAGCCCAACAGGCGGATGACCAGACCAATGTGCTCAACGGCCTGGCCTTCTCCCCTGTGGATGAGAAAAGCAAAATTGCCGACGCGGTGGCCTATTTATCCGGCCTTGGGCTGTCGGAGAAGGCAGCAATTTTCCAGCAACTAAACCCCGGCGCCTCCCAGATGGACGAGGCGGCCCAGGCTGCCGGGTTGGACGCATATCTGCAAAATCCCGACGACCAGGCAATGCTGCGCTTCTATGACAGCTACATCTCTACCGGCAGCTACGAGGACAACCTCAGCCAGTTCGGCGTGGTCAGTTTAGATGCGCCTTCGGCCATCAGCATCTACACCGACAGCTTTGAAAACAAGGACGCCATTTACGACTGCATCACCGCCTACAACGACACAGTGGAAGAAAACGATCAGATCACCTATATCGATTATGTCGGCATACTGATGTCCTCTGTGACCACCATTATTCACGTGATTTCCTATGTACTCATTGCCTTTGTGGCGGTATCCTTGGTGGTATCCTCCATTATGATCGGCATTATCACCTACATTTCCGTGCTGGAGCGCACCAAGGAGATCGGCATTCTCCGTTCTCTTGGGGCGTCTAAGGAGAATATCTCCCAGGTGTTTAACGCGGAAACCATCATTGTGGGGTTATGCGCCGGGCTGATCGGCATAGGGGTGAGCCTGCTGCTGCTGATCCCCGGCAATCTGATCATCCATGCCTTGGCGGGAACAACCCAGGTCAACGCCGCCCTGCCGGCGGTGGGGGCTGTGGTTTTGGTGGTGCTCAGCGTGGTGTTGACCCTGATTGGCGGCCTGATCCCCGCCAAAAAGGCAGCAAGGAAGGATCCTGTGCTGGCCCTGCGCACCGACTAGGCCTCTCCCCTTTCTGCCCCCCACCAACGTCAGATTCCTGCGTTCCTTAGCTTGACGGCGGCTTGTTTGTGTGGTATACTTTGGGCAGAACTATACTGGGTGGTGTGCCCAGTGATTGTAAGGAGAGCACAACAATGGAAAGAATCAAAACCCTGGAAACCCGCAATCTCTGCGCCAGCGCCAAAAACGGCGGCTGCGGTGAGTGTCAGACCTCTTGCCAATCTGCCTGCAAGACCAGCTGCGGTGTTGCCAACCAGCCCTGCGAGAACGAAAACAAGTAACGCGATAAAGCGCCGCCTTTGGGTGGCGCTTTATCACTGGGAGGAACACAATGGTACATCAGTACAAGCTTAACGGCTTTAACATCGTTTTAGACACCTGCTCCGGCGCGGTTCATGTGGTGGACGACGTGGCCTACGACATCATCGCTTTATTGCCCAAGCTGGAGGAGGAAGAGCTTCTCCACGCCATGGAGGAAAAATATGGCCACAAAGCGGACGTCACCCGTGAGGATCTGGCCCTTTGCCTAAAGGACGTAAAGTCCCTTCGCGCCGCTGGCAAGCTTTACACCCCAGACACCTTTGCCGATATGGCCGGAGCCTTCAAGGCCCGCAGCGGCAATGTGGTGAAGGCCCTTTGTCTCCATGTGGCCCATATTTGCAACCTAAGCTGCGCCTACTGCTTTGCCAACCAAGGAGAATTCCACGGGGAGCGTGGGCGGATGTCCTTTGCCGTGGGCAAGCGGGCATTGGATTTTCTGATTGAAAACTCCGGGTCCCGCACCAATCTGGAGGTGGATTTTTTCGGCGGGGAGCCGCTGATGAACTGGGACGTGGTAAAGCAGCTGGTAGCCTACGCCCGGTCTATAGAAAAGGAGAAGGGCAAAAACTTCCGCTTTACCCTGACCACAAACGGCATGCTCATCGATGAGGATGTGATCGATTTCTGCAACAGGG
>CAYVWG010000082.1:0-5898 GCA_964455425.1 uncultured Oscillospiraceae bacterium | reverse complement strand
ACCCACACAGGCTTAATGCGGTTTAGCTCCCCCAGCAGCTTCAGCACCGGCTCACTCAGGCAATCCGGCCGGGTGGCGATGGCCAGCACCCGAATATCCTCCCGCCGGATCACCGGGTAGAAAATTTCCGCCAGGCGCTGAACCGGGGCGTATGTATTGGTAAATGCCTGAAAATACGCAATATAATGGCTACCGCTAAATTTACGGCTGACCAGAGCCTTAGCTTTTTGAATCTGGGCTTCGATATCTCCGGAAGGAATAAAATCCCCGGAGCCGCCAGCCGAGCAGAATACGCACCCTCGGTGATCTAATGTGCCATCTCGGTTGGGACAGGTCATGCCGGCGTTGAGACTGAGCTTATATAGCTTTTCCCCAAATTCCCGATGGCAGTATTGGTTTAGCGTCAGCATCCGTACATCCTAGCGTGCTTTTGCCGGCCCAGCGGGGCGCAAAAGGGCTTTATCCCCAGTAGCGCCATATTTTCCGCCAATTCTGCATTTGGATCATTGGTCCAGGCCATAGCGCTTTTCCAGCGTCTGCACCATATCTATGTAGATGTCCCGGCAGCGCTCATTTTCTCCCCGGCCAATGGCCTGATAGCAGGCATCGAGCCAGCGCTGCCGCAGTTCCTGATAGCGGGCGGCGCGGTTGTCAGCGTAGTCGATGCAGGCTACCACCATAGGGGCAATTTCGTAGTATTGGTCGATCAGGGCCTGTCCACCCTCCTGGCGGCACAGCCAGGTATCCCGAAAATGGCGGAAGCTTTCCAGCTCCGGGCAGTTATCGGGCTTACCCTCAAAGGCACAAACCGCAGTGGTAATAAAGCACAGCTTTCTATTGCGGAAGCCTGCCGCCAGCTCATTAAATGTGCCCGGGGTAAAATCGTCTCCGGGGTAACGCAGGACATACTGGTCATGAATGGCTTGGGCAAAATCCTCGCTGATGGTCAAATTCAAATGGCGAATGGCCGGGATGGTAAACCAGCAGAGGGTAAGCTTATTGTCAAACATATACCGGCTGCGGGTGGTTTTGTGCTGGTACCGGCGGTCTTGACTGAGGTATTCCTCCCGCTGGACAATAAACTGCCGGGCATACTGCTCAATCAGCTCCTCCCGGCGCAGATAATTTGCCCGGATATACCGGTCAAGCACCTCAAAGGTTTCGCTGATGCCATGGCGATAGGCAAAAAAGCTGTTTTCAAAGTCTTTCTTGGTAAAATGCTTGGCATACTCCGGATAGTTGCGCACACAGTCGATCAGATGCTCGTCAACATACAGCCTGTCCTCTTCCCGCACCAGCGGGGCATCTTTTTTGGGCCGCACCTCCTCCAGGGTCATCTTTTCCCCGCAATACACACAGGAAAATTGCGCCAATCCCTGGGGGATCTGAATTTGTTTGCCGCAATAACGGCAGGTTACGGTTAAGCTCTCCATGACCTGTAGCCTCCTTTTGCCATCATTTTCCCACAAACGTCCTAGGTTGTCAACGGGAAAAATCAGTGGAAACTACGGTTCATCCAAATCTTTATAGGGATATACCCGGCTCCAGGTCTTGCTTTCCTGATCCAGGCAGATAGAGCTTCTGTGGCTGGCCAGCAGCTCGACAATGTCGTAGGCGTCGATCCAGATCTCGTTATTGCCGTCCTTTTGGCTTTCATCAAAAATCAGCTCAATGCCAAAGTGCAGATGCACCGTGTCGATGTTGTTCACATTTTCCGTGGTAGAATAGCCTGTCCGACCCATAAAGCCGATGACCTGCCCGGCGGTTACCCTGTCTCCCTCCTTCAGCCCGGGAGCATAGGGCGTGTCTTGCCGCAGGTGGGCGTAATAGTAATAGCGCTTTTTGTCCAAAGAACGGATGCCGATCCTCCAGCCTCCATACTGATTCCAGCCCAGAGCCTCCACGGTTCCGCTTTCCACCGATACGATCGGCGTGCCTAAGCCGCCCATCAGGTCGTTGCCCAGGTGCCGCCGGGCAAAACCGTAACTTCGGGATACGCCGAAATCCTCATAATGGCTGTACCAGTATCCGGCGGCAATGGGAGAAAAGGCTTTCAGCCCATAGCTGCTAACCCACTCCCCGCTGCTCAATTGAATGGCAAAGTTACCCACAAGGCCCCCCAGCACGCCCTCATATGCCTGTTGATAATACTGGAAATAGGGATATTGCTTGCCCAAAAATTCCTCTGGGCTTTCGTTCCCCTGCAGCTCCTTTGCCGCCTTTTCCACCGCGTCCACCGAAAATTTGCCGCTGCCTGCGTGGGTTGCCGCCAGGGCCAAAATATCGATCCAGGATATGGGCTGGTCCTGCTCCTGAGACTCCATATCCAGCCGCAAGGCCGCTTTCATTGCTTGGCAGCTTACATCAAAATCCACCCACCGTATAGGCTCTTGCCGCGCATAGACCAAGCTGGTAAGCAAAAAAGCCAGGGCCGCAAAAAGAAAAAGCTTTCGTTTCATAACAGCCACCTCCTAGACAGCTTATGAAGCGAAAGCATTTTTTATGCGAAATTTTGCTGCATCAATCGTATTTTGCTCGAATATAGTGGGATTTGGCATCCGGATCCGGCCGCATATGAATACCGGATACCAGCCCCATAGCCAAAAACATGGTAATGATGGAGCTGCCGCCATAGCTAATAAAGGGCAAGGTCAGGCCGATAACCGGAAACACCCCGATACACATGCCCACGTTGATGAGCACCTGGCAAATCATCATAGCCGCAATGCCCATGCACACCAGACGGTTCATATAATTGGGGGTTTTCATCCCCACCCAGACACACCGGACAATGATCAGCGCCAGCAGCGCCAGGGTAAACAAACAGCCGATCAGCCCCAACTCCTCTCCAATGGTGGAAAAAATAAAGTCCGTGTGCTGGGCGGCAATGGAGCCGGATTGGGTCATAGAGCCGCTAAACAGTCCCTGGCCGGACACCCCGCCGCCGGAAAGCATAGACAAACTTCTATTGGTATCCCAGCGGACGCCCTCGCCGCTAGGATCGATGGTAGCGTCAAAAAACATGAGGATGCGATCTTTCTGATCGCTGCGTACAAATTTGATCCATACCAGGGGAAACACCGCCGCGATGGCGGCAAAGCCGCCCAAAAACCACCAGCCCCGGACGCCGCCCACATAGGCCATAACCAGGAAGATAAAGATAAATACCAAGCCCACGCCGGCATCCTGAGAGATTACCACGATTAGTCCAAAAATATACACCGTATGCAGCGCGATGGAACCCACGGATTTCAAAGACGAAACATTGCTGCTGTGGATGCTCATGGTTTTGGCCAGGATGATGATAAAGGCGATTTTACAAATTTCCGCCGGCTGGATATTAAATGGCAAAAAGGAAAAGTCCAGCCAACTGCGGTTGCCGCCGGTACCCTCAGCGCCCCAAATCAGCAGCGCGCCCAGGGCCACGGTATTAAACACCGTTAAAAACAGCCGGTGCTCTGCCAATATCTCCACATCCATCAGAGACATAGCGATGTAAAGTACAACGCCAATCACCAGCGCCACGCCCTGGATCAGCACATATCGCCCGGATCCCATGTAGTTTGTGGCACTGGCCACAATGACCATGCCGAAAATGCTTGTGCCCACACACAGCAGCAACAGCAGCAAATCGCCGTGGCGGAAAAACTCCTGTATGCCGCCCCAAAGCTTGCGCACCGGCCTCACCTCCCCAAGATGCTTATGGGTATTCTATCATTTTTTCCTCTTGCTGTAAACATCTTTTGCAAAATTCTGCCCTGTGTGCTATACTACTACCATCTTCATGGGGGAGGGAAGCGACGTATTTATGGTTTACACCACCATCGGCCCCGAACAAACCGAAGCCTTGGGCAAAGCCCTGGCCGCCAGGCTCCGGCCGGGGGATGTGCTGGCCTATCGGGGCGATCTGGGGGCCGGCAAAACTGCCTTTACCCGGGGAGTAGCCCAGGGCCTAGGCTGCAAAGAAAGCGTAACTAGCCCTACCTACACCATTGTCCACGAATACCTGTCCGGCAGGCTGCCCTTGTTTCACTTTGACATGTACCGCCTTAGCTCTACCGACGAGCTGTTTGACATTGGCTGGGAGGATTATCTCTCCCGAGGCGGCATATGTGCCGTGGAGTGGAGCGAGCATGTTTCCGAGGCTTTGGAGTGCCCCATAACCGTAACCATTGAAAAGGTAGACGGCCAGCCGGAGCACCGCCGCATTATCATTACAGGAGGCGATTTGTATGATGATCTTAGCCTTTGAAACCTCCGCCAAAGCCGCCTCTGCGGCCCTGCTGCAAGATGGCACACTGCTGGGAGAATACTTCCAAAACAGCGGCCAGACCCACAGCCGCACTCTGATGAAAATGGCGCAGGATCTGCTGGCCAACTGTGATCTTGCCCCCGAGCAGGTGGATTACCTGGCCTATGCCAATGGCCCTGGCAGTTTTACCGGCATCCGTATCGGCGCGGCAGCGGCCAAGGGCTTTTGCTGGGGCAGGGATATCCCTTGCCTGCCGGTATCCACGCTAGAGGCCATGGCCTACAACGCAAGCTACTGGCCAGGCGTCATTTGCGCCGTTATGGACGCCCGGCGGCAGCAGGTGTACAACGCCCTGTTTTCCTGCCACAATGGCGTCCTCCGCCGGCTTTGCCCTGACCGGGCCATCGCCATTGACGCTTTGGCCCAGGAGCTTTCCCGCCAACCTGCCCCCATTTTGCTGGTGGGAGACGGCGCCAAGCTGTGCCGCGATGCCCTGCCGGAAATGGATCTGACCCTTGCCCCGGAGCATCTGCGCCACCAACGGGCCGCCGGCGTGGCCTTGGCCGGCCTTTCCCTGCAAAAACAAGGCGGCGGGCAGTCCGCTCTTGGCGTTGTCCCCCAATATCTGCGCTTGTCCCAGGCCGAGCGAGAACGCCTGGCCCGGGCGGCAGAAAAAGGATAATCTTATCTTGCCAAGAAAAGCTTTGTGTGATATACTAGCGCATATAAATTGATCTGCAATGATTGGGTCGTCTGCCAGGCAAGGCTTTGCCAGAGAAGGTGCGGTTGCTGTAAGCGCCTAAAGCCGCCTGTCCAGGCTTTCCCCCATGAGCTGCCGCCTGAAGGACGTTTGTCCGGGTAGGGCGTGCCGGAGGCGCCGTTATCCGCCATAAAAGTTGCGCCCAATAGGGGCGAATTGCGGGTGGTACCGCGGAAGCACAGTCTTTCGTCCCCAAGGGGAAACGGCTGTGTGTATTTTTTTGCACATCATTGTTGAAGGAGATATACCATGAGAGAAAAACTGGAACAGATCCGCAGCTCTGCCATAGCTGCTCTGGAACAGGCCAAAGACGCATCCGAGCTGGAAGCCTTGCGGGTACGGTTGCTGGGCAAAAAGGGCGAGCTTACCGCCGTGCTCAAAACCATGGGACGCCTTTCCCCAGAAGAGCGTCCCGCCGCCGGCCGGATCGCCAACACCGTCCGCAGCGCTATTGAGAGCAAACTAGAGTCCCGGAAGGCGGAGCTTGCCGCCGCGGCTATGGACGCCAAGCTTCGCCAGGAGGCGGTGGATGTTACCATCCCCGGCAGCCAGGTGCAGCTGGGCCACCGTCATCCCATGAGCATCGCTTTGGACGAGGCAAAGGAAATTTTTATCGGCATGGGCTTTCAAATCCTGGAAGGGCCGGAGGTGGAGCTGGCAGAGTACAACTTCACCAAGCTAAACACCGAAGAGGGCCATCCGGCCAGAGACTGGTCCGACACCTTCTACCTGGCCCAAGACAGCTCCGTGCTCTTGCGTACCCAGACCTCCCCCATGCAGATCCGCGCCATGGAGGCCATGAAGCATCCCCCCATCCGCATTTTGGCCCCGGGCCGGGTGTTCCGCAAGGACGAGGCCGACGCCACCCACTCCCCCATGTTCCATC
>CAYVWG010000081.1:3769-6022 GCA_964455425.1 uncultured Oscillospiraceae bacterium | reverse complement strand
CCTCCCGCATGGCCCGGTTGAACCGGCACATGTAGTCCGGCCGGCCGTCAAACCGCCCGGTTTCGGTGAAGGTCACAGCGGCGCAGTTGGTGCAGGTGCTCTTGTCGGGGCAGCCTGAGCACTCCGGGCAAAGGGTGATTTTTGCCGTCTGCTCCTGGATCTGCCCCCATGCCGCAGCAAATCCCTGGGCAAAGGGATCGGCACAGGGGGTGCTCAGCATACCGCAGGGCATCAGCCTGCCGTCCCAGCTCACCCAGAACTGAGACCGCCCGGCAAAGCACCGCAGATGCTCTCCCACGGCTGCGCGGTCACCTGCGGGCAGCTCCTCCAGTCGCTTAATCCGCCGCTGCAGAACCTCCGGCGGCAAAATGTACGCGTCGCTTTGGGCGCAGATCCTTCCCGCCTCTTCCGGGGCCAGGCGTTGGAAATCCTGCCGTCCCCCGGCCCTTTCCGGCGGAAAGCTGTAGCTGGTGAGCCGCAAAACATAGCCCTCCGCCTTGGCAAAATCCGCGATCTGCCGCCACTGGCCCTTGTTGCTGGGGCTTATGGTAGCGTTTAGGTTCACCAAAATTCCCTGGGCCTTGCACCAGGCCAGGGCATCCATCACCCGGTCATAGCCCTCCGCCGCCAGGCATTGGCGGGCGTATCCCTCCCGGGAGGTGGCATACAAGGTGATGTTCAGATAGGCCGGGGGATATTGGGCAAATACCTGCCGGATTTCCTCCCCCAGCAAAGCGCCGTTGGTGTTGATGCAGATGGACAGCCCCATTTCCGCCAAGCCTCGATAGATTTCCACAAAATCTGGCCGCAGAAAGGGTTCGCCGCCGGTAAGGAGCAAAAAGGCCATTCCGGCGGCCTTGGCCTCTTGGGCCAAGGCAAGCCATTCCTGGGTCGTCCGTTCCCGGCCCACAGGAGCCATCTGCTCCGGGGTCATCCGGACATAACACATGGGGCAACGGAAATTGCACCGGGGCGTCAGCTCAAAGCCGCCGCTTAGGGGGACGCCCTTTAGCGCTGCCTTATACAGTAGCCGCTTTTTGATTTCGGCTCCTTCGCTTATCATTGGCAAAGCACCGTCACCGTCTGTGTAACTGTGCTATTGCCGATGGCCTTCACGGTGTAGGTTTGCTCGCCGGTATCGTTTACCACATAGGCCACCGACCACTTTTTCGCCGTGCCGTCCTCGGTGGTCACCGTTGTGGCTTGGCAGGTGTGGAGGCTTACCTCGCTGCCGGCTGCGTCTTGTACAGTCAATGACGTAACGTCCATGGAGGTGGTCACCACCAGACAAGACAGCTTGCCGGGAGACACCGTAGCGCTGGTCTTGGTCACAGACAAGATGGCCGTCCCTCCTTCGACTTCCGCTACCAGTTGGGTGGTAGCCGCGGAAAGCTCTTGCAGCCACTGGTCGATCTGCTCCTGCCGGACGCTGTTGGCCAAATCGTCCTTTACTGCATCATATTGACTCTGGATGCTGCTTAGCACCGTGGTGTATGCCGTCCAGCTTTCACTGGTGTAGCTTCCCTGCTCGGTAACGGCCTGGCTAAGCGCCTGCTCCAGCGCCGACGCGTTGGGCGCGTTGTCAAACCACACCGTAATCTCCTGGCCCTGGAACACGCCGGAAACCACGCCGCTAAGCAGGTTCACCGAGCTGCGGGTCAACTCCGCCCCCGAGGCCCAGCTGGGAAGATAACCGATCATTCCGGGCAGCTCCAGGGTAAAGATCTGCCCCAGCGCCTGCACGTTCAGTGACTCGCTCCATAGCTCCACCGCCGTATCGCCTACCATGGTTTTGTACACCACCTGCACCGATATCACCAGTTGCTTGATGGCCGCTTCCAGCGCCGCGCAGCAGTTTGCCAGCTCCTCTTCCGTGGCGGCGACATCAGCATCGGTGGTCAAGGCAGCTTGCCGGGCAGCATAGTACACGGCGTAGCTTTCCGGGGTGTAGCTGCTTTCCGGATAGGTTCTGGCAAGCAGCGTTTGCAGCGCGGAGTGATCGGCCAGGGTGGCCTGGCTTAGGGCCTTAGCCGCAGGCAGAGAGGTGCTGGCGCTGCAGCTGCTGTAGCCGGGGAAGTGCCGTACCTGGCTCACATAGCTGCTGTAGTCGCTGTAGCTCAGGCTGCTGTTGACGTCCCAATTCCACTGCTTGATGGCATTGGACCACATGCGGTCGATGAGATTATAGGTGCGGCTGCTGTCGATGCCGTTCCATACATTTGTCTCCGAGCACCAGCCGGCCCAGTCGCCCCA
>CAYVWG010000081.1:0-3669 GCA_964455425.1 uncultured Oscillospiraceae bacterium | reverse complement strand
CTGCCGGAGCTTTGGATTTGCGCAACCGTCTGATAAGAGTCTTGAATATCCCAAAACTGAACCTGGATGCTTGCATCCAGCGCCACAGTGGCCTGGGTGGAATCCGTACTCCACCCTGAGGTGGTGGTGTACATGTCGGTGCCGAACAGGCAGTCATTATATACCCGGCAGGTGAACCCTTTGTTTTTCAGCATAGCGGCCAAATCGTTAAAAAATATCACGATGGCATCCTTGCCGTTTTGGCCTCCGTTGTTTCTGGTATATTCCGAACTGGCCCAATCGCTCATCGGCACGCCGGTGACCTCGTCGCCGCCCAGGCCGAATTTGGTGCAGCCTTGGCTGGCAAAGAAGTCAGCGTAGGCCTGAACCAAGGCAAAAAGCAGATACCGGGATTGCCCATCCACAATATTCAGCGTGCAGCCGTTGGATACGCCAATGTCGCCGCTTTTGCTGTAGGTTGTCCCATTGTATGTGAAGGTAAATGGGGTGGATGAGAAATTCGCTTTGAATTTGGCAATAATGGCGTCGCTGTGGGTAGGAACATCCACGGAAGGGATGACCTCCATATGGTATTTCTGTGCCGTTTGAATAATATCCAGCAGCTCGTCCCGATTGTAGAAGTTGTCGCCGTCACGGTAGTTTGTGTTCCAACTTACGGCATTCGCGCCGATGATCCAGGAAAAATCGTTCCCATTGCAGTCGGTCACCACGTTGCCGCTGCTGTCCCGCCAAATATTGGCGCGGCAGCCTTGATCCTCGGTCAGATGAAGCTGCAAGCAGTTATAGCCCATCCATGAGGCCTCACGAATCAGATTTTTGATCCAATTCACCGTCCAATATTTTCTTGCGCAGTCCAACTGCAAGATCCGCTCGGCGGTGTCCGGCGCGTCGGTAATTTCACAGCCGCTGACGCTGCATCCGCCGCTGGTAATCATATATTTCAGCACCTGGTTTGCCCCGTAAAGCAGGCCGTCGGTGTCGCTGGCGGAAATGGTGATATTGCTGGAGTTCACCACAATTTTGTAAGCATCCGCATTAAAGCCGGAGGTCAGGTACAAGATCACATCTCCGCTTTTGGCCCAGTCCTTCACGCCCCACACGATGGGCAGCGTGGCGCTTGTGGGCTTGGCGGCGGCGGCAAATTGGGAGCTGATCAGCTGGGCGGTTTCGGTCAAATCCTCGTCCGGCTCGCTGCTGCTCACCACATAAAAGCGGGAGGCGCTGGTCAGCGTAAATACGCCGTTTTCGCTGAGGTATGTATAACTATCCGTCAGCTTTTGCAGCTTGGTATTGTTGCTGTCCGCCGCAAGGGCAATTCCGCTTAGCGCGGAAACAATGAGCGCCGCCGTTACCGCCAGAGATAGCCACCTTTTTAATCGATTATGTTTCATATTTTTGCCTTTCTATAGCCGAAGGGCCTTCCTTGCCAAATCCGCCGCCGAAACCTCCGGCAGGCAGTCCAGGCAGAATATGGGAAGGCTCTGGGTTACTGCTTGTAAAAGCGTCAGCATCCGGTCTAAAAACACCTTGTCCCAAGGGTTGACGGTCATCTCACGGTACAAAGCCGCGAATGCCTTGGCGGGCGGCGGGACATACACCCGGTTTTCCTGGGCCTGACCCAGAAGGAAAATGCCGGCAATGGGCGCGCCAGCCGGTTTGCGGATACCGGAGGAACCGCAGGCCGGGGAGCCGTAGCCCCAAAAACCTTCCTCTTTCGAAACGATTAGGCAGCGGTCGCCGTTGAGAATTTCCGCCCCAAAGCGCCGCTGCCAAAGCTTTGCCTGCGTGGACTTGCCAATGCCGGAGGGACCGGAAAAGAGCACAGTTTTCCCCTCCAGCATCACCGCCGAGCTGTGAAGCAGCCCCGCGCCGTGGCGCATATAAATCCACTCCAAGCCCAGCAGGTAGCTCATCATCCGCGGCTTTTGGTATTCCTGCCGGAAGCCCGCCGGAAGCAGCAGCCGGTGGCGGCCGTCCTCGCGCAGATCGCAGGCCGCGGCGCGGCCAAAGCGGTCTTGGTAGCTGGGATATACCCGCAGCCAACCGTGTTCCTGCCGGTAGATCTGCTGCCGGCCCGCGGAGGAAACCAGTTCCCCCGTGGGGCGCAGCGGAGCCCGCAGCAGCTCAACCGCGTATTGCTCCCGGGGATTTTCCCAGGCGACGAGGAAGGGCAGCAAATCCGCGGGGATCTCCATGGGGAACTGGGGAATCAGCCCCAGGGAGATCCCGCCGATGCGTACCGCAAACCGGCTGGCGTCCACTTAGGATTTCCAGCCCGCGTTGATGGAGGTGTTGTAGCAAATGCCGTCCAGCTCGTCCATACCGGTGGGTTCAAATGTACATCCGCTTATAAAGACCCCCGCGTTTGCCAGATCCCAGGCGGAGGGTGGCAGGCCCGGCGTGGCTAGCACACACGCGCTGTCCAAGGAGTGGATGAGTAATTCGCACGCGGCCAGCTGCTGGGTCAGGGAAAACTGCTCCACCTCCAAATGGGGAGAGATATAGGGTTTTTTCATTTCTCTTTCCTCCTTACTCGGCGAAGTAACGGGCGACGGAATCGCCATAGCCCATCATTGCCTCAACCAAGCTGCCAAGCTCTTCGCTGCTTTGCTTGGCGGCGGCGTAGGATTCAATGCTGTAACGCAGGCTGTCGCCAACCTCGGCGCCGCTGGCCCGTTCGACCACGCTGACCTGGCAGACCGTCCGCATCTGGGCGGCGGTAAGGCCGTCAAAGGCAGCCGCGTAATAGGTCTTGCCATCTACCACACGCTGGACAAAGGCGCTGCCATCCACCACCGCCGTTTGGGTATCGCCCGCCGCGTCGGTGTATTGGATGCTTAGCCGCAGATCCTCCGCCTGGCCGGTGTAGCCGCTCAGATCCAGGTAGAAGTTCATGGTTACCTTTTCCTCCAGCGACAGAGAAGCGCTCTTAAAGTGCACCGTGGCGCCGTCGTTCTTCGTCAGCTGAGTGGCGGAGCTTAGCTCCGGAGCGGTTTGGGTGGCCTTGGCTTTCTGGCTGTCGGTCAGCCCGGCATTGACTGGGTTCGCTGTGTTGTAGCCAAAGTATTCCTGAGCGGCCGTGCCGTAGTTCAGCATGTCCACCAAAAGGGTGTCCAGGCTGTCGCCAAGATCCTTGGCCAGCATGTTGGTGGCGTACTGCAAAACGCTGTACTCCAGAGCTGTTCCGGCATAAAGCGCGCCGTCCTTGCTGGCGTACAAGGTGGCCGTCACCGTGCTGCCCATCTCCGTGGCGTTGATGCCCGCGAAGGTAAATACCTGGTAGCTTGTGCCGTCGGTCAGGGTTCTGGCGGTGGAAACGCTCACCGTTTCCGTTTCCGTGCCGGTCACGCTGCCGTCGGCGTCATACAGCGCCTTGGTGAACACCACATAGGGATCGCTGTAGCCCTCCAGCACGGCGTCCTTCACATAGAAGTTCATGGCAATGTCGCTTTCCAGGGCCAGAGTAGCCCGGGCAAAACGCAGCTCGCCGCTCTGCTCCACGTCGTCATCCGAATTTGTCTCAGCCCCGCTAAGATATACCGTTCCGCCGCTGGCCAGCTGAACCACCTCTGTAGCGGTCAGCTGGAGCGTCAGCTCCCGATAGGAGGGCAGGCTGGTTTCGTCTACCTCCTCGGCGGCGGCGGTGGCGGCCTTAAGGGCTGCCTTGGT
>CAYVWG010000080.1:0-6140 GCA_964455425.1 uncultured Oscillospiraceae bacterium | reverse complement strand
TTTGTCAACCCCCTTTTTTCCTTTTTTTCTTTTTTCCCTCCCCCACCTAACCTTGCTGTTGCTTTTTTGTCATTCTTATGCTATAATTAGTTAAAATTTGTAACGAACACAGGAGGAATCATCATGCGACGATGGATTGCCGGCGGGGTGGCCGCTTTGCTGATGCTAAGCGTAATTCCCTCCGTCAGCGCGGCCAGCTACAACGACACCGCCGGCCACTGGGCAGAGAGCTACATAGACCAGGCCACGCAGCTGGGGTTATTTAATGGATATGACAACGGCGGCTTTGGCCCCGACGACCAGATGACCCGCGCCATGTTTATCAAGGTATTGGGCAAGGCGGCCGACGTCGACCCGGCCCAATGGCCCACAGACAACCTGTCCAACATTTTTCAAGATGTAAACGCCAACAGCTATTACGCCCCCTATCTCTCCTGGGCGGTGCACATGGGCATCGCCAAGGGTACCGGCACCGGTGCGTTTTCCCCGGATATGCCGGTGACCCGGGAGCAAGCGGCTACCTTTATTTCCGCCATGCTGAACGCTTTGGGTATGGATCTGCCGGAGACAAATGCCGACACGACCTTTACCGACAGTGAGGATATCTCTCCCTGGGCCACCAACAGCGCCCAACGGCTGGCCGGCGGCGGGGTGATCCAAGGTATCCCGGCGGCAGGTGGGGTAAGCTTCCAGCCCCAAAAAATCACCACCCGGGCAGAGGCGGCAACCATGTTTTTGCGTGTGGCGGAAAAGCAACAGCCGGTACAGGATTGGGAGCCGATGCTCCCCACAGAGATCACCCTAAGCCAGAACACGCTTACCATGAACAAAGGTGACACCGTAACGCTTACGGCCAGCGTTTCCCCCATTTCCGCCACCAATCAGACGGTGGTTTGGTACTCCACCAACCAGGATGTGGCGACGGTGAGCCTGCAGGGCGTGGTACACTGCACCGGATTTGGCACGGCTATGATTGTGGCGGAAACCAGCAACGGCTTACGGGCGTATTGCGAGGTCAGCGGCAATGTGCCGGGCCTAGTGGTGCCCCTGTACTACGCGGACAAGTGCATGCTGGTTTTTGGCGAGGTAGTGGACGACCCCCGGCTGGTATACACCACAACGGCGGAATCTCAGGCCCAGATGACCACCATTAAAATCAACGTCTGGGATTTAGCCAGCAATGGCAGCAAATATACCCGGCAATTTTCCTTGACGATTCATAAAAACATCGCCCCCATTGTGGCGGCGATCTTTGAGGAGATCTACAATCTGCCGGAGAAGCCTCCCATCCACTCCATCGGCGGCTACCGGGCCAACGCGGGCAAATCCGAGCATACGCCGGGTCTGGCCATTGACATCAACGCCAACGAAAACTACTACTGCGATTCGGACGGCACGGCCATCACCGGCAGCTTCTTTGACCCCGAGCGAAGCGAATACTCCATTCCGGTAGGCGGCTCCATCGACAAGATCTTTGCCAAGTATGGCTTCACCCGGGGTATCTACTGGAACTCAGGGAAAAAAGACTACATGCATTATTCCTATTTTGGCACATAAGACAATCCCACAGCACCACAAAGGCAACCCCTTTGGATGCTGTGGGAGCTTTTATATTTAGGACAACCGGTGTATGGCCTGGGGCAAGGCCGCTAGGAAGCGGTCGATCTCCTCGCGGGTGGTATACCGGCTGAGGGACACCCGTATAGCGCCGTCCATAACCTCTGCCGGCAGCCCCATGGTCTCCAGCACATGGCTGCGGTGGCCCTTGGCGCAGGCGGAACCGGCAGAAACGTAAATGTCCATATCCTGCAGGCAATTGATCAGCCCCTGGGAGCGAAGGCCCGGGACAGACAAGGAGAGGATATGGGGCGCTTCCGGCTGGCCGATGACCACAACGCCGGAGATTTGGGCCAAGCCTGCCAGGCAATAGTCCCTAAGCTGGGTTTCTCGGGCGATATCCTGGGAGAGGGTGGGCTGACCGGCAGCGCAAGCGGCCCCAAAGCCCAAAATGGCGGGCACATTTTCGGTGCCGGAGCGGTAGCCGGACTCCTGTCCGCCGCCATAAAGCAGAGGCGGCAGGGTCAAGCCCTGGCGGACAAACAGCGCGCCCGCCCCCTTGGGTCCATGGATCTTATGGCTGCTGACGGTAATCATATCCGCCCCCAGGGTCATAGCCCGGAAGGGCACCTTAAACAATCCCTGGACAGCATCGGTATGGAAAAGGGTCTGGGGGGCCAAGCGGTGGGTCAGCCGGGCCATGGGGCCGATGGGCATGACCGCGCCGGTCTCATTATTGACCATCATGATGGACACCAATATGGTATCTGGCTGAAGGGCCTGCTGGAGCTGATCCAAGGTGATCCGCCCCTGGCTGTCGGGCACAAGGCAGGTTACCGAAAAGCCTTGATCGGCCAGCTGCTTCATGGGGGCCAACACGCCATGATGCTCCACGGCGGTGGTGATGATATGCCGCCCTCGTTTGCCCAGCCGCCGGGCGGCGGAAAAGATGGCCCAATTATCCGCCTCAGTACCGCCGGAGGTAAAAAACACCCGGTTATCCTGAGCGCCCATGGCCCGGGCCACCTGCTGGCGGGCCTGGCGCAGCTGCCGGGCGGCGGCAACGCCAAGGCTATGGGTTGAGCTGGGGTTAGCCCAGGCCTGGGTCATGGCCTGACACACCGCCTCCACCGCCTGGGCGCAGGGCTTGGTGGTAGCGGAATTATCCAAATACACCATATGCGTACTCCTCCCTTATTTTCCCACGCAGAACCGGCGGAAAATATCCTGGGTGATATCCTCCCGGACAGTGGCACCGGTAAGCTCCCCCAAGCACTCCAGAGCAAGCTCGATCTCTGTAAGCACCGCATCGGGCGTAACGCCCTGATCGATGGCTTCAGCGGCCCGATCCAAGGCCTCTTTGGCCCGGGTAAGGGCATCGGCCTGGCGGGTATTGGTGAGAATGCCGCCGTCGCAGGGTAGATCGGCCGCAAAGCACTGGGACACATACTCCCCAATGGCGGCAAGGCCCTCTCCGGTTTTGGCGGAGACAAAGAAAATGGGGTCAAAGGACAGCTGCAAGCGAAACACCCGCCGGGGCAGATCGAGCTTATTGACCACCGCTATGGACCGGGGGGCCAAACGGGCCGCGGCCATGGCCTCATCATCCTCCTGGGTTAAGGGCTGGCTGCCGTCACAGATGAACATGGCCAGATCCGCCCCCTCCGCCGCCTGGCGGGAGCGCTCTACGCCCAGCGCCTCGATCTCATCCGCCGTTTGCCGGATGCCGGCGGTATCGATGATCCTGGCAGGCACCTGGCCAAGGCGGATCGTTTCCTCCACCGTATCCCGGGTGGTGCCGGCAACAGCGGTGACAATGGCCCGCTCATAGCCTGCCAAGGCGTTGAGCAAGCTGGATTTTCCCGCGTTGGGCCGGCCAATAAGAGCCACGCGAACCCCGTTTTTCAAAATTCTCCCCCGCTCCGCCGTAGACAGCAGCCGGTTCAGCTGCTCCCCTGCCTGGGCAAGCTGCTGAGAAAAGTCCGTCAGCTGAAAATCGGGGATATCCTCATCGGGATAATCCAGCACAGCGTGATAATGGCTGCAAATTTCGGTAAGGCTTTGGTAGACCGGCGCGATCCGCTGCCGGATGGCCCCGGCCAATTGTCCAGCGGCATTGGCGGCGGCATCGGCTGTTTCCGCATCGATCAGATCGGCCACCGCTTCGGCGGCGATAAGATCCATCTTTCCTCCCAGAAAGGCCCGCTGGGTAAATTCTCCCGGCCGGGCCTGACGGGCGCCGGCGTGAAGCAGGGCCTCTAGTCCAGCGGCCAGCGCCGCCGGGGAGCCGTGACAATGCAGCTCCACCGTATCCTCCCCGGTGTAGGAATGCGGCCCATGGGCGCAAAAGGCCATGGCCTGGTCGATCACCCGGCCCTGGAGATCAAACAACGTGCCCAGATGCAGCGTCCTGTCTTGCAGCTCCGTCAATGACTTGCCGCTTTGCAGGGTGAACACCTTGTTTGCCGTTTCTATACATCCGTCCCCGGAAAGCCGGAGAATGCCGATAGCGCCGGCAGCCCTGCCGGTGGCTATGGCGGCAATGACATCTGCCATGCTGCTTACCTCTCTTTCTTCGTCTAATTATACGCACATTTTCCCCTATGCACAAGAGGGATTTTTCTTCTTTTTGTTGCATTTGGCCGGGAATACTGGTATAATACACATCACAAAGTGCCTTGCAGCCGCAAGCTTGATCCGTCTGGGGCGGAATTTGCCGGCTGCGGCGCGGCGGAAAACGCTCCCGCCGCGCTCAATCCATCACCGGAAAGGAGCGCCACCTATGGAAGGATTTCTTTACCTGCTCAAACAGCTGATTCTCTTTGGCGCCGGGGCCTACGGCCTTTACACCTGCATCCGTTTGCGGGCCACCTACAGTCTGTTTGAAAATAAATTCATGTATCCCGCCAATTGCAAGCCCGGCCAGTGCGCCGACGAGCCTGGATTTATCGGCTATATTTTCCCCCGGCTGCTGATTTTCTCCGTGGTATTCTTGGCGCTGGGCCTGCTCAGCGTGGTAGCCGTCTACGGCGGTGGAATTGTGGCCCTGCCGGCATGGCTGGATGACTATGCGATCCCATCTTTGGGCGTGGCCATGTTTGTCATTTACTGCGTGTGGCAGGGCCGGGCCGCTAAGCTATTTTGGTGACGGCCATGAAGATCGTGATTCTTGACGGCCA
Organism: uncultured Oscillospiraceae bacterium; assembly: GCA_964455425.1. Lineage (GTDB taxonomy): Bacteria > Bacillota > Clostridia > Oscillospirales > Oscillospiraceae > JAFRPC01. Next base: position 1,404 of record CAYVWG010000080.1, on the reverse strand, counting down.
CACGGCCAATCCTGGCGATTTAGACTGGGCGGGCATTGCCGCCTTAGGCGATTTGACGGTATACGACCGCACCCCAGAAGACCAGATCATTCCCCGCATCGGGGATCACTCGATCGTGCTTACCAACAAAACGCCCATCACCGCCCATACTTTGGCCGCCTGCCCCGGCATACGGATGATCTGTGTGCTGGCCACCGGCTACAATGTGGTAGACATTGCCGCAGCCAAGGCTCGGCACATCCCTGTGTGCAACATTCCCGCCTATTCCACCGCCGCCGTAGCCCAGCTGACCACGGCCCTGCTGCTGGAGATTTGCCAGCAGGTGGGGCATTACGCCGCCGCCACCCGTCAAGGGGTATGGACGAAGCAGCCGGATTTCTGCTACTGGGATGATCCGCTTACCGAACTGGATGGCAAGACCCTCGGCATCATCGGCTACGGCAAGATCGGGCAAGCCTTTGGGCGGATCGCTCAGGCTATGGGGATGAAGCTGCTGGTCAGCGCCCGGCATCCCCAAAGGGCGCTGGAAGGCCCCAGCTGCCGCTACGCCTCGTTGGCGGAGATCTACGCCAAGGCGGACGTGATCTCCCTGCACTGTCCGCTTACAGAGCAAACCCAAGGGATGATCAGCGCCCAGGCCATCGCCCAGATGAAAGACGGGGTAATCCTGCTCAACACCAGCCGTGGGCCTCTTGTGGAGGAAGCCGCTTTGGCCCAAGCCCTGCGGGAGGGCAAGGTACGGGCCGCCGGGGTGGATGTGGTGGCAAAGGAGCCGATTGCGGCGGACAACCCCTTGCTCAGCGCCCCCAACTGCTACATTACCCCTCATATCGGCTGGGCGCCCCAAGAGACGCGGCAAAGGCTGCTTGGGATCGCCGAAAACAATATTCGGGCGTTTTTGGCAGGCGCGCCCATAAATGTGGTGAACGATTGACATGCGAAACAAGCTGGCCCGATATCGGGAGATTCTTCTTTATCTGGTTTTTGGCGTAGCCACCACCCTGGTGGACGCGGTCATTTACTTTCCCCTCATCTACCTTATCCCCGGGGGGCAGCAGTCTCCCGCCATTGCCGCAGGCGCCAAAGCGGCCGCATGGATCGGCTCGGTGGTTTTTGCCTTCTTCACCAACAAAAAGTGGGTATATGTGGATAACCGGTGGGACAAAGCCTCCGTTTTGCGGCAGGCAGGGGCGTTTTTTGGCGCAAGGCTGTTTTCTCTGGGCGTATCCTTGGCGATCACCTGGGGGGGCATGCAGGCCTTGCAGCATTGGGTGTGGTATATGTCCGTGCCTGTGCTGGCAAACAACGCCTCCAGTGTGATCTGGGTGATCCAATCGGCGGTGGTGGTGGTGCTCAACTATATCACCGGCAAGGTACTGGTGTTTCACAAAAACCGCAAGGAGA
>CAYVWG010000079.1:0-6295 GCA_964455425.1 uncultured Oscillospiraceae bacterium | reverse complement strand
TATGACCACTTCGATAACTCTCCGTGTGTTTATCATCAACATCGGCTCTCAAAAACGACTCAGAAAATGGAGAGAACTGATGGAGAGAACTAAACGATATTTACTTTTCAAGGATACCCGAAAAGCCTCGTAAAATCAAGGTTTTTCGGCGGAGCGTTACCAAAATGGCGTTTTGTTTTCGAGTCAAGCTCGTTATGACCACTTCGATACGTCTCCCTATATGTGGGCAAAAATAACACAGATCGGATGTTTTCGCCCACTGGCAGAGGTCATTGTCTCTTTGGGCCGCGCCCTACATCATGTGCTACCTTATCCGCTGCTATTATAGCAGGTTTAGGCAAAAAATCAAGGCTTCTTTTTCTTTTCCACACATACAACCGGCGGTAGCCATTGACGATGTCCCAGGCAGGGGCAGGATGAGGAAGGACGCGGCATGTAAGTTCAGCTTAGCCCCAGCACAAGGCCCAGGGTATGCAGGACAAAGGCTACAAGCCAAGCAATGACACATTGGGCAAGCACGGTGAGCATGGCAAACCCCGTCCTTCCCGTTTCCTTTCGCACAGCGGCAATGGCCGCTACGCAAGGGGTATACAGCAGCGTAAACGTCAGAAAGGTCAGCGCGGTAAGCGGTGTGAACAGTGTGGTCAGCCCGGCGGCGTCGCCCAAAAGCACAGTCAGGGTAGATACCACGCTTTCTTTTGCCGTAAAGCCGGTGATCAGGGCGGTGGATACCCGCCAATCGGCAAAGCCAAGGGGTCGAAGCACCGGCGCTGCTAAACTGCCGATCCGAGCCAACAGGCTGCTCTCCGGACGGGACGCCACACGCAGGCAGGGATCAAAGGTGCGCAAAAACCAGATGATCACCGCAGAAACCAAGATGATGGTAAAGGCTTTTCGCATAAATCCCTTGGCCTTGTCCCAGATTAGACGGCCTACATTCTTGGCGCTGGGCAGACGGTAATTGGGCAGCTCCAGCACAAAGGGCGCCGGTTCTCCCCGAAATTTGGTCTTTTCCAGCACCCAGGCATAGCCCACGCCGCAGACGATGCCCAACGCATACAGTCCTACCATCACCAAAGGCCGGAACTGTCGGGAGAAAAAAGCGTTGACGAACAAGGCATAGATGGGCAGCTTGGCGCTGCAGCTCATAAAGGGTGTCAACAAAATGGTCATCTGCCGATCCCGGTCACGGGGCAGGGTTCTGGTGGCCATTATGGCCGGCACGGAGCACCCAAAGCCGGTAAGCAGCGGCACAAAGCTCCGGCCAGACAAGCCGATGTGCCTCATAGGCTTATCCATCACAAAGGCCACGCGGGCCATATATCCAGAATCCTCCAGGAGGGAGAGAAAGAAAAACAAAATCACAATGGTCGGCAAAAATCGAAGCACACTGCCGATCCCCTGGCACAGGCCATCGACCACCAAAGACCGCGCCACCGGATGGACCTCCAGCGCCAGCATCCCCCTATCGATAAGCCCAATTAGCCCATCTATACCCGCAGACAGCCAGTCGGACAAGACCGCTCCCACCAGGCTAAAGGTCATAGCAAACACCAGGGCCATGATCAGCAAAAAGCAGAAAACGGCGGTATACTTACCGGTCAGCACCCGGTCGATGGCCTCGCTGCGGCGGCGCTCTTTGCTCTTTCCGGGCTGGATCACCGTTTGACGGCATACCTCCGCAATAAAGGCAAAGCGCATATTGGCCAGGGCGGTTTCCCGGTCGCTGTTTGTCTCGCTCTCCATTGCGGCAATCCTTCGGGCCAAGGTCGCCTGTTCGTCCGGAGGAAGACGGAGCTTTTGGGCGATCAGCGGATCCCCCTCCACCATTTTGGCGGCGGCAAAAGGCAGCGGCAGGCCAGCCTGATGGGCATAGGGTGTCAAAAGTAAGGCGGCGTCACGGATACACCGGTAGGCGGCGTCTGCCGCCGGATCCCCGCCAGCCGCCATATCCACAGAGCCGTGACCTTGCCGGTAACGGGCCACATGGATGGCCTGGGCAATCAGCGCATCAATGCCCTCATTTTTGGCGGCAGATATGGCCACCACCGGGATGCCCAGCAAGGCCTCCAGCCCTTGGGTACAAACCGCGCCGCCATTTTCCCGCACTTCGTCCATCATATTCAGCGCCAGAACCATGGGTATCTCTAGCTCCAGCAGCTGCAGGGTCAGATACAGATTGCGCTGGATATTGGTTGCGTCCACAATGTTGATGATGCCCGATAAGCCAGGCTGCAAAAGAAAATCCCGGGTGACGATCTCCTCCTGGGAGTAAGGAGACAGAGAGTAAATTCCAGGAAGATCGGTAACCGTAGCCTGAAAATAGCTACCGATGACGCCCTCTTTTTTATCCACCGTTACTCCGGGGAAGTTCCCTACATGCTGATTTGCGCCGGTGAGCTGATTAAACAAGGTGGTTTTGCCACAGTTTTGATTGCCTGCCAGAGCAAAGGTCAACGGCGCGCCCTGGGGCAAGGCGGTCCCCGGCTTCTTGGGGCGGCAAGGACGCACATTGCCCACCTCCGGCCAGATGGCTGAAGGTGGGCAATTGACCGCCGTTTTTCTTTGGTGCTGCTGGGGCAGGGGCACAACCCGGATTTTTTTTGCCTCGTCCAATCGCAAGGCCAGTGCGTAACCTCGTATCTCCAGTTCGATAGGATCGCCCATAGGAGCGGTTTTACGGAGGGTGACCTCCGTGCCGGGGGTCACCCCCATATCCAGCAGATGGCGGCGCAAGGCCCCCGCTCCGCCTATCTGCTGGATGGGCGCGCTTTTTCCTATGGTCAGGGTGTCCAGTGTCAAAGAAACAACCTCGCTTTTGCTGCGCCAATCTATGGATTTCGCCGCTATAGTTTACGCACAAACAACGCCCGCAGGGCATTGAGCACCGCCAGAATCATTACGCCTACATCGGCAAAAATGGCCAGCCACATATTGGCCAAGCCCAAAGCGCCCAGACCTAGGCACACCGCCTTTACCCCTAAGGCAACAACAATATTTTCCCTTACAATGGCCAGACACTTTCGGGAAATTTTGATGGCCTTGACCAGCTTTACCGGGTTGTCATCCATCAGCACCACATCGGCAGCTTCAATGGCGGCATCCGTCCCTAAGGCGCCCATGGCAATGCCAATATCTGCCCGGGCCAGCACCGGGGCATCGTTAATGCCGTCTCCCACAAAGGCAAGCTTCGCCTTGGTCGGCTTTTCCGCCAAAAGACGTTCCACTTGGGCTACCTTATCCGTCGGCAATAGTTCGCTATATACCGCGTCTATCCCCAACTCCCGGCCTACCTGCCGTGCAACGGCGTCTCGGTCACCAGTGAGAATCACTGTGGAGCGTACCCCTGCCGCCTTCAGCGCGGCGATGGTCGCTTTCGCCTGGGGCTTTAGCTGATCGGCAATGACAATATGCCCGGCATACTGGCCGTCTATCGCCATGTGCACGATGGTACCAATGCTGTGGCAGTCGGTGCAAACTATCCCCAAGGTGGCCATGAGTTTGGCGTTCCCGGCGGCAACCGCAACACCATCAATGCTTGCCGTAACCCCTTGGCCGCTGATCTCCCGGATATCCTTCACCCGGCTGCGGTCTAAGGGCTGGCCATATGCCTGCTGCAGGCTCTTGCTGATGGGATGGGAGGAGGCGCTTTCCGCCAAGGCGGCGTATTCGATCAGCTGCCGGTCCTCCATATGGCTGTGGTGGATGGCGCTGACGGCAAACACGCCCTGGGTCAAGGTGCCTGTTTTGTCCATTACCACCAACTGGGTTTGGGCCAGCGCCTCCAGATAGTTGGCGCCCTTAATGAGTATACCCTCCCGGCTGGCCCCACCGATGCCGGCAAAGAAGCTCAGGGGAATACTGATCACCAAGGCGCAGGGACAGCTGATGACCAGGAAGGTCAGCGCCCGGTAGATCCAAACGCCCCACTGGGGGGCAAGGCTCAACAGGGCCAACCGGGCCAAGGGAGGCAGCACGGCCAGGGCCAACGCCACGCCGCAGACGGCGGGGGTATAGACACGGGCAAACTTGGCAATAAAGTGCTCCGACCGGGCCTTACGGCTGCTGGAATCCTCCACCAGCTCCAAAATTTTGGACACGGTGGATTGCTCAAATTCCTTGGTGGTACGCATTTTCAGCACACCAGTCAAGTCGATGCAGCCGCTGATGACCTCATCGCCTGCCGCAACCTCTCGGGGCAGGCTTTCACCGGTAAGGGCGCTGGTGTTCAGGCTGGCGCTGCCGGAGAGAACCACGCCGTCAATGGGCACCTTTTCTCCCGGCTGCACCACGATCACGCTGCCCACCGGCACCTGCTCCGGATCTACCTGCCGCAGCTGGCCGTCTTGCTCCACATTGGCGTAATCCGGCCGGATATCCATAAGGGCGGTGATGTTGCGCCGGCTTTTGCCCACGGCATAGCTTTGAAACAATTCGCCGATCTGATAAAAAAGCATTACGGCGATGGCCTCGGTGTAATCCCCGCTGCGGGTATATATGGCCAAGGCCAAAGCGCCGATGGTGGCCACCGCCATTAAGAAGTTTTCATCAAAGATGCGTCCGCGGCAAATGCCCAAGAAGGCCTTACGCAGAATATCATACCCAATGAGAATGTATACCGCCAGAAACAGGCCCAGCCGCACCAGGCCTGCCACCGGGATCCATTGCAGCCCGATCAGCATGGCCCCGGCAAGGACGATCCGCAGCAGCATCCGTTTTTGTTTTTTATTCATCCCTCTTCTCCCCTATTGGGCGTTTAGATATAAATCTCGCAGTCCGGCTCGACCTTCTTGCATTTTTTGCGCACCTGGGCCATGACGGCCTGGGGATCCTGTCCTTCGACAAATTCCACCGCGATCTTTTGGGTCATGAAGCTCACCGTGGCCGACGCCACGCCAGGCACCTTGTTGGCCGCCTGCTCCATCAGGTTGGCGCAGTTGGCGCAATCTACTTCTATCTTATAGGTCTTTTTCATAAATATAACCTTTCCTTTCCGCTACTCGGCAAGACACCAACAAACCGGGAAAAAACGTCTCTATCGCAGCCAATCGTAAGTTTATTTCCATGGGTAATATGCCGGACGTATGCTTAAGCGTCCAAGTCATGTTCTGGCGCTTGCCGCCACAATCTGGCACGCAAGCGGCGCTGGGAGATCTGGTTCAGCTGTCACACAGGCCTTATCCTGAAATTTGACCCGCTTTTCTCCAAATTCTCAAGCAAAACGTTCCTCCGCAGGAAGCGCACCGAGGAACCGGATTAGATGGCTTGATTTCGCACCCCTTTTTTGGAATGGTGCTCAAATTACAACGCTTCATCCCTATTCCCTCCCAATTTTTTTGATTAAACACTTGCTTAATCTTTACATTTAGAGTATACTGTGTTTATCCCGCAAAGTCAACCACCCCAGCCCAAGTATTCCTAAATGGGCTAAATTCATTTTTTATGGGAGCAAAAGAGGAGGAATCGTTATGGTACCGCTTCCCCACGATCACGGCGAAGGCATAGAGCTACAGCGGCAGCTCAGCCGGACAGAGCATTTTGAAACGGTAGCGGAGGTGTTTAAACAACTGGCCGATCCTACCCGCATCCGGATTTTCTGGCTGCTGTGTCATTGTCGGTCTTGTGTGATGAATCTATCGGCCATGATGTCCATGAGCAGCCCGGCGGTAAGCCATCATCTGCGGCAGCTAAAGGCCAGCGGGCTGGTTGTCAGCCACCGGGAGGGAAAGGAAGTCTACTATCAGGCGGCAAACGTTGCCCAGGCCCGGCTGCTGCACATGGCCATTGAGGAGATTATGGCCATCACCTGTCCCCAGGAGGAAGACCATGGACAAGAAAAAGCATAGCCGCCAAACCTGCACCCCGGAGGATATCGCCCTGGCCCGGCAAGTTCACCGGCAATTGGTGCAAAATCTGGATCAGCGCTTTACCATCCAGGTTCTGTCCCGGCAATACATGGTCAACACCACCACCTTAAAGCTGGTATTCAAGGCGGTGTATGGCGCCTCCCTGGGCGCGCACATCAAGGCTCATCGTCTTTCTCAGGCGGCGCTTATGCTGGCCCAGACCAAAACCAGCGTTGCCCAAATCGCCCGCCAGGTAGGCTATGAGAACCAAAGCAAGTTCACCGCCGCCTTTAAAACGCAGTATGGGGTACTGCCCACCGCCTATCGCAAGGGAAAGCGGCAGGTGTCTTTGCCCCAGGATCCCTCCCCGGTATAAAGCGATCCCCCTGGCACAGCCTCGTTTTGTAAGCCTGCGCCAGGGGGATCGGATCAATTTAGGTTAAAAATGG
>CAYVWG010000078.1:0-6616 GCA_964455425.1 uncultured Oscillospiraceae bacterium | reverse complement strand
GGCAGTTCCACAAAGAAGGTATTGACCCCTTGGCGGCTATCGGCCCAAATTTTGCCGTGGTGGGCTTGGACGATCTGCTGGGCAATGGACAGGCCCAGGCCATAGCTATGGTTCATGCTTCGGGCCTTATCCACCCGATAAAACCGCTTGAAAATATTTTTCCGGTCTTCCTCCCCGATGGGCGGGCCAGGATTGGCCACGGACAGCAGGCAATGAAACCGGCTCTGCTTTTTTAAGGTCAGCACCGTGACGCCCTGGGGGGAGGAATACTTTTGGGCGTTATCCAATAGAATCTCCACTACCTGCCGCAGATGGGAGGCGCTGCCCTTGACCCCGATATCCGGCGCGATATGGGTTTCTAAGATCAGATCCTTCTCAAAGAACACCGGTTCGAAGGGAAGGGCCGCTTCCTCCGTCAGCTTGCTGAGGGAAAGACGCTCCTGGGGCATTTGCCCGGCGGTACCATCTACCCGGGCGGTGCTCAGCAGACTTTCCACCAGGCCCCGCATTTGCTGGGACATGGTCAGGATGCTGGCGGCACACTGGGCTTTGCTCTCTGCCGGATACTCCGGGGCGGCAAGCATTTCCGCGTTGGTCATGATGACGGTAAGGGGCGTTTTCAGCTCGTGGGAGGCATCGGCCACAAACTGCCGCTGCTGTGCCCAGGCGGCGGCCACAGGCTTTATGGCCCATTGGGCCAACAGCAGGCTCAGCACCAAAAACAGGGCAAAGCTGGCCAGTCCTATGGCGATGCAGGTGCGCCAAAGAGTACGCATGGTGGCGATTTCTCCGGTGGCATCGGCAAAGAGCAGCATGGTTTCCCCGGAAATGGTGCGCAGATAAAAGCGCAGGCCATAGTCCCGCAAGATGCCGGTTTCCTTGCCGGTGTTGAGAGAGCGATTGACCAGATCCCACAGGGTATCTTTGTCGGACAGGTCGTAATAATCCCCGCCGATGGCGGTAAGCACCTGGGTTTGGGGGTCCAAGATGAGCGCAAAGCTGGGTAGGCGCAGCTGATTGCTATCTTGCCCGAAAAGCCACTGGCCGGTGGAGGTGGAATTTTCCAGCATTTGCAGGCTTTCCTCCTCCAGGCTTTGCTGGGTGAAGTGGAGCACCAGGCCGAATACCAGGCAAAGCATAGCGGTGACAATGGCCATGTTGATACACACAAATTTTACCCGCAGCCGCGTTAACAAGGGGACATCACCTCCAGATGGTAGCCCTGCCGCCGAACGGCGACAATGCGGACATTGGAGCCGATGCTGGCCAGCTTTTTCCGCAAAAAGCCCACATAGACCTCCACATGGTTTTCCACTGCGTTGGAATCAAAGCCCCACACCCGGGAGAGAATGACCTCCTTGGACAAAATGCTTTCCTTGGCCTGCAGCAGCAGCCGCATAACGTCAAATTCCCGGGCGGAGAGACGGACAGAATGTTCCCCGCAGACCAGGTTGGAGGTGGACAGCTCCAAGCTGGTGTTGCCATAGCGCAGCTCGTTGACCTGCGCCCCTTGGCGGCGAAGAAGGGCGTTGATGCAGGCCAGCAGTTCCCGGGTGTCGAAGGGCTTAGTCAGGTAGTAGTCCGCCCCGGCATTTAGGCCCGCCACACGGTCGCTGAGATCGGATTTTGCGGTGAGCATCAAAATGGGAGTGCCGCACCGCTTGGCCCGCACCTGCCGGGCTACCTCGTAGCCATCCATTTTGGGCATCATGACGTCCAAAATCAGCAGGTCGTACACACCGGTTTCAGCATAATCCGCCCCGGTCTGGCCATCGTAGACCGCCTCTACGGTAAAGCCCTTTAGCTCCAACAGGGTTTTCAGCGAATTGGCCAACAGGACTTCATCTTCAATAATTAAAATCTTCATGGACATTCATCCCTTAAATCCCGGTGGGGGGGGAGAAGCTTCCTTCCTCCAAGCGCGGGAGGTTATGATAACAGCATATCACCGATTGCTAAGGCTGGCAAAAAAAGCGGCCCGCCTTTTTTCCCCAAGGGCTGCGGCCTGCTGCGGCGCACAGTCCTTTGGCGGACAAATGCACGTTTGCGGGCCGAGAGGCGGTTTCTCCCACGCACATGCCGCTGGAGAAAACGATCTAACTTTATTCGCGGCGTTCGCGCCGCGAGCTTTACGAGGTTTTTGACAAGTTGAGCATACCACCGGTTGCTGAAATGTAGCTGAAAAATCAGGAAATTTCCTGCCCTTGGGCCAACAGCCGCTGCTCTCGGGTATGGCAGGTAAAGAGAAGGATTTGGCGGGTCTTGGCCATTTCCTCCAGGGTTTCCAGGGCCAGGGCGGCCCGGTGATCGTCCATAGCGGCAAGGGCGTCGTCCAGCACCAGGGGCACGTTGGGCAAAAGCAGCTCGCTCATGGCAAGACGCAAGGCCAGGTAGAGCTGATCTGCCGTGCCCTGGCTTAAGGCTTGGGAGGGCCGCATGACCGCCTCCCCTGTGGGACGGGCGGCAACGGAAAGTTCCCGATCCAGCAAAAGCTTGTCATACCTGCCGCCGGTTAGCCGGGCGAAAATCTCGCCGGCCCGCCGGCAGAGCAAAGGGGAAAACCGGGAGCGCAGTTCCTGATCGGCCCGCTCTAAGGCGGACAGGGCCAGGGTAAGGCCGGTATATTCCATCTCCAGCTGGGAAAGCCGGTTTTCCAGCTGCTCCTTTTGGGCGGTGAGCACCAACGGATCCGGCAGGGCGGAAAGCCGGCCCCGGGCTTCATCCAGCCGGGAACGGGTGGAAAGCAGCTTTTGGTTACAGGAGGCCAAGGCCTCAGGCAAATCCTCCGGCACGGGCAGGCCGGCGGGGAGATCCTCCGGAGCGGGGCCTAGGGCCTGCTCCAAGGCGGACAGGGTATCCTGGGCGCTGCGGGCCTCCCGCAGGGCCATGTCCCGCTGGTGATACCGCTCCAAGGCGGCGGTGATGGCTTGCTGTGGCTCCTGTCCGGGGGCGAAGGCATGAACCTGCTGGGCAAGGGCCTGCTGCTGTTGGGTCAGGGCATGGATGGTTTGCCGGCAGGCCTCCTGCCCTTTGGCGATCTGCTGGGTCTGGGCCTGGTACGCCTCCATCCTTTGGCGGTAGTCTGCTACCAGGGCGTCTAGCTCCCCTACATCGGAGACGGCGTATTTGGCCAGGATGCTTTGAGCGCTCTCCTGCTGATGGCGGGCCGAAGCCTGGGCCCGCCGGCGGCGGTGAAGGTGGGCCAAGGCCAAGGCTCCGGCGGGCAGGGCCAAGGCAAAGCCGGCAGGGTGCAAAAGAAGGCCGACGGCCAAGGCCGCTGCCAGCAAAAGGGCGGCGGCGATCAGAAGGCCCGGCCCAGGCGGGGAAACGGCGGCGGCGCAGGACGCGTATGCCATCTTGTCAGCCTGGGTTTGGCTGGCGGCCTGGTCAGGGGTAAGGCCGGCAAAGCCCTGGGGTGGCGCGGGAGGGGCAGGCTCCGGCGGGATCAGGGCGGCATCCAGGGCAGCGGCCTGCTGCTGCCGGGAAAGCTGCTCCAACTGCTGGCGCAGACGCAGCAGCTGGGCCTGCTCCGGCAAGCCCTGACAGGCATCGGCAGCGGCAACGGCATCGGCCTGGGCCTGCCGGGCCTTTTCCTGGGCGGCGGCAAGCCGGGCTTGACGGGTTTGGGCCTGCTGGGCCTTTTGGGCCTGCAACAGCTGAAGCTGCCGGGCTTGCGCATCGGCAAGCTGGGCTTGGAGGGTGGAAACGGTTTGCCGCAGGGTGGAAATCTGCCGCAGCTGGGCCTGGATCTGTTCTAGCTGGGCCTGGGCTTCGGGAATCAGGCCGGTTTTATTGTGCCGGCAGCGGTTTTGCCGGTCACGAAGCTGCCGGGCCAGGGTGCTGTAGGCATAGTCCTCATCCCCGCCGGTGACCAAGGCCCCTAGGCGCTGCTCTAAGGCGGCGTCTTTGGTGACAGGGATGCTGCCCTGGCGAATAAATCCGCTGCGCTCATACACGCTGCGATCTGCTCCCAACAGCTGCTGGCCGCAGGTTTTATCCGTAAGGTGGGAAAGGGGCTGGCCTGTATGGGTATGGTAGGCCCGAAAGCGGGCCATGGGGGTTTTGGGGGTGGAGGTACGCTCCAGGGTGATGGTTTGGTCATCGTCGGTTACCAGGGTCATGCTGCCCTCCACCGCTTGGCCGCTCCAGGGCAAGCAGCGCTCCTTTAACGGCAGCACGCCGGCTTTTTTCCGCTCGCCGGTGGACACGCCGTAGAGCATGGCCAGAATAAATTCCGCCCAGGTGGATTTTCCCCCTTCGTTGGGGTAAAATAAGATATTCAGCCCTGGGTTTAGGGTCAAGCTTTGGTGATCTAGCCGGCCAAAGGTGGCGGTCATAGTTTGGATTTTCACAGGGGCGGCACCTCTCTTTCTTCCATCAGGGCCAAGGTGGTGCGAACGCCATAGGCTATGGACTCCCGCAAGGCGGGGTCGGCGTCATATTGGGGCTTGAGCTGCCGAAGAAAGCTGCCCTTTAAGGTATCTTCCCCCAGCGCTTGCCAAAGATCGCGGGTGGGGGTGGTACGATCCTGCAGCTCCAGGTGATAAAACCGGGAGGACAGGGCGGCATAGAGGGAGGGAAGATCCAAACCGTTGCTTTCACCGGTAAGGAAGATCCGGTAGGTATCCTGGGCGGTATCCTCAGGCAGCTTGTCTAAGATGGCGGTTAGGGGATCGTCTCCCACAGGCAGGGTCAGCTGTTGGTATCTTTGCCGGGCCAGGGGCAAAAACTGAAGGGAGATCTCCCGGCCGGCGATGGCTCCCAGATAAGCGCCCTTATCGCCGGTTTCATCAAAGCCCCGGCCCATAAGGCAACCGGGCCAGGCGCAAAGGGTTTTTCCCTGGCGGCGCCGGCCTGCCAAATGGATATGGCCAAGGGCCAGGTAATCCAGCCCGGAGGCGGAAAGCTGGCCATCGGTGATGGGATTATAGTCGCTGTTGGGATTGCCGGCGTCCCCATGGAGGACCATGATCTCGGTGTAATCCTGCCGGGGAATGGAAAAGCCCTCCAAAAGGCTGGGACTGATAGGCCCGGTAAAGGCGGCGCCCCAGACGCGGCAGCCCAGATCCTCCAGGCAAACGGCCTGGGGCGTGGGGCTGGTAAAGATATGTACATTCTCCGGCCAGGACAGGGTCAAGTAGGGGCTGGCAGGAGAAAGGCAATCATGGTTGCCGGGGGCGATAAACACCCGGGCCTTACACCGGGCCAGAGCATCGGTCAGGGCGTCCAGCGTTTCCCGGTAGACATGGGCGCTGTCAAACAAATCGCCGGAAAGCAGCAGCAGCTGGCAGCTGCGGGCCTGACAGGTTTCCGCCAACTGCTCCAGCATCCGGCGCTGGGCTTGGCGGCTTTGAGCCGCCTGCTCCGGGGTGCGGGAGGCAAAGGGGGAATCCAGGTGCAGATCGGCGGCGTGAAGAAAGTTAATCATAGAGTCTCACCTTTTCTGTGGAAATGCAGCGGCCGGTGGCGGTGTCCACGGTAAACACCGCCCCTTCCAGCTTACAGGGGCCGGGGGCGGTTTCGTAACGGCGGTTCAGGCCTCCCCGGAAGGTGGTGACCGACTGCTCTGGCTTGACCCCCAAAACGGAGATCCGCGGCCCGGTCATGCCAAGATCGGTGACATAGCCGGTACCCTGGGGCAGCAAGGACAGATCGTCGGTGGGTACGTGGGTGTGGGTGCCCCAAAGGGCGGAGATCTTGCCGTCCAGCGCGTAGCCCAGAGCCATCTTTTCTGAGGTGGCCTCGGCATGGAAGTCCACAAGGATCACCTTGGTTTTTAGCTCCTTGATCAGCTTTTCCGCCAAAAGAAAGGGATTATCCGGGCCAAAATCCATGTTGCAGCGGCCGATCAGATTGATGACGGCGATGGAGCCAAACTGGGTGTTGTACACCCCCAGGCCCCGGCCAGGGTAGAGCGGGGACAGGTTGGCCGGACGCAGGACATAGGGGCTATCCTCCAGGTAATCCCCGATTTCCTGGCGGCGGAAGCTGTGGTTGCCCAAAGTGATCACATCCGCGCCGGCGGTGAGAAGCTCTTGGGCCTGACGGGGGGTAAGGCCCACAATGGCGGCGTTTTCCCCGTTGACCACGGTGAAGTGGATTTGCTTTTCCCGTTTATACTGGGGCAGGCGGCGGCAAAGGAATTCCAAACCGCTGCCGCCGCACACATCGCCTACGGCGAGAACACGCAAGTGCATAGGTTACCTCCCAATTTTGACGTATATTCTTAGTATAACGAAAATATCCTGAAAAAACAACAGGGAAAACATACACAAAAGCGTTCAGCCATGCTATACTACAGTATGGGCACAGAAATTACAAAGGAGAACGCAAAGGAGGACGCTATGGAGTTTAAGTTGCATTCGCCCTTTGACGCCACCGGAGATCAGCCGGAGGCCATTGCGGCGCTGACCAGAGGCATCCAGCTGGGGCTGGAGGAACAGGTATTGCTGGGGGTGACCGGCTCAGGCAAAACCTTTACCATGGCCAACGTTATTGCCAACCTAAACCGGCCCACGCTGGTTTTGGCCCACAACAAGACACTGGCTGCCCAGCTTTGCAGCGAGTTTCGGGAATTTTTCCCGGAAAACGCGGTGGAGTATTTTGTGTCCTACTA
>CAYVWG010000077.1:0-6702 GCA_964455425.1 uncultured Oscillospiraceae bacterium | reverse complement strand
ATATAGTGCACACCGTCGTGATACCAGCTGTCAATACGGATGTCGGAGTAGTTATCGCAAATATCTTTGCTTGTTCCTCCCAAATTCTGCTTCAGTTGGGCAACTTCTTCCGTGCTCAGACCCAGCCCCTCAATGTAACTGGCGGCAGTCTGGGCCAGATCCAGTCCGGTCAAGTCATCGACTTCAAAAATAGCCATCAAATTCTTGACGATGTTGTTGGAAATCGCGGCATACTGGTCTGTACCCGGCTCCACGCCGTAATAGTTTGCGTAGGTAACCATATAATCCGCAATAACCTCGTCCAAGCTTGCGCCCATCAGGCACTCCAGCAAAGCGGATACAAGACCGGCACGATCCTGCCCCTCGTTGCAATGCACCAAATAGGGGCCGTCGTTGTTCACAAAGTACAGCAGCCCCTCTGCCAATCCGGCGCGATTTGTGTCAGAGGTAAAATCAACGCCAAGATTCAGATAAACCACATTGACGGAGGAGTAATAGCTGTCAGCGAAGCCTTCGTAGGCGGCTGCGCTTTCCTTGCTGTCGGCCAGATTCATAACGGTTGCTACGCCGGCAGCTTCCATAGCTGCGTCTGCGTAGGTATTTCTGCCGATTTCGGGGTTGATCGGGGAGGAAGAACGATACAGTACATTTTCACCCATACCTGTGGTCGTCACGTTGCGGAAGTTTGCGAATTCTTCGTCTGTCAAATCCGCGTAGTCTTCACGGGCATTGGTGCGAACCAGGTCGAAAAGTACATATTCATCGTAATATCCGTTCTTCTCTGCCAAAGTGATCGTGACCTCCACTGGGAAAGTCACTCCCTCGTCGGCTGTCCAGTACCAGGTGTTGTCCTCGTTGATAGTTTTTGTTGCCAAGCCGTAGGTAGCGGCAAAGCTGCCGTTGAAAATCTCCAGCTCCACCGGACGCGTTGCGTCCTCAAAGGCAACCAACGCCGAACCCTTTGCGGCAACATAGCGGTAAGCGGGAATGACCGGCAGGGTCAGGGTCTGATCCAGGAAGCTGACCGTCACATAGTCCGCGTAGTCATACCCCAGAGCCAAGAAATCGCCGGAGGTAATGTTCAGCCGAACATCGCCGTATTTGTCGATTTCCGCAACAGACGGCATGGTAATGGCCGACTCCGTGCCGCTGCCAGTCAGATTGGCCTTCAGCGCCGTGATTTCCGCCTCGGTCATGCCGATGCTCAGCAAATAGTTGTAGGTTTCCTGCTCCAGATCCAGCGTTTCGTCATACAGATCCTCAACGCCCAGCATGATTTGCAGGTTTGTGACAATATTGTCCTCCAGAATCACGTCATAGGAGGAATCCTCCCGGGTGACACCGTAGAAATTGTAGTAGGTGACCATGTAGTCATCCAAAACCTCGTCCAGGGTCGAGCCGGTCAGCAGCTCCAAAATGGCCAGCGCCATGCCGGTACGATCCTTTCCTTCCAGGCAGTGGATCAGATACGGGCCATCATTGGACGCGATGTAACGGAAGCCGTCAGCCAGGCCTTGCTGGAACGCATCGCTGGTAAAGGTAACCGGCAGATCCAGATAAATCACGTTCTGGGTTGCATAATAGGAGCCTTCATAGCCGGAATAGGCTTTGGCGATTTCCTCGCTGTCGGAGAGGTTGATGAACGTTTTGATCCCGGCTTTTTCCGCAGCGGCATCGGCTTCCTTGTTTCTGGCCAGCTCGTCAGAAATTGGGCTGGTGGAACGGTAAAGGGTGTTGTCTGCCAGATTTCCGGTGGAAACCACACGGAAGTTAGCGAACTCTTCATCGGTCAAATTGGGATAGTCCTCCCGATTGTTGCTGCGCTCCAGGTGATGGCTTTGCCATTCGCCCAGGTAGCCGCCGATTTCCTTCAGCTCAAAGGTTACGGCCACAGGCAGCTCCACGTCATCGTTCAAGGCGTAGCCGGTGCCCTCTGCATGCGCTATGCCGGCTTCTAGGGAAAGCTGACCGTAATTGATGGCAAGAATGATGTAGGACTTCCCAGACGCAGCACGTACCAAGGTGGCGCCGGACTTTACGTCGGTGTAGTCGGTGCAAACCGGTGCGTCAAAGGTGTAACCGTTCACGGTAACCGTAACCACATCGCCATAGTTGAAGCGGCTGGTGAACTCGTCAGTGGAGATATCCACGTCAATATGTCCGTATTTGAGCATGTCGCTGCCGTCTGCGATCATATAAATGCCGTGATCCGCGCTGAGATTTGCTTTCAAAGTGCTGATTTCCGCGGCAGTCAGTCCGATCTCTTCCATGTAGGCTTCGGCTTCTGCGGCAAGATCTACGTCTTCTGCGGTGATGTCAGCAACGCCAAAGGCGGTTGCCAGAGATTTGCAGATATTGCTGTTGACGATGGCTTCGTATTGCTCCGTACCCGGCTCTACGCCATAATAGTTGTAGTAAGTGACCATGTAATCCGCAATCACTTCCTCCGCCGTGGCGCCCATCAGGCACTCGAGAATGGCGGAGACAAAGCCGGCGCGATCCTTACCCTCGCTGCAATGAACCAGATAGGGGCCTTCGTTGCTGGCAAAGAAGCGCAGCCCTTCGGCCAGGGATTCCTTAAAGCTGTCTGCGGAGAAATCCACGCCCATATTCAGGTAAATCACATTTTGCTGAGAATAGTAGCTTTCATCAAAGCCCTCATAGCTGGCAGCGGTTTCCGCGCTGTCCGCCAGATTCATGACGGTTGCCACGGCCGCGCCCTTTGCAGCGGCATCGGCATAGCTGTTGCGTCCCAGCTCCGGGTTGATGGGAGAAGAGGAACGATACAGTGTCCCCGCACCCATACCGGTGGTGGCAATGTTGCGGAAGTTGGCAAATTGAGAATCATTCAGATCCGCGTAATCCTCGCGGTTATTGGTGCGCGACAGCTGGTGCAGCAGGTACTCCGCCATATAGCCTTCCTTTTCGTACAGTTCAAAGGTAACCTCTATGGGGAAGGTAACGCCGTCGCATGCCGTCCAGACCACATTGCCGGACTCGTCCTTACTGGATGTAGCAATGCCATAGGTTGAGGTGAAGTTGCCCATGTTGATGGCAAAATAAACATAGCCGCTTGGATCGCCACTATCCGACTTTGCCATAAAGATGGCAGGCGTTCCGGAGTCAACGTCAGAGAAATTGGAGACAACCGGCAGGATCAGTTCTTGATCCAAGAACTTTGCCGTGACCAAATCGCCCCATTCAAGACCCAGAACATTGACAAAATTAGACGCTGTGCAGTCGGTGTAAATGTTGCCATACTTTGTGGTCCAAAGATTCATCTCCAGGCCGCCGATGGTAACTTTTCCGTCCCACTCGCTGTTTTCGCCAATCACGGTGATGCGTCCTGCGGGCTCCGCATACGCATCGCCGACAACGCCGTCAAGTTCCTCTTTGATGTACGACATGACCACTTCATCCAGGGCGGCGCCGGTATCATACTGGGAGGTAGCGGAGGCAAATGCGTAGTAAGTGTCGCCGCCGGCAGCGCAGAAATTGTTGGTGATTACAGCGTAGGTATCGTTCTCGCTGAAAGCAACCCCATTGATATCGTTGATGGTCACACGGTTAATGGTCTTAGGCCCGTAGTAAGTAGAAGCCGGATAGGGTTCGTCGTTTTTGTCGTATTCCTTTGTGGTGTCAATCGTAAAATTGATGCCTGCCACCTGCGGGAATCCGCCAAGCGACACCGGCGTGCAATAGGTCGATGCCTCCAGCGCTTCCAGCAGCTCGCTTCCGGTTACATAGACCACCGCAACGGTATTGCCAAAGGGCAGAACCGTGTTGACATCATTCTTGGTAATATCGCCGGCGTGAATCCAGGCGCGGATACCGCCGCCGTTGGTTACAGCAACCACATGATCCGCGTCTACGGTAATGGAGCCGGTGTCTTTGTTGATGTACCAAAGCATGGCGTCTGTGATCAGGTCGCCCAAATTGGTTTCTTCTGTGCGGTTTCCGGGGTCCTTATCGCCGTTAAGCTCCACCGTGCTTTTGGCAAAGACCTGGCCGTATTCCTCCAAAACCCGGTCAATGATTGCCTGGGCCGCCGCCGATACGGTTGCGTCCTTGGCCGTGTCTTCGGTGACCGCCGTTAGGGAATTGGATTCGATCGCCTTTGTCTCAGCGTCAATAACAACAACGCCGATGTTGGCAAATGCTGTGCCGGTGGACTGGATCGGTTCGCCGTTGGCACCTTCCGTCATCACCGTATGAGAATGGCCGTCAATAATAAAATCAATGCCGGTCGTGTTCTGATACAGGTCATAAGAGGTGTTCGGCTCAGAGGAAGCATCCACGCCCAGATGGCTTAGGCAGATAATGAGATCTGCGCCCTCTTCGGTCAACTCGGCTACTTCCGCCTGGGCGCATGCGTACATTGCGTCCTCTGCCAGGAAAGTAAGACCCTTGATCAGTGCAGGGTTGGCCTTTGTCTGGGACTCAGGTGTCTCCAGGCCGAAAAAGCCGATCTTTACGCCGCCTACATCCATGATCGTATGTCCCGCGTAAATCGGATCGCCATTTTCATCCAAAACATTGGCGCATAGGACTGTAAACTTAGCCGATTCCATATTTTCCTTGAGCTGCGGCCAACCGTAGTCAAACTCATGGTTGCCAAGCGTAGCCAGGTCGTAGCCAGCAGCATTCATCATCTCAATGGCATCCAGGCCCTTGGTGGTGCTGACATACGTTGTGCCTTGGCTATAGTCGCCTGCATCGACCAGCAATACTTGTGCGCCTTGTTCCTCGTATTGCTGCTTTAGCGCCGTTATACAGGCATAGCCTTCAATGGCGCCGTGAACGTCATTGGAGTGCAAAATAACGATTTTTCCCGCAAGAGGCTGATCGTTTTCTGCAAATGCAACGGGCATTACGCTCAAAAGCATGGACAGAACCAATATCAAAGCGACTATACGGGAAATTCTTGCTTTTTTCACATTAATTCCTCCTTAGCATTTTTGGGGAAACGCTGATCCATTGCAGCGTGCACGGATCGACGAGAAGGTTTTTGCGCAAGGAAACCGAAAAACCGCGGAAACACTTTGCGTATTCCATGTGTGTTTGGTGAAGCTGCGCAGAAAACAGGTCGCCAAAACGTGTGCGTTAGGATGAAACCAGAATTCCTCTATATTTGCATTATAACAAAAGTTTTCACGCTTGGCAATATATTTTAATAATAAAATACAAATTATTTGAGAATTGACTGGATATATCTTAGCATATTTCATAAAAAATTGCTGCCGAGTTCTATAAACCTATCTTTATGATATGGATAAGGGAATTTTCCAACGCTTTCTTGCCTTGACAGCGAAATTCCCCGCGCTCTGGAAGGCCCGCCGCCGAGGAAAATCCATCGGGCAAGCGTAGGGTGTCCGGCCGAGCCAGAGGGGGAAAATGGACAAGAAGGTTTACATTTTTTTGTTTTTGCTATAAAATAATGTCATCGACTTTTTGGGAGAGATGAGAAGGATGACCACAAAGGACCTTGTGCTTTATCAGCTGAAAACAGCGGGGGAATTTGTCTCCGGAGAGGAGATCAGCGCCAAGCTGGGGGTCAGTCGGGCAGCGGTGAATGGGGCGGTGAAATCCTTGCGGGGGGATGGCTATGTGATTGCCTCTGTCACCAACAAGGGCTATCATCTTCAAGGAGGACCGGAGCGGCTGTCCGCTGGGGAGTTGCTTTGCTGCTTGGGCGCAGAGCGAATGGGGCAGGTCACTGTTCTGGAAAGCCTTGACTCCACCAACACCTATCTCCGCAACGCCTGCGCTGCGGGAAGCGCCAGGATTGGCGACTGCGTTGTTGCCAACTGCCAAACCGGAGGAAGGGGAAGGCAGGGCAGATCCTTTACTTCGGAAAAGAATTTGGGGTTGTATATGTCCTGCGTGTTGGATCCGAAAAACGTTGCCGCTGAAGAGATCTCCCAGATTACGGCCTGGGGGGCCGTTGCGGTGCAAGAAGCGATAGAGGAGGTATGCGGCGTTTCCTGCCAGATCAAATGGGTGAACGATCTGGTGTGGCATACTCTTAAGGTGTGCGGCATTTTAACAGAGGTGGTGCTGGAGGGGGAAAGCGGTAGAACCCAATCGATCATAATGGGAATCGGCGTGAATGTGAACTATGAGGAAAAGGATTTTCCGCTTGAGCTTGACGGCATTGCCACCTCCTTAAAGCTTGCCTGCGGCCATACCGTCAGCAGAGCCAAGCTGTGCGGGGCGATTTTGCAGAGACTGGACAAGCTCTGCCAGGATTTTCCCCATAATAAGGCCCAATATCTAGTAAAATACCGGGAAAGCTGTGCCATTTTGGGAAAACGGGTGGGGATCTGCCGGGGGGAGGAAACCCGCTGGGGAACGGCCCAAGCCATTGATCCTAGCTTCGGCCTGGTTGTGGCCTATGATAACGGCCAGATAGAAACCGTGGCCGGCGGGGAGATCAGCGTGGAGGGCTTCTATGGCACAAGCCTGGCCCAAGGCCAAGCCTAACAGCTTGCAAAGAACCTCGTAGTATTCGCGACGCGCCCTCCGCGAATACAGTAGGATCATTTTCTCCGGCGACATGTGCATCGGAGAAAACACCTCTCGGCCTGCGGCATTTAATTTCCCGGGATAAAAATATTTTGATTTATTGTCGGCTTCATGACTTGTGGGGCAAAAAAACCTGTGGTATAATATCCGCAAGGCGGATATTATACATTTATCGCC
>CAYVWG010000076.1:0-7767 GCA_964455425.1 uncultured Oscillospiraceae bacterium | reverse complement strand
CCCCGGCTATGTTTCCCGTGAAACATGGCCGGGGGCAATGCTTTTATGCCCTGAAAAAATGTTTCACGGGAAACATTGCTTCCGCAGCCACAGAATTACAGGGAGATAGGTCTTGCAATTCAAGGGAAATATGCTATAATATAATATCCACAATCGGTGCATGGGGCGCACTGGCCTGCCTTCGGCGGGCAAGGGGTTCCCCATGGGAGATCCGTTGTTGGAAATAGGACACGATAGCCAAAACCGGTATGGCCGGTTGTTCGCCGGCAGCAGGCGGGGCTTAGGGGAAAAGCAACTGCGCCAGGATAGAGATAAAGGGGGAAACACCATGGGGCAAATCATCGCCATTGTCAACCAAAAGGGCGGCGTGGGGAAAACCACCACGGCGGTGAATTTGACCGCCGCCTTGACCGAGGCCGGCGCCAAGGTGCTCCTGTGTGATTTTGATCCCCAGGCCAACGCCACCTCCGGCATGCTGGAGGGGAAAAAGCCCGCCTATTCCACCTATGATCTTGTGGTCAGCGATCTGCCGGCGGATCAGGCGGTGGCGCACACGCCCTTTGGGGATGTCCTCCCCTCCTCCGCCAGCTTAGCGGGGGCGGGCGTGGAGCTGATCGATGTGCCCCAGCGGGAGTATCAGCTCAAGCAGGCGCTGCTTCCCCTAAAGGAAACATACGATTACATCTTTATCGACTGTCCGCCCTCCCTGGAGCTGCTGACCTTAAACGGCCTTTGCGCGGCAGATCGCATCCTGGTGCCGGTACAGTGCGAGTATTACGCCCTGGAGGGGTT
Organism: uncultured Oscillospiraceae bacterium; assembly: GCA_964455425.1. Classification (GTDB taxonomy): domain Bacteria; phylum Bacillota; class Clostridia; order Oscillospirales; family Oscillospiraceae; genus JAFRPC01. Next base: position 6,975 of record CAYVWG010000076.1, on the reverse strand, counting down.
GTCCGATCTGATGGCCACCCTGCGGGCGGTAAAGCGGCGGCTCAATCCGGAGCTGTCCATTTTCGGCGTGCTGCTGACCATGTTTGACGGCCGCACCAATTTTTCCAGCCAGGTGGCCCAGGAGGTGCGCAAGTACTTCCCCGGTAAGGTCTATGCCACGGCGATCCCTAGAAATGTCCGCCTGGCGGAGGCGCCCAGCTATGGCGTCCCCGTAACGGCCTATGACCGGCACAGCCGGGGGGCGAAAGCCTACATGGCGGTGGCGGAGGAAATCCTCCGCAAGAAACGATAACAGGACGGTTTTGCCGACAAAGATCCGGGCCGGGCTTAGGCTTGCCCACAGCCCCAAGGATCTTACCAAGGGGAAATCGTCTACGGAAAGGAACATCAGTTATGGTCAAACCAAAGGCAGGCCTAGGACGGGGCCTGGGAGCCTTGCTGGGGGAGCGGGTGGCCTCCCTGGAAGAGGAAGGCTTGGCTTCCGCCTCAGAGCTACCCCTGCAAAAACTTGAACCCAACCCGCTTCAGCCCCGCAAGCAGTTTGACCCGGAACAGCTGCAGGCGCTGGCCGATTCCATTGCCGCCCACGGGATCATCCAACCCCTGACGGTGCGGCCAGGCCAGGGAGGCTTTTATCAGATCATCGCCGGAGAGCGCCGCTGGCGGGCCGCCCGGATGGCGGGCCTGGAAATGGTGCCGGTGCACATCCTACAGGTGGATGACCGTCAGGTGATGGAGCTGGCGTTGATTGAAAATCTTCAACGTACCGATCTTAATCCGGTAGAGGAAGCCCAGGGCTATCAAACCCTGATCCAGGAATACGGCCTGACCCAGGAGCAGGCGGCGGAAAGCGTAGGCAAATCCCGCCCGGCGGTGGCCAATGCCCTGCGGCTGCTGTCTTTGGACGAGGAGCTGCTGGCCCTGGTGGAAAATGGCAGCCTTAGCGCCGGGCATGGCCGGGCGCTGCTGGCGGTAAAGCAGCCGCAAAAACGGAAAGCCGCCGCCCAGCGGATCATGGCGCTGCAGCTGTCGGTGCGGCAGGCGGAAACGCTGTGCCAGAATCTCAATAAAGAACCGGCCCAGGAGCCTGCCCAGGAAGACGCCGTGGACTATATCGGCGATTGCGAGCGGCAGCTGACCCGACATCTGGGCCGACGGGTAAGGATCATCAATGGCAAACGGAAAGGCCGGTTTGAGCTGGAATTCTATGGCCAAGAGGATCTTAACCGCCTGCTGTTTGCCTTGCAGGCGCTGGATGTCAAGGAGGAACAAGCATGAGCAAACAAAACGCGCCCGTGAAAGAGGCGGAAACGCAGACGGCGCAAGCAGCCGGACTTTCGCCCCGGCGGAAATCGGCGTTGGTGCTTTACTTAGCGGCGCTGTTTGTGGTGGCTATGGCGGTTGTGGCCCTGTCCATGGGGCTGCAAAACCATAACCTGCAAGATAGCAACGCCTCTGCCATGGGAAAGGCGGAAGCGCTGCAAGATGAAAACCGGGCCTTGTCCGACAGCCTGACCCAGGCCAACGAAAGTCTGGCCCAGCAAAGCCAGGCGCTGAGCCAGGCCGAAAGCGACCTTGCCGCGGAGAAAGCCGCCAAGGAAGCCCTGCAGCAGCAGCTGACCGACACCGCCAAGGCCTACGACCTGCTAATGCAGGCCAAGGCCGCCCAGGATCAAGGGGATCAAGAGAGCCTGACCCAAATCCTGGCGGAGCTGGAGCCGCTGAAAGAAAATTTGTCCGATACGGCCCGGGAGGAATATACCCGGCTGCAAGAAAACTTAGCCTGATAAACGCAGGTAAGCGCGTTGACGGGAAGGAAAGGAAGAAATGGTGGACTATGCTGGATATTAAGCGAATCAAGGAGGATTCCCAGGGGATAAAAGCGGCCCTGCGGGCCAAGGGGGTGGACTGCGACGAAGCGGTTGACCGGATCTTGGCGCTGGACGCCCAGCGGCGGCAGCTGATTTTGGCCACAGAAAACCGGAAGGCGGAGCAAAATAAGGCATCCAAGCAGATTCCGGCCCTGAAAAAGGCGGGGCAGGATGTAACGCCCATCTTTGCCCAGATGGCCACTCTAAAGGCGGAAATTGGGGAAAACGAGAAAAAGCTCAGCGCGGTAGAGGCGGAGTATCGCACCTGGATGCTGTCTTTGCCCAACCTGCCTGACCCGGATCTACGCCCCGGGGGCAAGGAGAATAACGAGCCGCTGCGATATTACGGCCAGCCCCATACCTTTGATTTTCCCCCCAAGCACCATGTGGATTTGTGCACAGATCTGGGGCTGATCGACTATGAGCGGGGCGCCAAGCTGGCGGGCACAGGCTTTTGGGTTTATCGTGGCATGGGCGCCCGGCTGGAGTGGGCGCTGCTGAACTATTTTATGGATTGCCATTTGGCCGACGGCTATGAAATGGTCATCCTGCCTCACATGCTGGAGTACCGCTGCGGAGAGACGGCGGGCCAGTTTCCTAAGTTTGCCGATGAGGTGTATAAGATCGAAAACCCCACCGATGAGCGGATGCACTTTATGCTTCCCACCGCGGAAACGGCCCTGGCCTCCCTGTACCGGGACGAGATCATGGCGGAAAATGAGTTGCCCCGAAAGTTTTTTGCCTATACGCCCTGCTTCCGCCGGGAGGCCGGCAGCCACCGGGCCGACGAACGGGGCATGGTTCGTGGACATCAGTTCAATAAGATCGAGATGTTCCAATATACCCTGCCGGAAAAGTCCGACGAAGCCTTTGACGAGCTGGTGACCAAGGCGGAAAACCTGGTTAAGGGCCTGGGCTTCCATTTCCGCACAGTAAAGCTGGCGGCGGGAGATTGCTCCGCGTCCATGTCCCGCACCTACGATATTGAAATCCAGATCCCCTCCATGAACGGCTATAAGGAGGTTTCCTCTGTGTCCAACGCCCGGGATTATCAGGCCCGGCGGGGAAACATCCGCTTCCGCCGGGAAGCTACGGGCAAAACGGAGTTTGTCCACACGCTAAACGGCTCAGGCCTGGCCACCTCCCGCATTTTCCCGGCCATGGTGGAGCAAAACCAGCAAAAGGACGGCTCCATTGTGGTGCCGGAGGTGCTGCGTAAATATCTGGGCGGCTTGGAGCGGATCCAAAAGCGGTAGCCTGAGGCCCCCGCACCGCAGGTTTCCGTCTTGCCCTCAGGGGCGGAAAAAAGAAACCAACCCAACCCATCCGAAAATAAAAAGAAAAGGAGTAAATCAATGAAAAAACTGCTTGCCGAGTTCAAAGAATTTATTTCCCGGGGAAATGTGATGGATATGGCCATTGGCGTCATCATGGCCACCGCTTTTAGCGCCATCACCAATACGCTGATCAACAGCGTGCTTATGCCCTTCATCAGCTGGGTCATCGGCGCCCGCGATATGAGCGCCCTGAACTGGACCATCCGCGCCGCCCAGATGGATGAGGCGGGTCAGGTGGTGCGGGAGGCCATCACCTTGGGTTTTGGCGATCTGGTCAGCGCCGTCATCAATTTCCTAGTCATTTCCCTGGTGGTGTTCGCCATCGTAAAGGCCACGAACGTATTCCACCGGAAAAAGGAAGAACCTGCGCCGCCTCCCCAGCCCTCCGCCGAGGAAGCCCTTCTTCGGGAGATTCGGGATCTGCTGAAGGAAAAGCAATAACGATTCGTCCAGGCCGTTTCCCGGAAAGGGGGACGGCCTGTCCCACTATGGACGCCTTGGAAGCGTCCCATACCGATCGGAGGCAAGTTGACTTATGCAGCGTCTTAAGACCATCGTATTTAAGGTAGGCACGTCCTCCCTGACCTATGCCAACGGCAAAACCAATCTCCGGGCCATGGAATCCCTGGTTCAGGTGTTGGCGGATCTGTCCAACCAGGGCCACAGGGTGGCCTTGGTGACCTCCGGAGCCATCGGCGTAGGGGTGGGGAAATTGGGCCTGCCTCAGCGTCCCACAGATACGGCAGGCCGTCAGGCCGCCGCCACCGTGGGCCAGTGCGAGCTGATGTTTATGTATGATAAATTTTTCGGGCAATACGGCGGCAAGGTGGGTCAGCTCCTCATCACCAAGGGGGATGTGGACGACGCCCAGCGCCGGGAAAACTTGTCCCAGGCCTTTGCCCAGCTGTTTGCCTATGGGGCCATCCCCATTGTCAATGAAAACGACGCCGTGGCGGTGGATGAGATTGTCTATGGCGACAACGATACCCTGTCCGCCGTGGTGGCCACCCTGATCGGCGCGGATCTGCTGGTGATCCTTACGGAAACCGACGGCCTGTATACCGCCAATCCCCTGGAGGATCCCCAAGCCCGGCACATCGAGCGGGTAGAGACCATCACCCCGGAGGTGCTTGCCTGCGCCTCCCAAAAGGGCACCGTTCTGGGCACCGGCGGTATGGCCACAAAGCTCCACGCCGCCCAAATCGCCACCGCCGGCGGCATTGACACCTACATCCTGCGGGGAGACGATCCCCGACGCATTTACGCCCTGCTGGAGGGGCAGAGCGTGGGCACCTATTTTCCCGGAAAGGAGAACGTCATATGTTAAGTCAAATGGGAAAACAGGCCAAGGCCGCCGCCAAAGTGCTGGCCCTGGCCGATACACAAACGAAAAATCAGGCGCTACTTGCCATGGCCCAGGCTTTGCGTGTCCATCAGGAGGAAATTTTGCAGGCCAATGCCCTGGATCTGGCAGCGGCCAAGGCCAGCGGCATGTCTCAGTCTCTCCAGGATCGGCTGCTGCTTACGCCTGCCCGGGTGGCCGGTATGGCTCAAGGCCTGGAGGATGTGGCGGCCTTGCCCGATCCGGTGGGCCGGATTTTGTCCACCACCCACCGGCCCAACGGCCTTACCCTGGTGAAAACCGCCGTTCCCATGGGGGTGATCGGCGTGATCTATGAAGCCCGGCCCAATGTCACCGCCGATACCATGGCTCTGTGCCTGAAATCCGGCAACGCCGCCATTTTGCGGGGGGGCAAGGAAGCCATCCATACCAATGTGGCCGTGGCTCAGGCGCTGCGCCAGGCGTTGGCCGCTACGCCCTTGCCCCAAGACTGCTGCCAGCTCATTACCGATACCCGTCGCGACAGCGCCACCGCCCTAATGCACCTGCGGGAGTATGTGGATTTGCTGATCCCCCGGGGCAGCAAGGGGCTGATCTCCGCCGTGGTGGAGCAGGCCACGGTGCCGGTGATGGAAACCGGAGCCGGGGTGTGCCACATCTATGTGGATCAGGCGGCGGATGTGGAAATGGCCAAAGCCATCGTGGTCAACGCCAAAACCTCCCGGCCCTCGGTGTGTAACGCGGCGGAGTGCCTGCTGATCCATAAGGACATCGCCCCGCGGGCCTTGCCGGTGATCGCCCAGGCCTTGGCGGAACGGCATACCACCCTTCGGTGCGACGCCCAGGCCTTGGCCATTGTCGGCCCCGGGGGGGAGCCGGCCACCCAGGAGGATTGGGGCCGGGAATACGGCGATTATGTGCTGGCTGTCCGGGTGGTGGAGGATATGGCCCAGGCCATTGCCCACATCGACGCCTATTCCACCGGCCACTCGGAAACCATCGTCACCCAGGATCTTGCCGCCGCCGAGGCGTTTATGGATGCTGTGGATTCTGCGGCAGTTTACCATAACGCCTCCACCCGGTTCACCGATGGCGGCGAGTTTGGCCTTGGGGCGGAGATCGGCATTTCCACCCAGAAGCTCCATGCCCGAGGCCCGTTGGGGTTGAACGAATTGACGTCTATGAAATATAAAATCTATGGCTACGGCCAGATCAGATAGGAGCATTGCGATGAACTATGGATTTATTGGCCTGGGCAACATGGCCACCGCCATCTTGCAGGGGATGCACGCCAGCGGCAGCTTTGCCCAAGATATCCTGATGGGCTTTGACCCGGATACGGCCAAGGCCCAAAGCCTGTCGGCCCAAATCGGCCTGACCCTTTGCGCCGATGAGGTGGAGCTGTCAAAAACGGCGGATGTGATCGTCCTGGCGGTAAAGCCCCAGGTGATGGAGGGCGTGCTCCATACAATCGCCCCTGTGGTCACGCCGGAAAAAACGGTGATCTCGATTGCCGCCGGTAAGCCCCTTGCCTATTATGAGGAGAGGCTGTCGCCGGAGGTGCCAGTGGTGCGGGTCATGCCCAATATCAATGCCCGGGTGGGGGCGGCGGTGTCCGCCGTCTGCGGCGGAACGGCGGCAGACGCTGGCCATGAGACCATTGCCCAGCGGATCTTTGCCACCGTGGGGAAGGTCTATTCGCTGCCGGAGCACCAGTTTGCCGCCTTTGGCGCCTTAGGCGGCGCATCCGGCGCGTTTGTGCTGCTGTATATCGATGCTCTGGCCTCCGCCGGGGTAAAGGCGGGGCTGCCCCGGCCGCTGTCCCAGGATATCGCCTGCCAGACGGTTCTTGGCTCGGCCAAGCTGGTGGAACGGGAGACGACCCATCCCATCGGCTTGGTGGATCAGGTCTGCTCCCCCGGGGGTACGACCATTGAGGGTGTGCATACCCTTAAGCGCCTGGGCTTTGAAACGGCCATCCACCAGGCCATCGATGCCATCATTGCCAAGGATGCCCGCCTGGGCAAGTAGCGCTGTCCCCGGGCAAATTGCGTTCACCTTGGACGGCCCCATCCATCGCCCCGCCGGAGATTTCTCCGCTCCCCTATTGACCGGGAAGGCCCGCCGGCCTGCTCCAGCGCTCCATGGGAAGGAGCCTTCCCATGAATTAGGTGAATTAGGGTTTACCCCGTGACGCTACCGAAACAGGTGATAACATATTTCATATTATGGTAAACTGAAAGCCATAGGGAGCAAAACAGAGAACAAAAAGCGGGAGGAAAAATAGAAACCCCGTGGAAGCAGGAAGCGGGAAAAACAGACGCGGAAGAAAAAAACGCAAGAGTGGAAAAGGAAAGAAAGAACCGGGAGTAAGAGGAAAAAGACGGCGAAAAAGCGCGTATTGTGAAACCCCGTCCTCCCCGGC
>CAYVWG010000075.1:0-7800 GCA_964455425.1 uncultured Oscillospiraceae bacterium | reverse complement strand
GGGAAGCGCGGCTTCGGCGCTTCCTTCTTCATAAAACCTAACGGTTTTATGAAGAATCCGTATCAGTTTTCCTTTGGTTTGCCCGCCGGGAAGCTTCCACCTCCTTGTCCCTGCGGGCGCTTATTGTTTTCTATATTTATACAAAGGCTTCCCGCGGCTGCTAAGAAACCTTTTGCATACCGGTGAGCAAGAACGCTTTGCCACCCATGGAAACGCAGTCCCCAGCCCTCAAAGGCTTTGATCCTTGCACCGCTTGGCCGTTGAGCTGCGTTATATTTACCCGGCTAAGATTCCGGATCATCAGCGCCTGGCCTTCTTCGAAAATCTCGCACTGCCTGGCGCTGATGGTATTTTCCGTTCCCACAGAAAATCCGTTTGTGCCGGCCTGCCCAGGGATCCCCCGGCCCAAAACCGTATGTCCCCGAAAATGGATATGCAGAGCTTCTCCATTAGCGCTATTGCGAAGTTCCAACCGCCACAGGCCAGGCGTACCGCTTAAGGGCACGTCGGCAAACGTCTGCTCCGGTTCTTTCAGGATATAATTTGCCACAAGACAAATCACTGCGGTAGCTATCCCGAGCACAACGATAGCCACAAGCACAAGAAACATGTTGGACATTATGTTCCTCCTTTTCACCTGGGAAAAGCCTATCCCCGGGGACGGTTGGTTACCGTAATCGTCCCATGGTCGATGGTGCATACATCCCAGGAATCATCTACACCATCGCATACATCTACCACCTCTACCAGAGAATTTCCCTTATAGATTTTCACCTGCGCCCCAGAGCTTGCCATCGTTCCGCTGAGGGTATAGTCCTTTACGTAGAACGTATAGGCGCCGTTTAGGTTGCTGATCGTGATCGTCTCCGGGCCGTAACCGTCCAAATCGTCCACGTCCAGGTCGGCGATCACGTTCTCACTACTATCTTTGGATTTTTTATGCATATAATTGACGTTTACAGACGTTCCGTCATCCGTGGTACCCACAAGATAGCTGTCTAAATCTGTAGGACTGGCGCCCCACGTCAGCACCAGCCGGATCTGATCGCCCTCCAGCGTGGTGGAAATCGTAAAGCTCTGCATGCTGCTGGAGCTGCCGCTGGACACATACACCGTGGTCTTTTCTTCGATATACCCGCTTTTGGTGATCACTACAGTGTAGGTTCCGCTGTTTTCCAGCTCCACGGTGTATTTTCCGCCGCTGTCGGTTGTTGTCTCTACGGCATTGCCTGTGGTGCTATAGCCAGCATAGAGCTTCAGCTTGGCCCCGGAGATATGCGCGCCGCTGGCCGCATCCACGACCCACCCGCTAAGGGTGTAGGCTGCAATCTCTTCCTCCGCACCTGTGGGAACAATTATGTGCTCAGCGCCACGAGAAATTGTGCCGTTTTCATCGCACTGCACTGTAAGGGAACAACCGCAGGCCTTGAAGGACAAAGACGTCTCCTTCTGTTGCAAGTCGGTGATCGCCTGCATAGTACGCAGCTGCTCATACGTAATGGAAGCCGCCCCGCCAAACAGCACTGTGATATCATCCAGCACCACCTCGTTGGGGGAATAGTCCTTATAGGGCGCGCCTGCGGAGACATCAATCACACGCTGAGAACCGGTGTTATAATAATGCAGCGAAAAAGTGGCGCCCTCAGGCCTTACCACATATATGCCATCCTTTGCCGTGCAGGTCACTGTACCGTACTTTTGGCGATAGTCATCATAGCACGCGGTAGAAATAAAGCTTAACAGCTCCGCATTGAGCACCGGCTGCGCGGGCTTCTCTGCAGCCTCGGTGCCCTCACCTTCCGTTGTGTCGCCGTTATCCAGCTGTGCAAAATATTCTGGATCCAAATCCAACAGCGCCCTTCTGATGGTCAGGCTTTTGGTAATTTCATAGCCATCACGCAAGGTCACAACAGCAAGACTTGTTTGATTCATTCCTATGTAAGCGCGAGACAAACTGATATAGCCGTCTGCCTCCCCAGGCTCCGCCGCGATGGCCTGCTTGAGCACAATCACAGCCTTGTCATAGTTCCCGGCGCTGATGTACCGTTCGCCCTCGTCAAGCAAGGCAGAGTAGCTTTGGTTTTGCCCCTGTAACAGAGCAAAAATCAGCGCAGCCCCTAGAATTACAAGTACGCCCGCAGAAATTGCAATGGTCAGTACCTTCTTCTTCTTCATATCATTACCCCCATGGAGTTACTTCAAAATAAGGATGATACATGCTAATATCTGCAGCAAGAACATCCCCACCAATAGAACGACCGTAAGCCTGATGTACATCTCAATCCTACTGAGAGACCGGTTCACACGATGCAATGGATGTTTCGCTGCCCGCTGCACCGGTAGCGCTCCCGGATCACAGCCCGTGCGCGTCGGCACGCTCTTCTCCGGCCATAGCGGGTCATTTATCCGCCTGCCACAATAAGGGCATACAAGCCGAGAGCCAATTTCACTCCGACAATTGGGACAGTTCATTTTCTTCACCTCCGCCAATGGCGCTGTGCGGCTTATGTGCTTTGTCCGGTAGTGCCTTCCTGGGAAAAGGATTTTCGCTTCTGCCTGTGTAAAAGGGGCTGTATGATGATCTGGAGCGTCACCCCCAGCACACACAAAATAGCCCCCATCAGCTTCAATTCCTGCGCCGTCATCTTTCTCTCCCTTTACCCGTATTTTTTCTGCAGCGCCAATAAGTTCTGGATCCGTTCATCTTCCTGCGACAGCTTATCGGCCGATACGTCTCCCATCCACGCGGAAACTGCCAAAGCGCAGTACTCCTTCGTCCTTGCCTCGTTGCCAAGGGCATCATAGGCAAACGCCAAATCCATCAGCACCAGGTAGTCATGGGGATAGGTCTTTAGAAGTTCCTCCAGCGTACGTACCGCCTCTGTATAGTTGCCAACCAGGCACAATGCCGCAGCATAATTGAGCCAATCGTTTTTGGTGGCGTAGGCTGCCTCGGTCAGCTCCCGCCCATAAGCTAAAGCCTTGCCAGCCGCATCCGCGCTGCCGGTTTGCTGGGCCAGCTCGGCATAGGCCACGGTCAGCCCCCGTAAAATCGTCCGCATGCGCCCATAACCCAAGCCCTTTTCCAGCCATAAAATCTCTGTGTCCGCATCTGTTGCCGCGCAGGCAGCAGCCAAACAGGCCCGGCTGCAAAGCTCTTGGTTGCCGCACTGCTGCAAAAGCTCCGCCGCCCTGTCAAAGCATTCCTGCTGTTGACCGCTCTGGGAAGCAAGCACAATCTCGATCAGCAGCATGCTGTTGCTGTCTAGGCCCGCCGCCTCTGCCTGGCGCAGCTTCTCCTGGGCCTGAGTCAAATATCCGGCCTCTGCACAGGCAATGATCCCGCTGCGCAGGCAACTAAATTGCTCTGCCTGAGACTGCGCATAGCTCAGCGCCTGATCGTAGTAGCCGGCAGCGGCAGTATAATTGCCCTGCTCATAGGCAACATCCCCCAAAATTCGCAAGACCTTACCGTGATCCTCGGGGTTTTTCTCCAAAAGCGGCTGCATTTTGCTATCGTTAAGCAGCAGCAGACCATCCGCCTGGGCCTGCGTACCGTCTCCCTCGGCATAACTGCTGTAGATCTGGGTAACCGCCGCAAGGTAGGTTTCTTTTTTTTCCTGCTGCGTACCGGTAATCAGGCAATATAGCCCGCCGCCCACCAGCATGGCCCCCGCCAAAAGCGCCGCGCATTGGCAGGCCACAAATTTGCGGTACTGCTGTGTCTGCCTTTTTGTCCGATCGAGAGCCGACAACATTTTCTTTGCCGACGGATACCGCTGCTCCGGGCGGTACTGCATTGCCCTGTCGATCACCCGCAGGAAACCTTCATTGTAATCCAATCCCATATGGGCCAAGGGAGGGCTAGGGCTGTCGATTGCCGGTGGTGTACCGGAAATCAAGCGGTAAAAGCAGGCGCCCAGACTGTACAAATCGGTTCTGCCATCTAGCGCGCCATCTTGCGGCAGGCCTTGGGCAATACATCGGGCAATATGGATTTGCTCCGCAGAGGCGTAGGGCAGACTATACCCTTTTACTGCCTCCTGCTCGGCATCTAGGGAAATATTAAAATCAATCAGTATGGCATCACCGGCACTGTTGATGATAATATTCCCCGGCTTAATGTCACTGTGGATGATGGGTGGAGTTTGCCTATGGAGATAGGCCAACACATCGGTAAGCTGATAAAACCAAAGGAACAACTGCCGCTCCGTAAAGGGATAGCCGGCAGCAATATACTCCTCCAAATCACAGCCATCCACAAAATCGATCACGGTGTACACCGAATCATATTCCTGCACAAAATCATAAACCTGAGGAAGATGGGGATGATGCAGGTTTTTAAGGATGTCCACTTCTTTGCGAAAAGACAGATTGCCGGAAAAATGCTGTGTGATGCGCTTGAGCACCACATATTTTTGCAGCCGCAGGTGGTAAGCCAGATAGATCACTCCCGCGCCGCCGCGGCCAATTGGCCGTAACACCTGGTATGTACCATTGAGAATATCGTTTTCCTGTATCATCATTTTATTGATGCCCCAGCATATTACTGCTGGGGCATAGTGGTTGTTATCGTTGTATCCTTACAATGAAAATTACTTTGTATGCGCGCAAATGCCTATACTGCCTGCTTCTTTTTCCTTCTGCTCTTACCCACAAGGAAGATCAAAACGATCACCAGCAAGAGGCCGGCAAGGGAACCGACAAGCAGCGGCAGGTTATGGATATACTGTTGGAACGCACTGCCATTCAGGAAGAATGTCAGCTCGTCGGAGGTATACTCGTTGCCTGCAGCGTCTTTGATGACGACCTGGAGCACGCGATCCTTATTGCTCTGGGCAATTTGAAGCACGTAGTATTCCGGATTTTCCGCCAGCATTTCTGCATCCAGGCGCATATACTCTGTGCCGTCCAAATAGACGATGATCTCCTGAATGCCGGAGCTGTCGCTGTAATACAGCGTGATTTCCCGCATTTCCGCACGGATACGGGCACCATTTTCTACACCGGCAATGGTAATCACAGGCACGGTGCTATCCAGCGTGAAGCGCACGAGCTGACGCTGTTCTTCCTGGTTATAGCGGTTGGAGTTGGTGTTTGCCGCCTTGTCCTCACTGTAGTAGGTCAACTCATAGTCGCCTTCTATCAACTGTTCCCCATTCATAAAGAGATCGGCATTGATGGTATACAGCGCGCCGTTCCAGCAATCATCGCCGGTAATGCGTTCCACGGTATAATCCTTCCCTTCCTTCAGGGTAACGGTAGTCCCGCCAACGGATTCCACAATGCTACTGTTCATGATGGCATTGGGGTTGATCTCCTGCACACGGATCGTCGGGGCGGAATTGGCGTAGCCGCTGCTCAGCAGATCTCGCGTCTGTTCATCATAGGCAATATAAGTAGAGCCAAAGCGATTGACGCTGTAGGTAATCTTGTTAGAGTAGGTGTTGCCCGCCAGATCCGTAGCGGTAGCCGTCATAACGTAGATGCCGTCATTGCTTCTGACCTTGTTTACATTGGCAAAACTTACCTTTACGCCGTTTTGGATGGTGCTAGACGAAGCATCCAATGAGATTTCCTTCATCGCCTGACCCAGGCCACCCTGGAAATTCACCGGGATGCTATACCCACTCCGGTTGAAGTTGATGTCCGTGATGGTCACCTCCGGCACTACATTGCCGTTGTAGGCAGAGTAGTCTTCCAGGCTAAAGGTGATCTCCGGGGCAACGGTGTCCACTGTAAAGGGCTGAGCCGTATAGGTAACCGCTGGGTTGCCTGCCAGGTCTGTGTAGTCCAGCACCATGGTGTAATCGCCGTCTCTGGTAAAGGACACAGAAGCTCCATTGGTATCTCCGCTTCTTGACCAGCCGCTCACGGAAGGAGTGGCGATTCCTGCGCCTGCATTTGTGGCGGTGATGACGCTCTTCACATCGGCGGCCCGGAAGTTGTGCTCCTTGATGGTAATGGAGGCCACACGACCGGCATTGTAGTATTTGCCGTTTTGCGCGTTATTGTTGTTAAAGCTGACAGAAATCACCGGCGCGGTTTTGTCAATGACAAATTCCTTGGCGGCTTGTCCCACATAGGTCACGCTGCCATCAGCCGTATGGTTTCCGGCCAGGTCTGTGGTGGACATGCTAAAGGTATAGTCGCCGTCAACTGTGTAGCTGCAAGTCGCCGTTTGGCCGCTCCATCGGGGAGAAACCTGGGTATTCACCACGGTATTCGCCGAATTAAAGTTGATATCCTCCACGGTAATGGTAGCCGTCCGGTTGGCCTTGAAGTACTTATCATTCTGGACGGAATTGTTGTCATAGGTGACCTTTACCCGGGGCGCAAGGTTATCTATGCCAAAGTTCACCGTTTTTGTAATGGTGTTTCCTACGTTATCTACCACAGTGACTTTCAACGTTACGTCATTGGACTCGCCTTTGCCGCCGCTGATGTTAACCGCAACATCCTCCTTCCAGTCATATCGCACGCCGTTGCTGCTAGGCGATGCGGTTTGGGTTTTGTTCGCTACAACGCCATTGCTGTCGCTCAGCGTCCAGGTAACACTTTGCAGGCCGGAATTATATTGACCGTTCTCTTCATTGGTTACGTCTCCGTCATATACTTCGATGTTGTAGCTAAAACTACTGCTGAAAAGGTCAATTCCGGTTGCGGTCTTTTTTGCTGCTGCGCTAGGCGTAAGGTTCAGCACCGGTGGAGTGTTATCCGCCTCGCTGGAGGGACGGCGGCGGTCTACGGTGATGATCTTGCTGATGTTGCCATTGTCTACGGCGCCTAGGGTAAATCCATCGGGCACTGTAATATCCTCTGCGGTAATTTTGTGGCCCGCAAGGTCTTCCAGGTGCAGCTCCAAGGCAAAGTTGCCGGTGCTATCGCGCACAACTTCAATTTCTTGCGTGTAGGTCAGCTCACTGTTTTCATTAACCTTTGCTTCTCCCTTCCAGCCGTTTCTCGTCCAATCGTTTTCTTGGCCTGTATAAACAACACCCTTTTCCTCGTCCTTGGTTTTGAGCGCCAGATTCTTATCTGAAACCGTCAACGTGAACGTTACCGTTTCTTTATCCTTTCCGCTGGTGGGGTTACTGTCGCTATCTCCTTTTACCGGCTCATCCAGTTGGACATAGACCACACCCGGATTGTTGCTGTTGGTATAGAACCCGGCAACGTTCTCGCTAAAACTGATTTTCGCTGTTGGTGCTTTGGTATCTACGATAAAGTCACCACTTTGGGAAACCGTGTTTTGGTTGTCAAAAACATCCTTAGCACACACGCTCACCTTGCCAAACCAATATCCATCCGGTACAGTGATGGTGCAAATATTGGCGGTCATGCCGTCACGCTCTTCCGTTGTGAACGCCACAGAATACCCACTCTCGCTATCTGTATAGGCATTATTCCACGCCCGCTCGGTCACTGTGTCTGTTGTGCCGTTATTTGAGATGGTGTAGAAAATTGTGCTGTTTTCTGCGTCAAAGTTGCTGTCTGTTACTCTAATACAAATCTCCTGGGATGTAGAGTAGTAGTCAACACCCTCATAGGTATTTTTTTCCTGCTGCGGCATGCTGATGCTGATCTCTGGCGCTTGGCGATCAATATGGATCGTGGCAGCAAGCTTTCCCTCTTCGTTCACGGCAAGGCGCTGAAGATTATCTGCACCTACCTGCCCATAGTATGCCGTTTCCATCAGGTTATTGGCCAAATCCACAAACTTTCCTGTAGGCAGGGGCAGTTCCGTTACAACTCCCGCAGCACAAGTAAAGGTATAGGAAAATGTCACGTTACCGTCAT
>CAYVWG010000074.1:0-8098 GCA_964455425.1 uncultured Oscillospiraceae bacterium | reverse complement strand
CCCGCCGAACGCTGATGCGGATTCTTCCTAAAACCGTTAGGTTTTAGGAAGAAGGAAGCGCCTAAAGCAGCGCTTCCCTTTTGTGGCGCATCGCCACAAACGTCGTCTCATACCGTTCTTAACGCACCTACGGTGCTATGAAAAAGGTGTTCCACCTTTTTCATAAGAACGAGTATGCGTTCCACCGAACATGAAAAAGCACCCCCAAACCCGGGATCCCCGGTGGTTTGGGGGTGCTTTCTGCACCTTAAACTTTGGGCGCTCCCATAGGCTCTCTCTGCCATGGGCAGGGTCAAGGAAGGATCTTGCTGGGCTTTAGATAGCGCTCTTCCTCAGAAAATACACAGCCGCAGTATTTTTGCATGTAAAACCCCAGCTCTTTGGCCCGCTCCTGGCCGGCGCGAAACAGGGGGCGGAAATCCCGGTAGATAAATTCGACTCCAAATTCCTCCGCCGCAGCCTGGGCCACCTGCCGCATCAGCTCATGCTTTTGGTAGGGAGAGATAAATAAACTGGAGGTAAAACCGGCAAAGCCCATATCCTTGGCGGCCTGGGCGGTTTGCCGCAGCCGCATTTGGTAGCACTTGACGCACCGCCCCCCGATATCTGGGGCCACCGCCCGGACAAAGGGCCGTAGGCCGTAGTCGTTTTTCTCCACCAAAGGCAGGTGGATGCTCTGGGCATATTCCCGCAGGCAGTTTCGCCTGGATCGATATTCCGTAAAGGGATGAATGTTGGGGTTGTACCAGTAGCCGGTGACCTCCCAGCCCTCTTGCCTTAGGGTGGCGATACACTGGTTGGCGCAAGGGGCGCAGCAGCAATGCAGCAGAATGTTCATTCGCTTCCTCCTATTTCCGGCGTAGCCGGGCAAAAAACCCGCTTAGCTCCTGGCTGCATTCCTGAGCCAGAATGCCGGCGGTGATTTGGGGGGTGGGCAGATCGCTAAGGGCAAAGAGATTGCACACCGAGTGGCAAAAGCCGTTTTTGGGGTCCGACGCGCCGTAGACCACCCGGGGGATTCGGGCGTTGAGAATGGCCCCTGCGCACATGGGACAAGGCTCTAAGGTCACATATAGGGTGCATTGCCACAGCCGCCAGCCCCCTAGGGTGCGGCAGGCTTGGTCGATGGCTTCCAGCTCGGCGTGATACAGCGCGTTTTTGCCCCGCTCCCGCCGGTTGCGGCCTTGGCCCACCACGCGGTCGTCTAAGGTGATCAAACAGCCCACCGGGACTTCTCCCTCCTGCCCGGCTTGCCTGGCCAGGGCAAGGGCTTGGGCCATCCAAGATGCGTCCTCCATGGCCACATACCTCCCTTTGGATGTATCTTATCACAGCTGTCGACAAAGTGCAACGAAAATTCCCCTTGACAAATGGACAAGGCTGCGGTAAACTCAACATGGATTTGGTAATTATTACCAAGCGAAGGAAAGAAAAAAATACAAAAACAACCGATAAATCAGGTGTTTGGATAACAAGAAAACGGATATACGCTTGCTCCGGGTAAGCTGCTACTTTGATTTACCGGAGTGATGAACATGTTGTCTCAAAGAAGAACCCACGTTGACCCTCAGTGCCGGGTGCCTTGCAGCCGATGCATCCGTTGCGGCAGCGAGCTGTATCCTGGCACTCCTTGCTATCGGCTGCCGGCAGGCCCGGTGTGTCTTCCCTGTGTGCGGCAGCTGTTGGCAGGCAGCGTAAATCCCCTGTACATAGAGCCTGGGGCAGGCTGGGAGTTGTGGTCATGACCATGCAAGAGCTATCGGAGGGCTACCGCCAAAGCGCGGAGCTGCTGCGGCAAAGGCTGCGGTGGCTGCGCCGGCAGGAAAAGCTGACCGATGATCCGGCCCTACTCTTCCAGCTCAGCCGCCGAAAAGCGGTGCTTACGCAAATGCTGACGGAGATGAACGAGCTGGCGGCGCTGACCGCCCATTACTATGACAGGGGGTATACCAGAAATGCGAAATACACTTTATGACGGCTATCTTGGCCCGCGGATGAGCAAAGAGATCCAAAAAAAGCGGGTGGCCAATGTGCTGGAAAACGAGCTAACGCCCACCCAGCGCCGGGCGGTGTTGGATTACTATGTGGCGGGGAAAACCGTAACCCAGATGGCCAAGGAATACGGCGTCAATAAATCCTCCGCCTGGCGGGCGCTAAAGCGGGGGGAGGAGCGCCTGCGGCGGTTTTTGCGGTATTGACCCGAAGGGCAAACCCATCGGACCGGGCATACCGGTAGGAACCTGCTGCCCCCGGACAGAGGCGTTTTGCCCCTGTCCGGGGGCGCGTTTATGTTGGCGGGAGGGCGGATTTTGTGCCTTTGGGGGAGCGCTGGCCTAGGGGGCCAGCTGCCGGGCCAGCTGCAGGACAACGGCGGCGCATTGGCGGGCGGCCTGCCGCTCAAACACCGGGTAGTCCACCTGGGCGCTGTGGTCGGCCTTGTCGGAAATGGCCCGCAAGATCACATAGGGGATGTGGTTGAGATAGGCGGCTTGGGCAATGGCGGCCCCTTCCATTTCGGCGCACATGGCGCCGGTGTGGGCAAGGATGCGCTGTTTTTGGCTGTCGCTGCCAATAAACTGGTCGCCGCTGGCCACCCGGCCCAGCCTTGTGTGGCCCGGATGAACCCTCTGGCTGGCGCTGATGGCCAGGCGGCGCAGGGTCTCATCCGCCGGAAAGGCCTGCACTGCCAGCCCGGGCACCTGCCCCAGGGCGTAGCCTACCGGGCGGCAGTCCACATCGTGATATATGGCGTCTTGGCTGACGACCATGTCGCCAATCTCCAAGGTGGGATCCAAAGCGCCGGCCACCCCGGTGTTGACCACATGGGTCACCCCAAATTTGTCCCGCAGCAGCTGCACGCAGATGGCGGCACTGACCTTGCCTACGCCGCACCGCACCACCACCACCGGCAGCTGCTGCAGCTGTCCTTGGCTAAAGGTCATGCCGGCCCAAACGCTGTCTTGCCGCTGGGAAAGAGACTGGCGCAAGGTCTCCACCTCCAGCTCCATAGCGCCGATAATTCCAAGGTTCATACCAGGCCTCCTTATACCGGATAGTTTAGCTGCGCGTCTGTGGCGTGCTCTAGAAGCGCCACATAGCGCCTGGCCCAAAACCTGGCCATGGGCAGATTCATGTCCAAATAGTTGCCGCAGTCTTTGGGGCTTGCCCCGGGGATAGGCCCGTCATAGTCCCGGATAAACCGGAAGCAATCGGTCACCAGGGGCAGCGCCTGCCGGGAGGTGTAGTCCCCCACAAGCAGCAAATAGTAGCCCGTGCGGCATCCCATGGGGCCAAAATACAGCACCTTGTCCCGCCAGATCGGCGCGTTGCGCAAATAGGTGGCCGCCAGGTGCTCGGTGGCGTGGATCTCGGCGGTGTTCATCACCGGCTCGTCGTTGGGGCTGGTCAAGCGCAGGTCAAAGGTGGTGATGGTCTGCTGTCCTGCCTTGTCCTTCCGGGATACATATAGGCCCGGTGTCAAGCGCAGGTGATCGATGGTAAAGCTGGTGATCTTTTCCATAGGGTTGCCGTCCTTTTGTGTTTTTTTGTATCATACAACAAAACCCGTCTCTTTGCAACCAAAGAAACGGGCGAAGCTTGTCTATAGCATGGGGGTACGCTGCGGAAGTTGGCAGCGTACCCCCATTTTGGGGAACCGATTATTCCCGCCGCAGGGCGTCGATGGGATTCATCCGGGCGGCCTTGGCCGCCGGAAGCAGGCCAAAAACAATGCCGATGACCATGGAGAACACCACCGCCGCCAATATGGCCGGCGGACTGATGGCGGTGGGTGTGCCGGTAGCCCCGGAGAGCAATTTGGCAAAGCCGATGCCTGCCAGCACGCCCAGGATGCCGCCCATGCTGGTGAGGACAGCCGCTTCTGTGAGGAACTGGCCCAAAATCCGCCGCCGCTTGGCGCCGATGGCCTTTTTCAGGCCGATCTCGCTGGTGCGCTCCGTGACGGACACCAGCATAATGTTCATCACGCCGATGCCGCCCACAAGCAGGGAGATGCTGGCGATCCAAATCAGCTGCTTGTTGCTGGACTCGCTCATAGCCTGCAGCTGTTGGGCCTGCTCCAGCATGTCTTGGCTGCGGTAGGAGTACTTGCTGCCCTTGGCCAGCTGTTGCTCGGTGAGATAGTCGGCGGCGGATTGGCCGGCGGTGGTCATCTCATCGGTGCCGGTGGCCTTGATGGCCACGCTTTGGGGTTCATCATACTGGTAAAGGATGGACCAGGCCTCGTCGGGGATGAAGATGCTGCCGCTGCCGGTGTTGGCGTAGGTGTAGTAGTCCGACAGACTGTCGATCACCGGGGTAAAATCGCTGCTTTGGGCCACCACGCCGATGACGGTAAACGGCTCGCCCATCATTTCCACCGTTTGGCCTACAGGATTTTTGCCCCCAAACAGGGTGCTGGCGGAAAGATCGTCCAAGATGGCAACCTTGCGTCCGTCGGCGAAATCCTGGTCGATAAAGTTCCGGCCATAGCACAGCTGGTAGCCGTAGACGGAAAAGTAGTGGCGATCCACGCCGAAGATGCTGCCGTTAAAGGAGGTGTCCAGATAGTACACGCCAAAGCACCAGCTCCGGCTGCGAAAGAGGGAGGCGGAGGCAATGCCGCTGAGTGTTTCCAGCGCCGCCCGGGTGTCGTCGGAGATCACCGGCACGCCCTCGGGAAGGCCGCTGTATTCCATTTCCACCGGGTTTTCATTTTCGTATAGCGTTACCACCACCGCGTTGGTGCCCGAGCCGATGAGATTTTTCTTGATCTGCTCATTGGTGCCCTTAATGGTAGACACAATGGCAATGATGGCCGCAATACCGATGATGATGCCCAGCATGGTCAAAAGGGAGCGAAGCTTGTGGTTCCCAATGCCTTGCACAGCCAGTCTAAGACTTTCCAACATGTTTGCTCCCTCCTTTTAGGTATATAACTCGTCTGTGGATCGTTCCACGGTCTTTGCGCCCTCTCTTACGCCCTTGGCATAGGGGAAGGCGATGTAGTCCTCGGCGCTTAGGCCGCCGCCCCGGATCTCGATGTAGGAGCCCCAGAGATTTTCCCCGGTGGTTACATACCGCTTCTCCAAAACGCCCGTTTCCCCTTGGACGAAGATGTAGCTTTTGCCGTTTTCCTGGTAGACAAAGGGGATCTCCAGATATTGGCTGTCGCCGCCAGACCCATCGCCGGTGGTAAAGGAGATCTCGGCATAGTTGTTTTCCTGCAAATTGGCGCTTTGCTCCACAAAGACGGTGAAGGAATAATAGGTGACGTTGGTGTTGCTGTCGCCATTGCTGTAGCCGAAGGCGTTTTGGGCGGGATAGTCGGAGATGCTTTCAATGGTTCCCTGGCAGATGTTGCCGGATTGATAGTCGTTTACCGTCACCGTCTGGCCTACATAGATGGTGTCCCGCTTAAGCTCGCTGATGGCCCCCTCTACATAGTAGCCTCCGCCGCCGGAGAGCTTCACCACTGGCTCGTTGTTGGTATAGGCGGTTTCCGGGTCGCCAACGGCGGTTATGGTGCCGTCGATCTCGGCGTATACCGTGCCGTCGCCCAGCTCCTTTTGCATTTTGGTCAGCTCCACCTTGGCCATCCGCAGCTCCAGATCCAGGCTGCGGATCTGCTCTTGCTTTTCCTTCTTTTGCTGCTGGATCTCTTGCCAGGTGGGGCCGGAGGGGATATCCGGCTCCTGGGGGATGTACGGCTCGTCCGGTTCGTCTGGCTCGTTCGGTTCGTCCGGTTCGTCTGGTTCATCCGGCTCGTCTATGGGGTCATCGTCTACCGGCTCCAGTAAGGTCTTGCCCACCCGGCGGGAGGCGTCAAATACGGTCAGGCTTTGGCCGGCCTGGAAGCAAATGCCCCAGGCCTCGGTGACCACCCCGTCTGTGCGGTTGCCTTGGGTGCGGGCAAATATGGCGTAAACCTGGCTGTTGCCGCCCAACAGCGCGGAGACAAAGGCGCTGTCGGCAGGGATGCTTTGGGTGAAAACGTATAAATAGGGCGCTTCCGCCGTGCCCTGGCCCCCTACGCAGTAGTAGGAGGATACCACCCCGTCTACCGGCGCTTGCCCCGGCAAGCCGTCGCTTTCCGTCTTTCGCGCCGCCAAGGGCACAACCGTCAGGGTGCTCTGTGCTGGGGCGGAAAGCTGGGTAACGGTTCCCGTGGTGTTGGCGGAAAGGCGGCTAAGCTCGGTTTTGGCCGTTTGCAGCTGCCGCTCTAGCTGCTGGATCTTTACCTCCTGCCGCTGCACCTGCAAATCGTTGAGGGAGGTGTCAAAGGTCAGTAGGGGATCGCCCGCCTTAACGGTCTGCCCCTGCTGCACCAGGATCTCCGTTACCTGCTGGGTCTCGGTGAGATAGACGGTTTGCAGCTGATCGGTGCGAATAAGACCATCGGAGTAGCTTTGGTCACCGTAGCCGCCGTCCATCAAAAAATTTCCCGCCGGATATACGCTTACCGGCGAGCGGTTGGCGCGTAAGAGGAAAAACACCCCGCATACCACCAGCGCCGCGCCGAGAACACAGGCGGCAATAAGGATCAGCTGTTTTTTCTGCTTAGTCATACTGGCCACCTTCCTTGGTAAACGACAAAACGCCGTCCCGAATGTAGTAGATGTTTTGGGCGCACCGGGCAATGGCCGGCTCGTGGGTGATCATGATGATGGTGGCGCCGGCCTGATGGATGCGGTCAAACAGGGCCATGACCTGCTCGCCGGAGGCGGTGTCCAGCGCGCCGGTAGGCTCGTCGGCCAGCAGCAGGGAAGGCCCGCCCACAATGGCCCGGGCAATGGCCACCCGCTGGCACTGTCCGCCGGAAAGCTGGTTGGGGGCAAAGTTCATCCGATCTGCCAGCCCTACGGTTTCCAGGGCAAGCTTGGCCCGTTCCAGGCGCTCTTTTTTGGGTGTCCCCGCGTATAACAGGGGCAGCGCCACGTTTTCCAGGGCGGTCATTTTGGGCAGCAAATAGAAGTTTTGAAACACAAAGCCGATGTAGCGGTTGCGAAGCTCCGCCAGCTGATCGTCACTTTTCCCGGCAATGTTTTCCCCTTCCAGGCAGTAGCTGCCGGCAGAGGGCTTGTCCAAACAGCCGATGAGATTCATTAGCGTGGTCTTGCCTGAGCCGGAGGGACCCATAATGGCCAAATATTCTCCCCGCTGTACCGTCAGGCATACGTTTTTTAGCACCGGTACCTCTGTTTTGCCCCGAAGATAGGTTTTGTAGATGCCCTCCATGGATAGGATCATGAGGGAACCACCTCGCCCTCTCCCAGGCCGCTGTTGGCGGCGTCGCCTTCCTGGCCGCCTTCCGCGCCAACCGGGTCTTCTTCCATGTAGTCCTCTTCGCCGCCGTCAAAGGATTCCTCGTTGTAGTATTCCACCGGCGCGCCGGCCTGACAATCTTGGCTGGGATCGGCAATATAGTCGGTGAGGGAAAGACCGTCAAGGATCTCGTAGGTGTATAGCTCCTCGTCAAATTCGCCTAGGGTCACCGGCCGCTTTTCCAGTTTGTCCTTGCTGTTTGCGGCCCAAACGTAGGCGCTGCCGTCAGGGTCTACCACATAGTTTGCCGGCAGGGCAAGGGCCTGCTGCTCCTGCTGGCCAAAATCTGGCTCTATGTACACATGCTGTCCCAGCATCAAGCCCTCGTCGCTTTCCAGGGTGACGTAGAAGGGATATTTGCTGGAGGAGGTCATTTCATCGCTTTCGTTTCCGTAGTATACGCCATCGCTGTTTCCGGAAACGGGATGGCTGGTGTCCACCTGGGCAATAACGCCGGTATACACCGTGTCGTCCACCCGGGAGCGCACCAGCACCGGCGTGCCCTCAGCCAGGGCGGCAATGTTCCGTTCGTTGACGGTGCCCTTGACGCGAAAATCCCCGGATTGGGTCAGCGACATAAAGGGCTTGGCGTTGCCGTAGTCGTCGGTTTCCCCGTCCTTGTTGACGGCGCTGACTGTGCCGTCGGCTGGGGCGGTGACCTCTGCGTTTTCCAGGGTGGCCTTGGCCCGCTCCACTTCCTTTTCCTTGGCGGCGGCGTTGTATTCCGTCTCCTTCACATCCAGCTGTAGCTCTTGGATCTGTAGGGTGTAGTCCA
>CAYVWG010000073.1:0-8107 GCA_964455425.1 uncultured Oscillospiraceae bacterium | reverse complement strand
CCGCAGACGGTGCAGACCGTATCGCCGGTGTAGCCCTCTTCTGTGCAGGTGGCTTCCTTGGCGTTTTGGAGTTTTGTGGTGGGATGGGTGCAGGGGTCAACCACTGTGCCGGCTACGGTAACATAGTACCGCGTGCCGGTTTCTGCACAGTATAGGGCAATGGCCTTTTGGGACGAGGTATAGGTGGTAAATCTGGGAGCGTTGGCATTATACTGCAAGGTGCCATAGGAGCTGTTATAAGCGGCCATGGTGGCAACGCCGTTAACAACGGTGACTGTCCACAAATACGCGGTATCCTCTGGGCCGACAGAAAGCATGGTGCTATCCAGAGAGATTTTCTTTGGACCGGTGCAGCCTAAAGCGGCGCCAGTGGCATCATACACCGCGTAGTAGTCCCCTACTTGCACAAAGGTGAAAATATTTTCTTCCGCCGCGTCGGTGATCGCATCGTCACGGATGGTTACTTCGGCGGAATTCAAGTACGCGCCATTGCCGGTGGTCGTCATCATCACGCCGCTGGCCGGGGAGGCGATGACATAATCGCCGGGAGCCATTTCTGTGGCCAGAGAAAATGCGCCAGTGGTACCGGAGGTAGAGCCGTCAACATAGCTGTACAGCGCGTACAAAGTGTCCTTGGTGCTGCTGGGCACATAGTTTGCGCCGGGGGCATAATATGTCGGTTTTGCGGTGGTGGGCGCATCCAAGGATTGGGCTGTCCAGCCCACAAACGTATAGCCTTCCGGCGTCTTTGCGGTTGTAGGCAGGGTGATGGCATCGCCTACATAGCCGGAAATGCTGGTGGATTCGCTTCCGACAAGAGTTACAGTTGCCGGCGTTTTCGGGGCAAAATTGATTTGCACGGTGCAGTCAGATTCGGCGTTTACGGTAAAGGCATTGCCATTCTGGGTGACGGTTGCCTGTCCGGAGGTAACAGTATAGCCAGCGGCATAATACCCATCCTTCGGCGCAGCTGTGATGGTGATGCCCGTAAGGGACACCGTACCCATGTAGGTATTATTGGATACAGCGGTAATGTCGTACTGGCTACCGATCAACGTCCAGGTGGATTTTACGGTTTGATAGTTATCCACATTACCATGGCCAGGATAGGTATCTTCGCTGCTGACCACGATGGGGAACGCAAAATAGTACTGCTTCGCTTCCTGAAGGGTATTGGCAATCTCGTCACTTCCCCAGTTATTGGCGGCGCCGATTTGGGGAGAGCCGTCCCAATAGCCGTAGGTGGATTTCATGGCGGAGACAGCCTGAGCTACGGTGCTGCCATTACGCATGTTCTCCCAGAATACGCCCTCCCAGCAGTAATCGCCGTCAAAGGTGACCGATTGGGAATAGCCATAGACGACCTCTACGCCCTTTGCCCGTAGGGGAGCCTGCAGCGCATCGGTGGCCATACCAAGGCAAATGGCCATCCACACCATACTATTGGGGGCTGTGCCGGTCATATGGTTGGTAATGGTTGTGCCGTCCACCTCGTAATAGCGCATGCCACCTTCTCCAGGAAAATAGAGTGTATGGTCATCAGTGTAATCTTCATCGGTAAGGCCGGTTCCAGATTGAAGGCACAGATAGGAGTGAGTGGCTCCGCTGGTGCAGTCTTCCAGACCCGTTTTGGAATCCACAGCATAATAATCGGTGTCGCCATGACTGTCAAAGATTACCACAGCACTGGTTTGAATGGCCTGGGCTACCGCATCGATGGTAGCGCTGCTGCCGGTGTACTCCGTGGCGGTACCGCCCAGACTATCGGCAATGGCTTGGGCCTCGTTGGCATATGTATCGGTAAAGCTATC
Source organism: uncultured Oscillospiraceae bacterium (assembly GCA_964455425.1). Lineage (GTDB taxonomy): Bacteria > Bacillota > Clostridia > Oscillospirales > Oscillospiraceae > JAFRPC01. The sequence continues at coordinate 6,296 of CAYVWG010000073.1, read as the reverse complement.
GTCCAAACCATAGTAGGGGCCGATCAAGGTGACCTGGTTGGACCCAGGGCTACCGCCCTTGGTGGCAGCGGCGGTTTTCAGTTCAGACAAATCCTGAGTGCTTCTTTGGGCTGTGCTGCTGGTCTTTGCCCGGAGATAGGGAGAGTAATGGCAGGCAATTCCCTCTTCTGTCATCCAGATGAGGGAATCCCCGTTTTGTTTCAGGGAGCCGTCTACATACGTATCGGAGTTTTTGATGACATTGACAATTTTGTCTGTTATATTGGCATAGTCACTGGCCGATGCATCCCGTTTGGGGATATTGGCAGTTTGTTCTGCTGCGAAAATATCTGCCCAAACATCCTCGTCCACGGCCTGATAGGCCGCCTCGGAAATGGGCGCAGCTTCTGCCGTTGACTCTGTGCCAAAGGCCAGCGTGGGCAAAAGTCCCAGCAGCATGACAGTTGCCAGGAAAAGAGAAATGAATCTATGGAATTTCATGACATCCTCCTTATTTTATCCGACTAAAATTACTTTATCATAGTCAGCCAAGTTTGTCCAGCATTTTGCCAAGTTCATCCGCAAAAAAATTCCGGCTACCAGGAGTTCCGGCAGCCGGAGGAAAAAACGAAAAGTATTAATATACACCCTCAGCCAGCATAGCGTTGGCCACTTTGATAAATCCGGCCACGTTTGCGCCGGTAACCAGATTGCCGGGAACACCGCTGTCTACAGAAGCATCGTAGGATTTGTGGAAAATATCCTCCATGATCTGCTTTAGGCGGTTGTCCACTTCCTCAAAGGTCCAGCTATAGCGAGCGGAGTTCTGGCTCATTTCCAGGGCTGAAGTAGCTACGCCGCCGGCGTTTGCCGCCTTGGCCGGCCCAAAGAGAATGTTGTTTTCCAGGAAATAGCTGACCGCATCCAGGGTGGAGGGCATATTGGCGCCCTCTGCCACGGCAATAACACCGTTGGCCACCAGGGCCTTTGCCGATTCCAGATCCAGTTCGTTCTGCGTGGCGCATGGCAGGGCGATGTGGCAGGGGATCTTCCAAATATCGTTGCGGTTCGCGCCAAAGGTAGCGCCGGGCACCATGTCCGCGTACTTGCTGATCCGGGCGCGCTGCACCTCTTTCAGCTCTTTCATCAGGTCCAGGTTGATGCCGTTGGGGTCGTAAACATAACCGGAAGAGTCGGACATAGCCACAACTTTACCGCCCATCTGCATGGTTTTTTCCGCCGCATAGATGGCCACATTGCCCGCACCAGAGATCACAACGGTTTTCCCTTCCACGGAATCCTGCTTCATGCAGCGAAGCATTTCATTGGTGAAGTAAAGCAGGCCATAGCCAGTAGCTTCGGTGCGCACAAGGCTGCCGCCGAATTCCAAGCCTTTGCCGGTAAGAACACCGGTAAACTGATTTTTCAGGTGCCGGTAGGTGCCAAACAAATAACCGATCTCTCTTGCGCCTACGCCGATATCTCCGGCGGGAACATCCTCATCAGCGCCGATGTACCGCTGCAGCTCGCTCATGAAGCTCTGGCAGAAGCGCATGATCTCCATGTCGCTCTTGCCCTTGGGGTCGAAATCAGAGCCGCCCTTACCGCCGCCGATGGGCAGGCCGGTCAGGCTGTTCTTGAAGATCTGCTCAAAGCTCAGGAACTTCACCACAGATTCGCAAACGGTGGGATGGAACCGTAGGCCGCCCTTGTAGGGGCCGATGGCGGAGTTGAACTGCACACGGTAGCCACGGTTGACTTGCACCTTGCCGTTGTCATCCACCCAAGTGATGCGGAACTCAATGATCCGGTCAGGCTCGATCAGGCGCTCCATAATGCCGTATTTCTCCAGCTCAGGGTGCTTTTCCACATAGGTTTGCAAAGAATCGAACACCTCATACACGGCCTGGAGGAATTCCTTTTGCTCCTCATCGTGCTTGGCGATTCTATCATATACGCGCTTTAGATAGGGGTTAGTTAACATTTCGTGTCCTTCCTTTCGATTGTTGGCATGGGCAAGAGAGCATACAACTACAAAAAATAGAAACCACATCAAGATCGATGCGGCACACAGATCCTACTATGCCAAATTCCGCAATACATTATATGCTCTTCGCCTGGGAGTGTCAATAACTTTTGCAAAAAAGTTGGTATTTTCTCAAAAATACATCAGGAATCTTTCCCTTTTTCCGGAGATATCTGGGCTTCTATCGCCTCCACGGAAGCCAACAGCTTGGTGTATAAGCTCTCCGGGATGCGCTGGTAGTACTGGCTTTCATAAAGTGCAATGGCGCTGCGGCTGTTGTACACGCCATAATCGTGGGTTCCCCAGCCGCCGCTGGCTATGGTAAAGGTAGGAAGATAGCTGGCGGTAAGGGAAACCTTCCCACTGGATTCTTTGGTAAAGGAAAGCTGTAAAATGCAGCCCCCCAGCTCTTTTTCTTCTGTACTGGCGGAGAAAAAGTCTCCCAAGCTATAGGCAACAAAATAGTTGCCTGCCTCCTCCCCAGTTGGGTCCGTACCCTCCATAGGGCCGACAACATGGGAGTGAGAGCCAAGGATAACGTCTACTCCCTGCCCCAGCAGATAGTCGGCAATTTGCTTTTGAGAATCGGTTGCCTCCGACATGTGCTCGCTGCCCCAATGGAGCATGGCAACAATCACATCCGGCTTTTGCTCCCGAGCCGCGGCCACGGCCTGAGCGAGCGCCTCTTTATCAATTTGACTGTAATTGGTGTCGTAATCCTCATACAGCAGATTTACACTGTATTCCGCTCCCGCCGGCAAGCGGACATTGTTTACGCCTTTGGTAAAGCCGATAAAGGCAAAGCGTATACCGTTGACATCCTGGATAAGGACGCCGTTATTTTCCATCCGTTCCTCCTGGGTGGCATAGGTGCCCAGAGCCTGCATACCCGCTTGCTCAACCGCCTGTTTTGTGCGGATCAGGCCGGACATGCCGTCTTGCACGCTATAGGTGTTGGCCGTCAGCAAATAATCGAAGCCACAGTTCTTTAGGGCGGTCAGCAGCTGGGCCGGATAGGTATGGGTATCGGCGTCATAATCTTCGCCGGCGCCGATGATCCCCTCCAGATTGCCTATGGCAATATCCGCTGCGGCGATAGGCTCCAGAACCTGGGTGAAGCAGGTGGAAAAATCATAGCCGTCTGCGGTTTGGGCAGCGGAAAGAACTTCTTTTGTCAGGGAAATATCCCCCACCGCCGTCAGCGTAGCGGTATTGCTGGATGCCGGAGCCTCTGTCTTGCTATAGAAGCGGTGCAGCACAAACAGCAAAAGGACGAGAAGCACGATGGCCGCCATCAGCACCAGCGAGCCTCGGCCGACGGGTATAGATTTGGGATGTCTTTTGTTTGCCATAGAATATATCCCTCCAGGATCCTATTGGTACTATTTTACTATAGCTGTCAAGAGATTGTTGAAAATTCATGGTTGGCGAATGGCGTTTTTTATGATATACTGTGGAAGGATAAGAGGAGGACGGCGATATGTCCCAAAATGCCCGAAAAAAGAAAACACCCAAAGACTCCCCCTTGTTGCCCTGCGGCATTGCGCTGCTGGTGCTGTTGGCGGTATTGTTCTTTTATCAATACCGGCAAAAAGCCGGTGAGAAAGAGATTACGCTGCCCCGCAATACCCGCGTGGCAGAGGACTTTCAAACGGAAAATGGAAGGATCAGCTATCCCGGGGCAATTACCGGCATTGATGTTTCCTCCCACCAAAAGTTGATCGATTGGCCCAGCGTACAGGCCGACGGCATAGACTTTGCCGTGATCCAGCTGGGATACCGGGGCTACACCGATGGCGGCATTTTTGTGGACAACTGCTATGTTCAAAATCTGCAGGGCGCCCGGGAAGCGGGCTTACAGGTTGGCGTGTACTTTTTCTCCCAGGCCACCTCTGTAGATGAAGCCCAAGAAGAGGCTCAATTTGTGCTAAACACCCTGGACGGTACCGCTCTGGACTACCCCGTGTTTTTTGACTGGGAGGAGGTAAGCGACGGCCGCACCGGCGGCTTGGCTACGCCCAGTGTAACAGAATACGCTCTGGCCTTTTGCCAGGCCATCACAGCAGGAGGCTACGATGCCGGCGTTTATTTTAATCAATCCTATGGCTACAGTATATTCAAGCTGCCTGAATTGGCAGACTATACCTTTTGGCTGGCAGAATACAACAGCGTGCCATCCTTTGGCTATGAAGTCCAATTCTGGCAATATACCGGCGATGGCGGCGTTGCCGGAATTGATGGCAGGGTGGATATGAATTTATATTTTATTAACTGAGGTGACCTATGAAAAAGATATTTGACCGTGTATTTTGGCTCTATGTAGCCTTGGGCCTTGCCAACTATGTGATTTGCAGCGTGGTGATGCTGATTTGTAAAAATGTCATCGGCATGGGCGAAAACATTTGCCTTATTGTGTCCTTTGCGCTGCAAACCTCCATCAGCTTTGTGCTCAACCGCTTTGTGACGTTCCGAGGCATCCGCATATCCCCTCGCTGGCCGCTGAAATTTATTGGTTCTATTGCTGTTTGCTACGTTGGCGCTAAGTTGCTTTTGAAGAATGTGTTTGCCTGGCTGGCTGCCCACACCTTTTTTGCCGCCGTTGTACAGTGGCTATATGATCTGATTAAGCCCAGCTTAGTCTATGAGGATTTCCGCTTGAATTTGGTCATGCTGGCCTGTACCTTTGCCTATTGCGTCATCAATTATGTGGGACAGCGCTATTTTGTGTTTCGCCCCCAAAAAGAAGTAGAAGCCCCCTCCCCCACGCCATGCAAGTAGTAGCGAATATGGCCGGTCAAAATCGCGCGTTTTCCATGGAAAATCCATCGGCGTGGATCTCAGGAGCACCCTCTTCCTTTGCGCAGCAAAGGGAGAGGGCATAATGTTTATCCCAAAAGGTACTGATCTGCAGGCCACCGGGAAGATCATTTTCATGTACCGACGGACAAGCTGGCAGACCATATAGCCCCTCCCCTGTCCATTTTAGATAGGCCTCTTTCCGCGTCCATAGACAAAAGAAGGTCAGCTCCTTGTTGGCGCTGGCCTGCCAAAACCGGTGCTCCTCCGGGGATAGCACTCTATGCACCAACCGATCAGAATAGGGCCGCAGACGCTCAATGTCCGCCCCGATGGGTTGGCTGCAAAGGACGCAAAGAACGGCGCCTGCTGTGTGGGAAAGGCTAAAATACACCGGATTTCCGGCAAAATAGGGTTTTCCTAGGGCAGAGCGCGCAATGGCAGGCATTGGCGATAAGAAGCAATCCTTCCAGGCCTTAGCCAGCAGATCATGGGCGGCAAGACTCTGTTTTTCCTGGGATATGGGCTGCAGATATACTATGAGCATAACGGTGTCCTTTCCAATTTCTATGGACGGCGCAAAACAGAGCCAATTGGCCTTGCCTTCCGTGGATTTCTTCCCGCAAAGCTCTGCCAGGGATGGCTTTGCATAACATAGGGCCTGCTGCAACATTGCAGCAGGCCCATTACTGTTAGTATGACTCAGAATTAGCCGTTGGCGCGCATCTTAGCGAAGCAATCGCTGCAATACACGGGGCGGTCAGTCTTAGGCTCAAAGGGAACCCGGGCTTCGCCACCGCAAGCGGCACAGGTAGCGGTGAAGTACTCTCTGGGTCCACGGGCAGCATTCTTGCGGGCATCACGGCAAGCCTTGCAGCGCTGAGGCTCGTTCTGGAAACCTCTCTCAGCATAGAACTCCTGCTCACCGGCAGTGAACACGAACTCATTACCGCATTCTTTGCAAACTAAAGTCTTGTCTTCGTACATTGTGTTTACCTCTCTTTTGGTTTTGCCCTGACGAAAATGCCATCAAAAATGCTGGTCAAATAGATACAGGGTCTAAATTATATTGCGAACGGCTTTTAGCCGCAATCGCCAGCAGAAAATCGATACCACGAAATGGTATACAACCTTTCTTTGTTATTATACCACCAAAACGGTTGCTGTCAACAAAATGAAAAAACTTTTTTACGATTTTTGAAAATTTGTTAGATATTAACAATTTTCACCAGTCTTTTTTTGACATATCTACGACAAAGAACGTTCCTTTCCTCTGCTTTTTACAGGTCGAGTTTTCGTACTGTCCTCTTAAAGACAGGCAAGCCTGGATTTTAGCGGCAGCATCCCATAGGCTATTTATCCATTTTAGCGCGCACGCGCCCTTGATCCGTAAGGGAGGTCCTATTGTCAAAGGGGAAAAAATGTGATAAAATGAAACCTATATTGGGAGGCATTTTATGGAAAAATTGATCATGCTGGGCACCGGCAATGCCCT
>CAYVWG010000072.1:0-8333 GCA_964455425.1 uncultured Oscillospiraceae bacterium | reverse complement strand
TGCACCGCCTGGGCATCCAGGCCTTTGAGCCGGTGCTGGTGGAGGGCCGCGCCATTAAGCTGCATCCCCTTTGCTGCACCGCCTTTAACGCCGACTTCGACGGCGACCAGATGGCCGTCCATGTGCCCTTGTCCGCCGAGGCCCAGGCGGAGGCCCGTATGCTGATGCTTTCGGCCAACAACCTGCTCCGTCCCCAGGACGGCAAGCCGGTTACCGTGCCCACCCAGGATATGATTTTGGGCACCTATTACCTGACGTATAAGCGGTATATTATCGACCACTATGAAACCAGCCATGCCGCGCTGCAGTATATCTCCAGCGGCAAGCTGACCATGCAATCCCCGGTGTGGATTCGCAATGTCTGGGATGACCCGGAAAGCGAGAACTACCACCACTATATCAAAACCTGCGGCGATGGCATCCACAACGAGACGGATCGTCCGGATGAGGCGGGAGACTGCTTTGAAACCGTTCAGGAAGCCGCCGCAGCCTATGCAGCCGGCAAGCTCCGGGTAGATCAAACCATCTATATCTTTAACCAGTGGGACAGCGAAAAGGATATCCAGGAGGAGGATCACCTGTATGTCCGCACCCTGGCGGCCTTGGCGGCGGAAGCGGCGGAAAGTGGCCAGCGGCCCAGGGAGATCCTGCCCAGCTATGTCAGCAAGGACGAGGCCATGTTGGCCTATCAGGAGCGTGCTCTGGACATGCATGAACCGATTCGGGTCTATATGGAACGGGAGATCGATGGGGTAATGCATCGTGGGATGATCGATGCCACTGTTGGCCGTTTGATCTTCAACGAGCCGATCCCCCAGGATCTGGGCTTCTATGACCGCAGCAATGGCGACCTTCTGTCCCTGGAGATCCAGGAGAAGGTAGGCAAAAAGTTGCTGGGCAAGATCATTGACCGGTGTATCCGTGTTCATGGGTTTACCATTTCCACCGAAATGCTGGACAAGGTCAAGGCATTGGGCTATAAGTATTCCACCAAAGGCTCCATTACCGTTTCTATTGCCGACATGGCCATTCCGGAGCGGAAATATGAGCTGATCAAGGAAGCCGAACATCATGTGGTCAAGGTCGACCGGCAGTATAAGCGGGGCTTCATCACCAACGACGAGCGGTACCGCTTGACGGTAAAGACCTGGGAGGACACCATCAAAAAGGTTACCGATGCCCTGCAAAACAATCTGGACACCTTTAACCCTATCTTTATGATGGCCGATTCCGGCGCCCGTGGCTCAATGAACCAGATCCGCCAGTTGGCCGGTATGCGTGGCCTGATGGCCGATACCTCCGGCCGTACCATCGAAATTCCGATTAAGGCCAATTTCCGTGAGGGCCTGAGCGTGCTGGAATACTTCATTTCTTCCCGAGGCGCCCGGAAAGGTTTGACCGATACGGCCCTGCGTACCGCCGACTCCGGTTACCTGACCCGCCGCCTGGTGGATGTTTCCCAGGAGGTCATTATCCGGGAGAACGACTGCGGCACCACCAAGGGCAGCTGGAAGTCTGATATTGTGGACAAGGGCCAGGTGATCGATACCTTTGGCAATCGCATCCACGGCCGGTTCCCGGTGTATGACATCGTAGATCCGTCCACCGGAGAGTTGCTCCACAGTAAGAACGATATGCTCCATGAGGATGAGGCTAAGACCTTCCTAGCCCATGGCATCGATAAGGTTTATGTGCGTAGCGTTCTGGGTTGCCGTGCCAAGAGCGGCGTGTGCGCTAAGTGCTATGGCATGAACCTGGCTACTTCCAAGCTGGTGGACCCCGGCGAGGCGGTTGGCATTATCGCGGCTCAGTCCATCGGTGAACCGGGCACACAGCTGACTATGCGTACCTTCCATACTGGCGGTGTTGCCGGTGATGATATCACCCAAGGTCTGCCCCGTGTTGAAGAGCTGTTTGAGGCCAGAAAGCCAAAGAAAATGGCCATCATTTCTGAGATTGCCGGCAAGGTGGAGATCGATGAGCTTCACCGCACAGCCCTGAGAAACATTTCGGTCATTGCTGATGATGGAAATGTAAAGCAGTACCAGGTGCCCTATTCCGTAGGCCTGCGGGTGGAAAATGGGCAGCAGATCGCCAAGGGCGACCGCATCACCGACGGCGCGCTGAGTCCTCACGATGTGCTGCGTATCCGCGGCGAGGAAAAGGTGCAGGATTATCTGACCCAAGCGGTTCTGGCCGTGTATCGTCAGCAAGGCGTAGATATCAACGAAAAACACATTGAGGTGATCATCCGCCAGATGATGCGCAAGGTGAAAATCAATGATGGCGGCGATACCAACCTTCTTGGCGAAACCATGGCCGATGTCACCGAATTTGAGACGGCCAATGAGAAGATCGCTGCCGAAAACGCCGAGCTGCAAGCCCGCATTGATGCGGGTGAACCCGATGTGGTGCTTAAGCGTCCGGCAACGGCAACCCCGGTGCTTATGGGAATTACCAAGGCCTCTCTTGCCACGGACTCCTTCCTGGCTGCCGCCTCCTTCCAGGAGACAACCAAGGTGCTTACCGAGGCAGCTATTAAAGGCAAGATAGACCATCTGGTGGGCTTGAAGGAAAATGTCATCATCGGTAAGCTAATCCCTGCCGGCTCCGGTCTGACGGTGTATCGTGACTATGAGACGCTGACAACGCCCCTTTCCACCGTTACAGACGATATGATCGACAACGAGTGAACCTAAGATAATGGATAAAACGCCATGCAGGCGGAGCGTTTTCCCTGCATGGCGTTTTTCTGCGTGATTGCGTAAGCCGCCGGCTAAGCAGGTGGCTCTGACTTCTAAAATCACCCAATGGACAGCGCCATGGGCGGTGTCTTCTTTAAGTTTCCGCTGCCAAATCTTTGATTTGACAGCGGAAACTTATGCCTTGGATGACGAAAGGATGGAATCAAGAAACAGCATCAGCGGATGTTCTCGGAGGCAAAAAAGATTTCGGCGGCCTTTACGATTGCTAATTTTATTGCATTAGGCAAATTGTACAAGAAGGGGAAAATTCACTTAGACATAGTGACGAAAATCAGGCGTGGTCTTGACGTATTTGCGCTTTTTTGGTATAAATTAAACGCAATGGGCAAGGGATATGGCCTCAGCCATCCCTGAGCCACATCCTGCACTGGCATAATCAGCGGTAAAATATCAAGGAGGATTCTTTAATGAAAGAAACAAAACGTTACTTGTCCGCATTGCTGGTTTTGGCAATGCTGATTTCTTGCTTCGCCGGCTTGGCGTTGACGGCGGATGCTGCGACAGTAGCCGCCGATGCGCTTCCTTATAACTCCGGCAAGCGGCATGAGGTAGCTACTGCACTCAGCGACCAGGCCGGTGCCTATTACACCGGCGACTACGCTGCGGAAAAGCTGTTGGCACTAACTGGCAGCGACAGCAAAAGCTCCCTGCAAACCATGGATTCGGAGTTGTATAAGGCTCTCCAAACCCTGATGCAGTCTACAAAAACGGATGGGGTTACCTACGAAGAGTTGACTTCCTACTGGACCCATACGGACGCCTCCCAAGGGGCTGCCGGTACGATTCTGTTTTATAGTGATATCGTGGAAGAGGCGTTTAACCGGGAGCATGTATGGCCCAAGAGCCACGGTAGTTTTCTGGAGATGAACGCCGGGTGCGATCTGCACCATTTGCGTCCCACCAACTCCACGGTCAACTCCACCCGTTCCAGCTATATTATGTCCAACGTGGTGGACATTCTTTCCGAGTGGACAACCTTTAGCCACAATGATGGTACCCCCATCTGGTACAACAGCGCGGAAAACAAGGTTGAGGTTGCCGATGAAATCAAGGGCGATGTGGCCAGAATTTATCTGTACGTCTACTGCTGCTGGGGACAGCCCAATCTGTTTGAGGATGTTGCCACGGCAGATCTTCCGCCCATGGACGCCGATGACTATGAGAACAACGGCGAGCGGGTCATTGAAGACCTTTCTACCTTGCTGTATTGGATGGAAATTGACCCGGTAGACACCTGGGAGATGAGCCGCAACGATATCATCCAAACCGTCCAGGGCAACCGTAACGTGTTTATTGACTATCCTGAGCTGGCTTGGCTGCTGTTTGACGAGGATCTGCCTGCCGGTTACGAAACGCCCTCTGGCTATGCCATGAAAAACGGCGTGGAAAAACCCACCGTGACTGCCGTTTCCGCCGATGAAAGCCAAGGCGCTGTCCGCCTGATCAACAATGTGATTTCTGCAACCCCTGCTGAGGGCTACAGTGTGGATGCCTACAGCGTGACCCCGGAGGGCAGCGCCACCGTAACGCAAGATGGTCGCCTGTTCTATGTTACCGACGTCACGGAAGACTGTACGGTTACCGTTTCCTTTGCCGCAAAGAAGGGTGCGACGGTAACCTATAGTGTGCCTGAAGGCGTCGAAGCTGCAGGCGGCAGCTCTGCCGATTCCTTTGTGGGCGATAGTGTTGTGCTCCCCGAGGTTACCGGCACGGCTGCGGATGCGGAGCAGGATTATGTATTCCTTGGCTGGACGGAAACGCCAATCGAATATGCCGAGGAACTGCCGGAGAACCTGTACTATCCTGGAGATACATACTATGTTGGCGCGGAAAAGGTAACGCTCTACGGTTTGTTCTACTATAAGGTTACGGACGAGACTTCCACAGATAAAGAGTTTGCCAAGGTGGAGACGGAGCCGGAGGACTGGAGCGGCACATATTGTATCATTGCCGGAGAAAGCGGCGCCATTATGAGCAATACGCTCAAAGGCAACACTACTGCTACCAATGTCTACCTGCTTCCGGAAAGCGTCACTGTAGATCTGAATTCTGTGAAAAATCCGAACCCCGCGTACTTCTACACCCTGAAAAAGGTGGAAGGAACTGACTATTATTATCTGATCGACAGCAATGGAAATTACATTGGGTGCCCGAAAATTAAGGTAATGACCCAGGTTGCTCCCGATGAGGCCGATTTGGCGGATACCGCCTACTATTGGCAACCCACCCTAAACGGCTTGCAAAGCTATGAAGGAACCAATGGCGTTTTGCAATATAACACTTCATCCCCCCGCTTTACCACCTATTCTGGCGGTCAGGAAACCGCAGCGCTCTATGGCGAAGTTGCCGGTACCAAGACCTGCTATACCAGTGCCCAGGGTCACATCCACGTATTTACGGAAGAACGTGTAGAGCCAACCTGCACCGAGGCCGGTAGCATCACCTATACCTGCACCCTGTGCGGCGAGGTGATTGTGGAAGAGCTCCCCGCGTTGGGGCACAGCTATGCCATCACGGAGCAGAAGGCGGCCACCTGTACCGCAGAGGGATATATTACCTACCTTTGCGCCACCTGCGGCGATACCTACACCGACACGCTGGCGGCCTTGGATTGCCCCTCGGCCCAGTTTACCGATGTTCCGCTCAATACATGGTATCATGACGCTGTAGACACTATGGTTGCCGCTGAGTTGATGGTCGGTGTTTCCGGCGACCGCTTTGCTCCGGATATGAGCCTTAGCCGGGCCATGGTAACTACTGTTATTTACCGGATGGAAGGTGCGCCGGAGACAAACGGACAGATTCCGTTTACGGATGTTGAAGCAGGCAAATGGTATACAGATGCGATCTGCTGGGCGGCGGAAAATGGGGTTGTCAACGGTACGCCTAATGGCGCCTTCCTGCCGGATACCGATATCACCCGTGAGCAGATGGCGACCATCCTCTATAACTATGCCAGATATAAATACTACGATACCACCGAGCGGGACGATCTGTCCGGCTTCGGGGATGTGGAAAACGTGGCGGGTTATGCCAAGGAACCGATGGCTTGGGCGGTTGCCAAGGGGATTTTGTTGGGAGTCCCGCAGGACAGTGACGTTCTGCTTTTGCCGCAGGCAAATGCCTCCCGTGCCCAGTTCGCCACTGTGATCCACCGTCTCCAGACATTGGCTGCTGTGGAGTGCAGCCACTCCTTCACCGCAACTACAGTGCCGGCAACCTGCACCGAAGCTGGCAGCGTAACCAGCGTTTGTTCCCTTTGTGGCAAGACGGTGGTTGAAGAGCTTCCCGCGCTGGGCCACAGCTTTGGGCAGTGGGTTCTTACCGTAGAGCCGACGGCGGCTACCGAAGGCGTTCAGGAGCGTACTTGCACAGTATGCGGCGCTACCGAGCAGCAGCCGGTAGAAAAGCTGGGATATACCCTGACACTGACCGATACCTTGAAGGACGGGGATCAGGTTCTGATCTATGCTCCCTCCGGTAAAGTGCTTCTTTCCACAATTCCTATTACTGCGCCCTATATTCAGCGGCTGGATGATGTAAGTGTTGTGGTAAGCAATAATGGGATAAATATGCTCCCTGAGGATGCGGCGCTGGTCACAGTTTCCATCAATAACAAAGGGCAGTATAGTTTTAAGCTAGGCGATCAGTGGTTGGTGTGCAACTCCGGAAGCGGCAGTCTATATTTCTCGGATACGCCCACCTATGGCGTCTGGGAGTTGGAAGCTACAGATGGCGGTTTCTTGCTGCGCAATGTGGATTCTGTGAAAATGCTCAATGGTGTGCCTACACCGGTTTATGTGGAATACTATAGCGGCAACTTCACAAGCTACTATATCACCAGCGATACAACGGATGTGTCGGCGTTCACGCTGCAGTTCTTTGTTTATTCCCCAACGGCTGATGGAGCGGGAACGTGAAAGAAGGAATGCTCCCCCTAGCGGCAAAGAAAGCGATATAAAATAACCTCCGGCAGGGAATCGGATTGTTCCGATTTCCTGCCGGAGCTTGTAAAAAGGAAAGATATTTGTCGAGAAATCGCAGCATTGTCGCCTCGGCGCGGCCGCCGGGACGATGTGGAGTTTGGCAAGCCGCCGCCGCGCCCGTAATCTTTCCATAGAAAAAGGACGGGGAACCAGCCCTGTCCTTTTTCTCATTGCCATTTACTTAAACTGCTCGATCAGGGCGTTCACCTTTTCCACGCAGCCGCCGCAATGGGTGCCTGCGCCGGTGGCCTCCTGAACAGCTTCTAAGGTGGTGTTGCCAGCCTCAACCGCGGCCTTGATATCGCCTACTGTGACGCCGCCGCAAAAGCATACTGTCTCGTTTAGATCCATAGTTTCTCCAATTAGCCGAAATACCGCTTGAGAAGACCCTCAAAGCCCTTGCCATGGCGGGCCTCATCCCGGGCCATTTCGTGGACGGTGTCATGGATGGCGTCGAGATTATTCTTCTTGGCTACCTTGGCCAGCTCAAACTTGCCGGCGGTGGCGCCATACTCGCACTCTACACGCCAAGCCAGATTCTTTTTGGTGGAATCTGTCATGTTAGGCTCCAGTTCAGAGCCAAGCAACTCGGCAAACTTGGCGGCGTGCTCGGCTTCCTCGTAGGCCGCTTTTTCCCAGTAGGCGGCGATTTCGGGATAGCCCTCCCGGGTGGCCACACGAGCCATGCACAGATACATGCCTACCTCGCTGCATTCGCCGTTGAAATTGGCCTTCAGTTGAGAGATGATGAACTCTTTATCTTCCGCGGATACACCGTCCAGGTTGGTGCCGCAGCCAAATACATGCTCAGCAGCCAGAGCAACACCTTCTTCTTGCTTCAGGAATTTTTCACCGGGAACGCCGCACAGCGGGCACTTAAAGCCCTCGGGCATCTCGCCTTCATGGACGTAACCGCAAACAGGACATACATATTTCATTTTCATTGCCTCCATTTGGTTAAGATTTATTACCTGCGCAGCATTTGCATACGCCGATATACAAAAGATGGGTTCTCTCTGCCTGGCCGTAATCTGCCGGCAGCTGAGGTAATGGGATATCCAGCAGGTCAGTGACCTGGCCGCATTGCACACAGGCAAAGTGGGCATGGGGACTTACCCGGACATCATAGTGCTCATGGCCCCCCACAACGCCTAGAGAGGCTATTGTACCCTCCGCCCGGAAAGCCGCCAGATTGCGATATACCGTGGCAAGGCTTAGACCAGGTATGGCAGGCTTTAGGTGGGCATATATTTGCTCGGCTGTGGGATGAGTATCCGTGGATTGCAGAAATTCCAGGATCGCATCCCGCTTATAGCTGTGTTTTTTTTGTGGAGCCATGGGATTCACCTATAAAATATAATGATTATCATTTCTATTTTGAATTATAGCATATCCATTTTTATTTGTAAAGCCCTTTCTTCAAAAAAGATTTGCTTTATTTGGGGTTTTCCGGAAAGGGCATGTGCGGCGGAAGGCCAGGCTGTTTGGGGCAAACAGACAAAATAAGAAAAAACAGCCCTTGACGGAGGCTCCACCGCCCTTGCAAAACGGGAAATCATATGGTAAGATAAGCTTGATATTG
>CAYVWG010000071.1:0-8562 GCA_964455425.1 uncultured Oscillospiraceae bacterium | reverse complement strand
AAATTTTTCCACCATCCTTCATTTTGGGGCTTGACTTCTAATAGTTAATCTTTCATCGTTAATTTCATTGCCGCTGTTTCTGGCTGGTCCATCGGACTCACCCTCTTTTCTTTTTCTGGTTTTATTCTATAACCCGTTTTAGGCTTGTTTGTTACAATGATATGAACAATTTGTAAAATTTAGCACTCTTTATATTAGAGTGCTAATCAAAACGATGCTACAATGATCTCACCCCTCTCTAGGCTTCTTCCACCACTTTACCGATTTTCAACATATCAATATTCGTTTTGCCTGCTTCCTTGTGGAAATTTCTCATTTTAACCACCGGTCAAACGGTTTGCATGGAAAGCTCGAAATCGTCTGTATAGCCGCAGCTTTTTATCCTATAGAGAAGGCGGGAGCATTTTGGGAAAAATTTATCGGTTTATGCGCCAATCGGCAATTTCTTTCGTTCTATAATCATTCTCCGCGCTATTACTGCGGTTATGTTAATAATTAAAGTGTTTTATCTATAATAAAGAAGATGGAACAGCATGTAAGTGGTACAATGATGTGTGACCAAATAGAGAGAAAATGAAAAAGGATAGTGAATAGGGCTGACCTGTGTTTAAGGTTGAATTGCTCAGACCAGCCCGCAAGGCAGGTGTACCCTATTCGCTGTCCTTCTCTATCCTTTTTTATTTGTCCCTCACCATTGTCAAACCTATCTGCGCAGGAAAAATAGGGCCTGGCGCGTGCGCGCGCCAGGCCCAAACATAGGGGATAGATTACTTGGCAAAAACCTTCTTGAGATTGACGAAACTGGGCAGACCGTCTTCCTTGCCCTGCTGGGTCTCCCCTTGGATCAGGGGCAAGCAGTAGCGAATAAAGTCATCGGTAACGTTGTTGCCCTCCGGCGTAATCCATTCCAGCGGCACCTTTTTCTCGGTGTTGGCCACATCGGACAGGTTAAACAGGGTATAGTTGCACTTGTAGCCGTTTTCATCCCGGTCGCAGAGGAAGCCAGCCATTTTGCCGGTTTCACCAGCCAGGGCGGACTCCACGGCAAACTTGCCGGAGTTGAAGGATTCCTCAATATCCGTGGCGGAAGCACAATGGGAAGCACAGCGCTGGAGAAGGCTCAGCTCTATGCCCCGAACCTTGGCTCCCGTCTCCGCCTTCACCACAGAGGCCAGGCGGGCAGCCAGGCCGCCCAGCTGGGCATGGCCAAAGCCGTCGGTGCCGGAGGTTTTCGCCTCGGAAACAAAGCTGCCATTGGCATAATGAATGCCCTCAGACACCGCCACCAGGCAGTTTTTCTTGGCGGCATACACTGCCTTGACATCGGCGATAAACTTGTCCATGTCAAAATCCACCTCGGGCAAATAGATCAGATCCGGCCCATCGCCCTTGGTGCCTGCCAAAGCGGCGGCGGCAGTAAGCCAGCCGGCGTGACGGCCCATACACTCTACAATGGTGATCATGCCGGTGTCGTACACCTTGCTGTCTCGGGACACTTCCATGATGGAGGTGGCAATATATTTTGCCGCGGAGGCAAAGCCGGGGCAATGATCGGTGCCATAAAGGTCGTTGTCGATGGTCTTAGGTACGCCGAACACCCGGCACGCATAGCCCACTTTGGCACAGTAACGGCTGATTTTGTTGCAGGTGTCCATAGAATCGTTGCCGCCGTTATAGAAGAAATAGCGGACGTTATATTTTTTGAAGATCTCCAAAATCCGTTTATAGTCGGTGTCATCCTCATCCGGATCGGCAATTTTATACCGGCAGGAGCCAAGGGCGGAAGAAGGGGTATAGCGCATTTTTTCCAGTTCCTTGGGATCCTCTTCATCCATGATCATCAGCTGATCGTGAAGCACACCCTGGATACCGTGATGGGCGCCATATACGGTGGTGATGTTCTCACTGGCCAAAGCCGTTTTGATCACGCCGTAGGCGGAGGCATTGATGACGGACGAAGGGCCGCCGGACTGGCCGATAATGGCCGCACCGACAAGGGGCTTATTTTCCATAGGGCATTCCTCCTAATATATAGAATTTCTCTTGTTAATTTACCATCTTTTTACCGGAATGTCAATGTAGAATCCCAACTTTGGCCTAAGAACGCGAATTTCTTACAAATCCCCTTTACAGGGCTGGTTTTCTGCGATAAAATAGGGGCATCAGGAGGGATACTCTATGAATTATCGGAACGACTCTCCCCGGGATCCGAGGGATAAGCGCCTGTGGGGGCTGATCTCTCTGGCCGGGCTGGCTGTATTTCCCCCCGCCGGTGTGGCATTGATCGCCGCCAACGCATTGGGCCTTCTGCCCCATTTGGCCAGCAGAGCCGATATGCGGCAGGTGATTGATCGGGCCAACGCCGACATTTGGCAACTGTCTACCTTGCCTAAGCGCAGCAGCCCAGGGCTGCCCCAGGGCGGCGGATTTTTGGCGGTGGTGGGATGGATTCTTGCGGCAGTTGGCCTGTTTGCCTCCCTGGGCTTTGGTCTAGGCATGCTGTTTAGAGCTTGGGACATTTGGGATCTGCTGCGGTTTTTCTGCACGCTGAGTGTATTCTCCTTAGGCACGGTGCTGGCCATTTACGGTATGTCCCGGAATAGGAAACGCAAGCGCTATGAGGCGTATCTCAAGCTTGTAGGGGACAAAACCGCTATCTCCATCCATTACTTGGCGGATGTGCTGGGCACCGACTACAAAAAGGTAATCAAGGATCTAAAAGAGATGATTTGCCGGGGTATTTTTCAGCCTGCCTGGCTGGATATGAAAACCTACCGGCTTATGCTCACCGAATACACCCCTGAAGAGGAAGAAACCCAGGCCCCCCAAGAGCAGCGGGAAGAGTATATCTCCCGCTCCGCCCGTATTCTCCGGCAGATTCGCGCGGACAACGACCTGATCGACGATGAAGAGGTTTCCCGCAAAATCGACCGCATTGAGGATCTGACCCGAAAAATTTTTGCCATTTTGGACAAATATCCGGAAAAAGAGCCGCAGCTCTACCGGTTTTTGAACTACTATCTGCCCACCACCTTAAAAGCCCTGGAAAGCTACGCCCGGCTGGAGGCCCAAGGCATCGAAACCGCGTCTATCCGGGAAACCAAGGCCAAAATCAACCACATGCTGGATGAGCTGGCCGACGGATACGAAAAGCAGCTGGACAAGCTATTTGAAAACGAATATGTAGACATCACCGCCGACATTGAGGTCATGCGGCAAATGCTGCAAAAAGACGGTCTGTCAGAGGATGAAATCACCAAAAAATGAACCAAAATTTACCTACCCCATGGGATGATTTTTTAGGCCATCCCTTTGCCCAGCCGCCCCACAGCGACACCCTTGCCGCCGCCGAGGCCGCCTATGCCGCCGGGACGGTCTACCCCCTTCGGGAGGATGTATTTTCCGCATTTTGCCTAACCCCGCCCCAGGCGGTTCGCGCCGTCATTTTGGGCCAAGACCCCTATCACGAGCCTGGCCAGGCCCACGGGCTGGCCTTTTCTGTGAAGGATGGCACAAAGCTCCCTCCCTCTCTGCGCAACATTTTCCGGGAGCTGGCAGAGGACGTAGGCCAGCCGCCTCCCTCCGGCGATCTTACCGGCTGGGCCAAGGAGGGCGTGCTGCTGCTCAACACGGTGCTAACGGTGGATAAGGGCCAGGCCAACAGCCACCGGGATTTGGGCTGGCAAAGCTTTACCTCCCAGGTAATTGCCGCTTTGGCCCGGTTGCCCCAGCCCATCGCCTTTGTGCTTTGGGGCGCGCAGGCTGCCGCCTATAGGCCGGCCATCCAGGCCAGCGCCTATCCCCGGCTAGTGCTCACCGCTCCCCACCCCAGTCCGCTTTCCGCCTATCGGGGCTTTTTCGGCAGCAAGCCTTTTTCCCAAATCAACGCTTTTCTTACCGCTCAAGGGCAGCCGCCCATCTGCTGGCGCAGAGGAAAGGAGGATACACCATGAACAAAAAAATCTGGTTTTTGGCCGTTGTTTGCAGCCTGGCCCTTTTGGCAGGCTGCGCTTCCAAGGCGCCTTCTTCTGATTTCGATACCGTTCCCTCCGGCCAGGAGCAGCCGGCTCCCACCCAGGCGGCAGATCGGCTTTTGGGCACCTGGGAAAACCAGGGGCAATACGAAGAGGGCAAGGATTTTGTAGAAACCATGACCCTTAGTGACGATGGCTCCGCCATCATCCACCTGGAATATCAAGGCAGCGACTATGCCACCATAAGCGGCGCCTTTACCGCCGACGAAACTACCCTTACCGTCCACATTACCAGCACCCAGGAACCGTACGACCGGGAATATACCTACACCCTTTCCGGCAACCAACTGGAGTTGGTAGGCAACGGAAAGACCGTAAACTATGTAAAGCTCAGCGACTGATCTCCCAGAAAACACCATGAGCGGGAAGCGCGCTTCCCGCTCATGGTATTTTTATTCTTCCTCTCTAGCCGTATACGGGAAGCAGGGCATAGGCTCCAGCTTGAATTGGTTGATGCGGTGAAGATGGTCGATCCGCGCTTTGGTGACGGCATCTTCACAAACGCCCTGGCGAATATATCGATCCAAGGTTTCATAGGTGAAGCCCAAATTGTCCTCATCGGTTTTGCCGCACAAGCCATCGATGGGCGGCTTATCCACAAACAAGCTGGGCAGGCCAAGGGCACGGCCTACCTCCCGCACCTCCTGCACCGTCAGCCGGGACAGGGGAGAAAAGTCTCCCGCGCCATCGCCATAGCGGGTAGCGTAGCCCACCCAATCCTCAGAGAGATTACAGGTGTTGGCCACCCGGCCATTTTTACTTTGGCTCACCGCGTACAGCGTGGCCATCCGCACCCGGGGGGGGAGGTTGATTTTGGTCTGCTCGCTGGGGGTCAGTCCCGCCTGAACCATGGCCTGCAAAACCCCATCGCAGGCAGCTTTCACATTAACCACACAGTGGTCGATGTCCAAAAACTCCACCAGCTTTTTCGACACGTCAATATCCGGCTGCACTCCCTGGGGCATCAGCACCCCATAGACACGCTCCTTCCCCAGAGCCGCCACACACAAGGCCGCCACCACGGAGCTGTCCTTACCGCCGGAAATGCCCACAACCGCATTGCAGTCCGGTCCGTTGGCTGCGAACCAGTCCTGTACCCAGGCAATCAATTCCTGGGTTATTTTTTCCGCGTGAAATGCCATGCTTCTCCCTCCATTACCGTTCATAGTCAAACTCGTAATCGTATATGCTCACCGTGTCTCCGTCCTGGATGCCCATATCCTCCAGGCGCTGGAACAGTCCAGCCTTGCGAAGCTGCCGGTCAAAATACATTCTAGACTCAAAATCCCCAAAATTGGTATCGTTGATCAACCGGACGATCCACTGGGCCTCTACCAGCCAAGTGTTGCCCTGACGCTGGATACGGATCTCTTCGTTTTCGTCCGCCTCTACCAGAGGCGCCACATACTCCGGCGTGTATACAGTCACCGGCGGCAGGGTTTGCAGCTTGGCGGCCACTGCCCGCATCAGCGCCTTAACACCATGGGTGGTAGCGGCGGAAATTTCCATCATCTGGCCACCCTGGGCCTCCACCTTGGCCCGAAGCCGGGCCAAATTGTCGCTGTCTGGCAGCAAAATATCCGCCTTGTTGGCCGCAACGATCATGGGCCGCTTGGCCAACTCCGGAGAATACGCCGCCAGCTCCTGGTTGATTTTGTCAAAATCCTCCACAGGATCCCGGCCCTCGCTGCCGGACACATCCACCACATGGACGATCAGGCGGCAGCGATCGATATGCCGCAAAAAGTCATGGCCCAGGCCTGCGCCCTCCGCCGCGCCCTCGATGATGCCGGGGATATCTGCCATAACGAAAGACACGCCCTCGTCCACATAGATGACCCCCAAATTGGGATACAGCGTGGTAAAGTGATAATTGGCAATTTTAGGATGGGCATTGGAGGTGACGGAAAGCAAGGTGGATTTGCCCACATTGGGAAAGCCCACCAGCCCCACATCCGCCAGAAGCTTTAACTCCAAAATGACCTCATGCTCCTGTCCGGGAAGCCCGGATTTGGCAAACCGGGGCACCTGCCGGGTAGGCGTGGCAAAATGCTTGTTGCCCCAGCCGCCCCGGCCACCCTTGCAAAGCACAAAATCCTCTCCACCGGACATATCCTGCATAATGGCGCCGGTTTCCGCGTCCCGGACAACCGTGCCCCGGGGCACGCGGATCACCAGGTTTTCCCCCCGCTTGCCGGTACAGCGGGCGCCTTGCCCGTCCTGCCCGTTGGGGGCCACATATTTTCGCTTATAGCGGAAGTCCAGCAGCGTAGACAGATTGTCGTCCACCCGAAGGATCACGCTGCCGCCGTGACCGCCATCGCCGCCATCGGGACCGCCGGCGGCCACATATTTTTCCCGGTGAAAAGCCACCGCGCCGTTACCGCCGTTGCCGGCCTTAACATAAATTTTAACCTTATCTACAAACATGGCGTCCCTCCCAAGACAAAGGAAATAAAAAGGGCCGGAACACTGCGTATGTTCCGGCCTTTGTCTTTACTGTTCTACAGCGTAGACAGAGCACATTTTGCGATCCTTACCCTTGCGCTCGAACTTGACCTTGCCGTCAATGAGAGCAAAGAGGGTGTCATCGCTGCCAATACCGACATTGTTGCCGGGATGGATATGGGTGCCTCTCTGGCGAACCAGAATATTGCCGGCCAGGACAAACTGGCCATCTGCCCGCTTAACGCCCAGACGCTTGGACTCAGAGTCACGGCCGTTCTTGGTGGAGCC
The DNA here is from genome assembly GCA_964455425.1 of uncultured Oscillospiraceae bacterium. Taxonomy (GTDB): domain Bacteria; phylum Bacillota; class Clostridia; order Oscillospirales; family Oscillospiraceae; genus JAFRPC01. Next base: position 1,792 of record CAYVWG010000071.1, on the reverse strand, counting down.
GCCGCCTTTTTTGTGGGCAAAGAACTGGAAGCTGATTTTCAGCATTTGTTACACCTCCATAACTTCGATATACTCAGGGTACTGCTCCTGCAAATCGGAAAGGGTGAGCATCATGCCCGTGAGAACGGCCTGAACGGCGTCCTCCTCCTGGCACGCTGCAGGAAGGGTCAAGGTAATCCGGACATTGGCCTCATCGACTTTAGTCTTTACACGGTTGCCCAGCACATCACAGATGGTGGCCTGGGCCATTTTGACCGCTGTGGAGACGGCGGCGCAGACGATATCTGCTCCTTCTTCCCCATAACCGCTGTGTCCGGCAGCGCAGAATCCGGTGATTCTGCCGTTTTGATGGAAAAATTCAACCGTAGTCATCGCTTACGCATTGATTTTTTCGATCTTTACCTTGGTGTAAGGCTGTCTGTGGCCCTGTTTGGACTTGCTGTCCTTCTTGGGACGATACTTAAAGACGGTGATCTTCTTGGCCTTGCCGTTCTTGATCACCTTGGCCTGGACAGAAGCGCCGGAAACTACCGGTGTGCCAAACCGAGAATTCTCGCCGTCAACGATAGCCAGCACCCGATCGAAGGTTACGGTATCCTCGGCATTCACATTCAGCTTTTCGATGAAGAGTTCGTCCCCCTCGCTGACGTTGTACTGCTTGCCGCCGGTTACGATAACTGCCTGCATGATACTATTGCACCTACCTTTGTTGTAGACTCGCTCTGGAGGTGAGGATTGATCCTGCTTAAACCTCTTCAACGCGGCTTGTTTATGATATCATTCCCGGAAACAAATGTCAAACATTTTTCCCGGAAAATCGCAGGTTTTTTCGAAAAACTCTCCGCTCTGTCTGTCTCCGGGGCAAAAATCCGTCCTGATGGAGCCAAAACCGCCGCCGAGACGGTTGCCCTGGCCAGCCATAGGCCGTTTTACCGCCGGGAGCAAGAGAAGCGACCTGGTTATCCCTCCAAATACCGGCATGCCTCCAAAGCGGCGGCAGCGCCATCGGCAATGGCGGTGGCTACCTGGCGGTAGGTCTTGGTGCGGCAATCCCCTGCCACAAAGATCCCCTCGGTACCGGTTGCGCAGCGTTCATCCGCCTGGATATAGCCCATGGCGTCGCACTGGGCCACCTGGGCAAAGGGCAGGTTCTCCGGCTCTGTGCCAATGGCCAAAAACAGGCCCTCCACCTCCAAGCGGCGTTTTTCGCCGGTTTCGGTGTTGATCAGCTCCACTGCGGACAACTCCTCTTCCCCCAGGTAAGCCGTCACCACGGTATTATAGAAAATCTCCACATTCTCTTTTTCCTTAAGAGCCTTGGCCGCTTGGGCCTCCCCGGTGAGAAAGGCCAGGTTTTGCACCACGGTGACCTTGCTGCACTGCTCTGCCAAAAGCGACGCCTCTTGCAGGGCGGAATTGCCTCCGCCGATCACTGCCACACGCTTCCCCCGGTAAAAAGCGCCATCGCACACGGCGCAAAAGGAAATCCCCTTGCCAATGAGCCGATCCTCTCCCGCCAGGCCAAGACGGCGGTGACGGGCGCCGGCGGCGATCACCACCGCCCGAGCCTGATAGGTTCCGTTTTCTCCGGTCACCGTCTTTACCGGGCCACCGGTAACGGCAGTGACGGTATCCATGTCGACGTCCGCGCCTAGATCCATGGCCTGCTCCAGCATCCGCTGGGCCAGATCGTTCCCACTGATCTGAGCAAAGCCGGGATAATTTTCCAGCTTAGGAGAAAAGGTGATCTGCCCCCCAAAGGTATCCTTTTCCAGCACCAGTACGGTCTTCC
>CAYVWG010000070.1:0-8634 GCA_964455425.1 uncultured Oscillospiraceae bacterium | reverse complement strand
GGCCTCGATGGCGTGGGTCATGGCGTCCATGCCCGTGTGGGCCACCAGCTTCTTGGGCATAGTCTCGGCCAGATCGGGGTCGACAATGGCCACATCCGGGGTGATCTCAAAGTCAGCGATGGGATACTTAATGCCCTTTTGATAATCGGTAATGATGGAGAAGGCCGTCACCTCGGTAGCTGTGCCGGAGGTAGAGGAAATGGCGCAGAACCGGGCCTTTTTCCGCAAAGCGGGAATGCCAAAGACCTTGCACATCTGCTCAAAGGTGATGTCGGGATACTCATACTTGATCCACATGGCCTTGGCCGCGTCGATGGGAGAGCCGCCGCCCATGGCAATGATCCAATCTGGCTGGAATTTTGCCATGGCCGCCGCGCCCTTCATTACGGTTTCCACCGAAGGATCCGGCTCAATGCCTTCAAAAATCTCCACCTCCATACCAGCTTCTTTTAAGTAGGCAATGGCTCTGTCCAAAAAGCCAAAGCGCTTCATAGAACCGCCGCCTACGCAAATCATTGCGCGTTTGCCGTCAAAGTTTTTCAGGGCCTCCAATGCGCCCTTGCCATGGTACAGGTCGCGGGGAAGGGTAAATCTTGCCATGATGATGTTCCTCCATATCAATTCATATTCTTTGTCTTTCGGGCCAAATGGCCTTATTTGTATACAGTGTAGCACATTCCTGCCCGGTTGAGAAGCCAGCAATCCGGCATACCGGTATTGTATTTATCGATATACCATAGAGCGATTGACCGCCCACCTTGGGCCAAGATCATGGGCCGCCCGCAAGATAGACGGCCCTTCCGCCGGTTTCCCTCCCAGTTTATGGGCCTTGTCGGCGGAAAATCACCCCAGCGCCGCCACCGTCTTTTCCATCTGGGCCACAAAAGCCTGGTCAAGGTCGGTAAACCGGTAGCCGCTGCGGTACACCAGCAGATCCCGATACATTCCGCCGCTGCCCGGAAGCTGCACCAGGCCATGGGCATTTAGCAGCGCCTTTGCCATCGGCTCTGCCCATAAATAAGCCTGAGGGCAGGCGGCAAGCAGGGTCAGCTGGGCATCCCGGCCGGAAACATAAGCCCGTCGATCCCCCTCCGGCAGCTCCTCTCGTTTGGCAGGCGGCACATAGGCGTCCCCCTGGATGATGGCCAAATAGGATGAAAGCTCCTGGGGCGCCCCCTGGCACAGCGGGCTTTGGCGGCTGACTGTCAGTTGGGGCACATAAGCAAAAATCTCCTGCCAAGACAGTCCCTTTTCCGTCAGCAAGGCCTGCAGCTGGGACAAATATAGGTCGCTGCAGCGGACAATGGCCAGACGGAATTCTCCTTGGATGGCCTTGGCCAGCACCTGGGCAGCCGTTGCCCGGTGGCAATACAGCTCCGCTGGCTGCTGGGGCAGCGCCTGACAAAAGGCCGCAAAGGCCTCGCTGATATAGCTTGACCGGGGGGCCAGCACCGAAAACCGCTGCTTGTGGGGCGTCTTGCCGCGGTAAAACTGCTCCACCTGATCGATCTGATCCAAAATCTGCTGGGCGCGCTGCAAAAAGTCAGCTCCCTCCACCGTCGGCTCCATGCCCCGGGCCGATCGGGCAAAAATGGATATGCCCAAATAATTCTCCAGTTCCTTGATGGCCCGGCTCAAATTGGGCTGGCCGATATACAACGCCTCCGCCGCCTTGTTGATGGAGCCAAGCCTTGCCACCTCCACCGCGTAGCGTAAATGCTGGATATTCATAGGGTATGCCCCCGTTCGTAGTTTTCTTTTAGTATACCAACATTCTCCCCACAAGTCAATTTTTTGCCTTGACAGCCGGGGAATCCTGTGGTAGACTATCTTAGCTGTCAAGTAAAACACCTTTACAGATTGGGGGCACTACGGTGAAATCCGATCCGGTATACATGGCCCTTCTGTTTGACCAGTACGGTCAGCTTTTGACAGACAAGCAGCGCACCTGCTTTGACCTATATTATAACCAAGACTTTTCCCTGGCGGAGATCGCCGAAGAAGCTGGCGTCAGTCGTCAGGGGGTGCACGACTGCCTGGCCCGGGCGGAGAGCACGCTGCTTGCCATGGAGGAAAACACCCATGGCGTCCGCCGGGCAAGAAACGCAAGGCAAGGCCTTGCCGCCATCCGCCGCTGCGCCGGCTTGCTGCAAGCAAACCAAGATCCGGCCACCCGGCAGCTGGCGGAAGAAATTTTGGCCGCCGTGCGCCAAATGGAGGAATGACCCATGGCATTTGAAGGGTTAACCGAAAAGCTTTCCGCCACCTTCCGGCGCTTGCGGGGCAAGGGCCGGCTTACCCAGGCCGATGTAAAAGAGGCCATGCGGGAAATCCGTCTGGCCCTGCTGGAGGCCGATGTAAGCTACAAAGTGGTCAAAGACTTTGTCGCGTCCGTCACCAACCGTTGCGTGGGCAACGATGTGCTGGAAAGCCTGACTCCTGCCCAGATGGTGGTAAAAATCGTCAACGAAGAACTGACTGTCCTTATGGGCAGCGAAAACCAGCGCATCACCCTGGCCCCCAACGGCCCCACGGTGGTTATGCTGGTGGGCCTGCAGGGCGCGGGCAAAACCACCAACGGGGCAAAGCTTGCCGGGCTATTCAAGCGGCAGGGCCACCGCCCGCTGCTGGTGGCCTGCGACGTTTACCGCCCCGCCGCCATCGAGCAGCTGCAAATCGTAGGCGGCCAGCTGGACATCCCCGTGTTCCAGATGGGCCAGGCAAACCCTGTGGATATTGCCACCGCCGCCATCCGCCACGCCACCGGGCGGGGGCTGGACATGGTGTTTTTAGACACCGCCGGCCGACTCCATGTGGATGAAGATCTGATGAACGAGCTAAAGGCCATCAAAGCGGCGGTAAATCCCAGCGAGATTTTGCTGGTGGTGGACGCCATGACCGGTCAAGACGCGGTAAACGCCGCCCAGAGCTTCAACCAGTGGCTGGATATCGACGGGGTTATGCTCTCCAAGCTAGACGGCGATGCCCGCGGCGGCGCGGCGCTGTCGGTAAAGGCCGTTACCGGTAAGCCCATCAAGTTTATCGGCACCGGGGAAAAACTGGATCAGATCGAGCCGTTCCACCCCGGAAGAATGGCCAGCCGCATTTTGGGCATGGGCGATGTGCTGAGCCTGATCGAAAAAGCCGAGCAAGCGCTGGACAAGAAAAAGGCCGAGGAAATGGAGCAGCGCCTGCGGCAAAACAAATTCACCCTGTCCGATTTTTACGACCAACTGCTGCAAATCAAAAGCATGGGCTCTATGCAGGATATTCTGGCCATGATGCCCGGCGCCGGCGCCATGAAGGATGTGCAGGTGGATGAAAAGGCCCTTGGCCGCATTGAAGCCATCATCCAGTCCATGACGCCCTATGAGCGGGAAAATCCCGGCTGCCTTGGCTCCAGCCGCAAAAAGCGCATTGCCGCCGGCTGCGGCCAGCGGGTAGAGGACGTAAACAAGCTGCTCAAGCAGTTTGAAACCATGCAAAAGCTGGTGCGCCAGCTTTCCGGCCCCGGATCCAAGGGCAAAATGCGCCGCATGCAAAAGCTGGGCGGCATGGGCGGTATAGGCGGTATGGGGGGCTTCCCCGGCCTGTAAGCGTCCAAAGCGCAGGCGGTGCGGGCTTCCCCCGCCGGCAAGCATCCAAAGCGCAGGCGGCGCGGGCTTCCCCCGCCGGCAAGCATCCAAAGCGCAGGCGGCGCAGGCTTCCCCCGCCGGCAAGCGTCTAAAAGCGCAGGCGGCGCGGGCTTCCCCGGCCTGTAACCGTCTAACCCACGAAAACGTCATCCACGCGGCCTTGCCGCGAGAGATAAAATTGTTTCACATTCGAAATTTGGAGGTATTTTTTCCATGGTTAAGATCAGACTCAGAAGAATGGGCGCCAAGAAGGCTCCTTTCTACCGCATTGTTGTCGCTGACTCCCGCAGCCCCAGAGATGGCCGCTGCATCGAAGAGATCGGCACCTATAATCCCCTGACCGATCCGGCCACCATCACCGTTGACGCGGAGAAGGCTCAACAGTGGATCAAAAACGGCGCCCAGCCCACCGATACGGTGAGAGGCCTGCTCAAAAAGGCAAATGTGCTGTAAATCCCAAAGGAGTAAAATATGAAGGAACTTTTGCTCTACATGGCAAAAAACCTGGTCGATAACCCAGATGCCGTCACTGTCACCGAAATTGAGGGCGAACCCACTGTGCTGGAGCTGCATGTGGCCTCCGAGGACATGGGCAAGGTGATTGGCCGTCAGGGCCGCATTGCCAAGGAGATCCGCACCGTGATCAAATCCGTTGCCCAACGCAGCGGTCAGCGGGTCTGCGTTGAGATTGTCGATTGACCCCATGGGGCTGCTGCGCGATCAGCGGCCCCGATTTTTGCTATAAAGCGACTTGGCGTTTTACCACCCTCCTGTTTTGCTTTCTAGGCAGCGCCATTGGCGGTGCCCCCAAGTCCCCTATTCGTAGGAAAACCCACACAAGGAGAACCCGCTATGAAACAACCCTATCTGGAGGCCGGAAAAATCGTCGCCACACATGGCGTCCATGGCGAACTTAAGCTTCTGCCCTGGGCAGACAGTCCAGAATTTTTGCAGCCCTTTGCCACCTTCTATTTAGAGGGACGCCCCTTGACGGTTCAGCGCAGCCGGGTACAAAAAACCTGCCTGCTGCTAAAGTTCAAGGGCATAGACACGGTAGAGGCCGCCGCCGCGCTGCAAAACAAGGTGCTGTGCATTTCCCGGCAGGATCCCGCTGTGCCGCCGGGAACGGTGTTTATCGCCGATCTCATCGGCCTGCCGGTAACCGCCGCCGGAAAGACCATCGGCAAAATCACCCAGGTGTTGTCCATGCCCAGCAGCAATGTGTATGTGGTAAAGGGGGAGCACGAATATATGATCCCCGCCGTGCCGGCCTTTGTCTCTCCCCTTAGCCCGGACATGGATCACCTGGAGGTAAACCTGATCGAAGGGATGCGCACCGATGCGGATTGACATTCTCACCCTCTTTCCCGACACCGTGGGAGACGTGCTGTCGGAAAGCATTATTGGCCGCGCCCAGGAGCGGGGCTTTGTGACCATCCGCACCCACCAGATCCGGGACTACACCACCAACCGGCAAAACCAGGTGGACGATTACCCCTACGGCGGCGGTCATGGGGCCATTTTGCAGGCCGATCCCCTCTACCGGTGCTGGGACGCGGTGCGCCGACAATCGGAAGGGCCGGTGCACACGGTGTTTCTCTCCCCTTGCGGCAAGGTGTTTTGCCAAAAGGACGCCCGGCGTCTGGCGGAGCAAAGGGAAAATCTAATCTTGGTATGCGGCCACTATGAAGGGGTGGATCAGCGCTTTATCGACGAATGCGTGGATGAAGAGCTGTCCATCGGGGATTTTGTCCTCACTGGTGGGGAGATTCCCGCCATGGCCGTGGCCGATGCCGTGGCCCGGCTGCTGCCCGGGGTACTGTCCGACAGCGCTTGTTTTGAGGAGGAAAGCCACTGGGATGGGCTACTGGAATATCCCCAATACAGCCGTCCCGCCTTGTGGCATAACCGGCCTGTGCCGGAGGTGCTGCTGTCTGGCAACCACCAGCTGGTGGCCCGGTGGCGGAAAAAGCAGGCCATTTTGCGCACCTTTCATCGGCGGCCGGATATGTTTGCCAAGCTAAAGCTGCCAAACAAGACCAAAAGCGAGAAAAAATTTTTGCAGGAATTGGAGGAAGAAGACCATGACTTCCGAGATCGCAACCTTAAAGACCTGGATCCATGAAGCCCGCCACATGGTGTTTTTTGGCGGCGCGGGCGTATCTACGGAAAGCGGCATTCCCGATTTTCGGGGGGTGGACGGCCTGTATCACCAAAAATTTGACTATCCCCCTGAGCAGATCATCAGCCACAGCTTTTTTGTGCGGGACCCCGCCTATTTCTACCGGTTTTACCGGGAGAAAATGCTGCCCTTAGGCTTTTCTCCCAACATCACCCACAACACCCTAGCCCGCTGGGAGAAGGAAGGGCGGCTTGCCGCCGTGATCACCCAAAACATTGACGGCCTGCACCAAAAAGCCGGGAGCAAGCATGTGCTGGAGCTTCACGGCAGTGTGCTGCGAAACTACTGCCAACGCTGCGGCAAATTCTACGACGCCCAATTCATCCAAAACACGCCCGGCGTTCCCCGGTGCGCCTGCGGCGGCATCGTCAAGCCCGATGTGGTGCTGTATGAGGAAAGCTTGGATGAGCGCTGCCTGACCCAGGCCATCGCCGCCATTGCCCAAGCCGACGTGCTAATGGTGGCCGGCACCTCGTTAACGGTCTATCCCGCCGCCGGATTGCTGCGGTACTATGGGGGCAACCGTCTGGTGCTGCTCAACCGGGACGAAACCCCCTATGACAACCAAGCCGATCTGGTGATCCACGACACCCTGGGCCATATTTTCTCCCAACTCTCCTAACTGCGAAAGGACAAAAAGCGACGCCAAAAAGGATACGCTCCCTCTATGAGACCACTGTGGATCATGGAGAGCGCCTATCCAAGGCGTCGCTTTTTGCTGAATTAGTTCAGTGTGGCTGGCCGTATCTGGCCGTCTTCCACCGCGTAAAGATAATCGCAGTTTTCAATGGTAGACAACCGGTGGGCAATGACGATAATGGTCTTTTGCCGGCGCAGACGGTTGATGGACGCCATTACCGCCCGCTCGGTGGCGTTGTCCAGGGCGGAAGTGGCCTCGTCAAAAAAGAGAATATCCGGATCGTAGTACAGCGCCCGGGCAATGCCGATCCGCTGGCGCTGGCCGCCGGAGATCCGCACGCCCCGCTCACCGATGACCGTATCTAGACCCTCCTTCAGCCCCCGGACAAACTCCGCCAACTGGGCGTCCTCCAACGCCTGCCATACTCTGGCGTTGTCAATTTCCTTCTCCGGCACACCCAAAGCTACATTGGCCCGGATAGACTCGTCCACCAGATAAATGCTCTGGGGTATGTAGCCAATGTGCTTCTGCCACTGGGGGTAGTTGTCCCGAATATCCTGCCCGCCAAAGGTGACGTGGCCCTGCTGGGGCGTCAGCAGTCCCAGAATGATATCCACAAGGGTGGTCTTCCCCGCGCCGGTTACCCCCATAATCCCCACAGAACTGCCGGGATGAATGGTCAGGCTTACATTGTGCAGCACCGGCTCCTCCACTCCAGGATAGCAGAAGGTAACATGCTCCAGACCGATATCCCCCGGCGTAAAGGGCGTCTGGGAAGGAGGCGATCCAGACGCCTCTGTGCGCAGCCCTGTATCGTCAAAGTTTTCGTCGATCACCTCGCACACCGCGTCCAAGGAGGGCATCTGGTAGGTGATGGAATTGATGATGGAATTGATGCTGTTTGCCGTAGGCAGCAGACGGATAGCCGCCACGCCAAAGGCCGTCAGGCTGGGGATCAGGGTGGAAAGCTCCCCATGGGTGGCGATCTTCACCGCCACCACCGTCAGGATGCCTCCCACGCAGAACACCTCGATCAAATGCTTGGGTAAACCGGCAAGAAGCGCATACTTTTTCTCATTTTCCACAAAGGCGTCCCCGTTGCTGCTGTAGGTGTGGATAAAGAAATCCTCCCGGCCCATGACCTTTACTTCCTTAATGCCGCCAATGGCCTGATGCACCGCCTTCAGCATGCGGATATTGATGCGGCGGCTTTCCTGCCCGGCGTCCCGCATTTTTTTGCGCACCAGGAAGAAATACAGCGCGGAGCAAATGCACAATCCCGCCACGATGGAAAGAGTCAGCACCGGATCCACACTGATCAGGAAGGCCACCAAAAGGATGGTGATGAGGCCGTTGGAGATCAGGGAAATGATGTTCAGCACCAAGGCAAAGGCGGTAACCACATCGTTGTTGATGCTGCGCACCACCTCTGCGGTGTTGTGCTGCAGGTGGAAGGTATAGGGCTTGCGCATATAGCAGGCCAAAAGCTTAGTGCAGGTATAGATGCGGTTTTTGGACAAAAAGGTGGTTTGGATCACAGAGAGGAAAATGGCGTAAGCGTTTTTGATCACATAAATGGCAATGATCGCTATGGTCAAAAACAGCAGCATCGTCTCTGTATCTTGGATGTGGGTAAGCTTTTGCAGCAGCACATACCAGGAGGCGCCCTGGATCTGGGCGGGGTTGAGCAGCACATTTACCAGCGGCAGCACCATGGACACGCCCAAAAAGTCGAAAATCGTCCCAATAAAGATCAAAAAAAACAGACCAACAAAACGCAGCCTTTGCCTCACCGGGAAAATGATCCCCAGCTTCTTGCATAATCCCTTCATGCAAGACCTCCTCCCTGTTCTCTCCGCTGCCGCCCCGATAGTGGCGCCCAGCCTTACAACTATAGCCGCTTTCTCTGTTGTGTGGGGTGAAAATGGCAATGACAATATAGCTAGTGTAGCACAGTTTGGCGCAAAAGTAAACCTTGACATCCCAAGGCATTAGGGGTAAAATATTTTGCGTGTCCTTCCCCCGCAAGCGCAGGTTTGCCCATGCGGCTGTAGCTCAGCTGGATAGAGCGACCGCCTCCTAAGCGGCAGTTCGTTCAAATCCTTTTGTACTGAAAAATTGAATATGTTTTGCAAATGCCCCCGTACCTCACCAGGATAGAGGGTCCGCCTCCTAAG
>CAYVWG010000069.1:0-8644 GCA_964455425.1 uncultured Oscillospiraceae bacterium | reverse complement strand
AGCGGGCAGATCACCCGCTTGCCCGGCAAGCGGTTTGTTCGGGGCTAGAAGCAACAAAGGGCAAGGGTTAAAGAATGGCGCGGCTTTTCGTCCCTTTGCCATTTGGCGCCGGTTCCCGCAGGTACACCCCATCTCTTCAAGCGGTGTTGTTGACACAAGGATGGGAATATTGATATTATTACCAATAAATACGGTATATTGGTTGGTTTTATATTGTGTGAAAAAGAAAATGGAGGATCCTCCTATGAATTTTGTGTTTATTTCCCCTCAATTTCCCCATACATACTGGCAGTTTTGCGACCGTTTGCGGCGCAATGGTGTTAATGTGTTGGGCATTGGCGACAGTCCCTATGATGGGCTGGAAGAAAATCTAAAGCTGGCGCTGACCGAGTATTACCGGGTGGATTCCCTGGAAGACTATGACCAGGTGTTTCGCGGCGTGGCCTTTTTCTCCTTCAAATACGGAAAGATCGATTGGCTGGAATCCAACAACGAGTACTGGCTGGAGCAGGACGCCCGGCTGCGCACGGATTTTCATATCACCACTGGGGCAAATTTGGACGAGGTGGCCTGCTTTAAGAGCAAGTCGGCCATGAAGGCCTATTATGCCAAGGCAGGCGTCCCTACGGCCCGGTGCCAAAAAATCTCCACCCAGAGCGCGGCAAAGGCCTTCCTGCAAACGGTGGGCTATCCGGTTATTGTAAAGCCGGATAACGGCGTAGGCGCTTGCGACACCTTTAAGCTGGAAAACGACGGCGATCTGGCCCGTTTTTTTGCCCATCCGCCTGCCGTTCCCTATGTGATGGAGGAATTTGTGGTGGGCGATATCTGCTCCTACGATGCCATCACCGATTCTCGCTGCCAGCCCCTGTTTGAATCCATGACCGTTTGGCCGCCATCCATCATGGACATTGTAAACCAGAAGCTGGATCTGGCCTATTATACCGCCGCGGAAGTCCCGCCGACCCTTGCCACGTTGGGCCGAGCCACCGTGCAGGCCTTTGGCGCCAAAAGCCGGTTTGTGCATTTGGAATTTTTCCGGCTGACCCAAGACCGGCCAGGTCTGGGCAAGGTGGGTGATTATGTGGGGCTTGAGGTCAATATGCGTCCTGCCGGAGGCTATACGCCAGATATGATGAACTTTGCGCACAGCACAGACGTTTATCAGATCTGGGCCGATATGGTCACCTATGACAGGCGCCGTATGCCCCAAAGCAACAGCCACCACTACTGTGTGTATGCCAGCCGTAGGGACGAATACCGCTACCGGCATACCCATGAAGAGATTTGGGAACGCTATGGAAGCAAGCTGGTCATGTGCGAGCGGATGCCGGCAATCATGACGGCCTCTATGGGCAACCAGATGTATACGGCCCATGCCGATAATTTGGCCGCTGCGCAGGAGTTTATACATTTTGTCCATGAAAAAGTTTAAGGGGGAAGTCCATGAACAGCCGCTATTTTAAGGAAATGAGCCATTGCCTGCACAGGGAAATGGAGTTTCAGGTATATGGGGAGCAGGGAAGGTTATGTTTGGCCTTTCCGCCCCAAAACGGACGCTTTTATGATTTTGAACACTTCGGCATGGTGGAGGTTCTCCGGCCCTGGCTGGACAGCGGCCGACTGATGCTGGTGTGCGTAGATGGCATTGACGGGGAAACCTGGTCCAACGAGCAGGGGGAGCCTCGCCAGCGCATTGAGCTGCAGGAGCGGTGGTTCCAGTATGTGGTGCGGGAGTTGCTGCCCCGGGCCAGAGAGCTTGGTAAGACCTATGGTAAGGGTATCGTCACCGGCTGTAGCATGGGCGGATTTCATGCAGGCAATTTCTTTTTCCGCCACCCGGATTTGTTTGACACGGTGGTCGCCCTTAGCGGCCTGTATCACGCTGGTTACTTTTTCCATGAGTATATGGACGATTTGGTTTACGCCAATTCGCCGCTGGATTTTCTGCGAAATATGCCGGCGGATCACCCCTATATGGCTCTGTATCGGGCCAGCCAGATCATCCTTTGCGTGGGCCAAGGGTCCTGGGAGGAAGATCTGCTTGCTGCTACCCGGCGGATGGAAAACCGGCTTCGGGAGAAAAATATTCCTGCCTGGGTGGATTATTGGGGCTATGATGTGTGCCACGACTGGTGCTGGTGGCAAAAGCAGCTGCCGTATTTCTTTGGGCACATCGCCATTTAGTGTATCGGGAGGCTACGTCCATGCAAGCGCAATTTCAAGAAATTTTAGAGCGGGTGCGGCAAAAAAAGCCCGCCGCCCGGACCTTTACGGCGGAGCAAACCGCCTATATCCGCAGCTTTCTGCCGGAGGAACGGCTGATCCTTTTGGGCGGCGGCCATATTGCCCAGCCCCTTTGCCAGTACGCCGCCGATCTGGGTTTTTCGGTGACAGTGGCGGACGATCGGCCGTCCTTTGCCAATTACTCCCGCTTTCCCCAGGCAAGCAAAGTGATTTGCGACGCGTTTCCCAACGCCTTGCGGGAAATCGCCATCGATTCGTCCGATTATGTGGCGGTCATCACCCGGGGGCACCGGTATGACGCGGATTGCCTGCGCACCATCCTGCCCGGGCCGTTTCCCCGGTATTTGGGCATGATCGGCTCTAAGCGGCGGGTGGCGGGGCTGTTCCAGCTTTTGGAGGAGGAGGGCTTTTCCCCTGCGGCGCTTGAGCAGATCCACGCGCCCATCGGCCTGGCCATCAACGCGCTGACGATCAAGGAGATCGCCATATCCATCGTGGCGGAATTGATCCAGTGCCGGCGGCAGAACACAAACCGCCGCTCCAGAGAAACCATGCTTGTGGCAGAGGATGTGGATCTGCCGCTGCTGGAATTTTTGGCCTGCGACCAATCGCCTAAGGTGCTCATGACCGTGTATGAAACCAGCGGCTCTACACCGGTAAAATCAGGAGCGATGATGGCGGTAAACCGGGATCTGCAGTCCGCCGGCACCATCGGCGGAGGCTGCGGCGAACACGCTGTGCTGATGGATGCCTATCGCTTGATCGGCACCGGCGGGAGCCGGTGCGTCACGGTGGACATGAGCAACGATGTGGCGGAGGAGGAAGGAATGGTCTGCGGCGGACAGATGAAGGTGTTGTTGGAAGATGTTGCATATTAAGGAAAAAAGCGCCCTGATCGCCATGAGCGGCGGCGTGGACAGCTCTGTAGCCGCCTGGCTGATGCTTCAACAGGGCTATCGCTGCGAGGGCACCACCATGCGCCTGTACCGCAACGAGGATATCGGGCTGAGTCAATTTCATACCTGCTGCTCCCAAAAGGACATTGACGATGCCAGCGAGGTAGCCTTTCAGCTGGATATCCCCTACGAGGTGTTGGATTTTACCCTGGATTTTAAGGAACAGATCATTGACAAGTTTATTCGGATCTATGAGGCTGGCGGCACTCCCAACCCTTGCATCGACTGCAACCGCTACATGAAATTTGATAAGCTTCTCCGGTTTGCGGAGGAAAAAGGGCTGAGCTATATTGTAACGGGACACTATGCCCGCGTCCAATACGACGAGACTGCCGGACGGTATTTGCTGCGAAAAGCGGTGGATGAGGGAAAGGATCAGAGCTATGTCCTGTATATGCTGACCCAGGAGCAGCTGTCCCGCATCCAGCTTCCCATGGGAAGCCGGTTAAAGACCGAAGCCCGGGCCATCGCTGACCGTTTGGGCCTGTGCAACGCCCGCAAGCATGACAGCCAGGATATCTGCTTTGTCCCGGATGGAGACTACGTCCACTTTATGGAGCAGTATACAGGCAAGCATTATCCGGCAGGGAAGTTTTTGAACCAAAGTGGACAGGTTGTCGGCCAGCACCGGGGAGCGGTGGCCTACACCCTGGGGCAGCGAAAGGGCCTGGGCCTTGCTATGGGCGAACCGGTGTATGTCTGCGGCAAGGACATGGCGGCCAATACCGTTACCGTAGGGCCGGAAAGCGCGCTGTATTCCCGTGTGGTGTTTGCTGAGGATCTCAATTGGATCTCCATACCCTCCCTGACCCAGCCTTTGCGTGTGAAGGCCAAAACCCGCTATCGCCAGAAGGAGCAGTGGGCCACCGTCTATCCTGAGCCGGAAGGCCGGATACGGTTGGAATTTGACCAGCCCCAGCGGGCGGTAACTGTTGGCCAGGCGGTGGTGCTGTATGATGGAGACACGGTTGTAGGCGGCGGCACCATCACCGGCGCCCAATAGGAGGGACAGATCATGGACACACAAACCACCGGCTGTGGCTCCACCCATTGTGGAGCCTGCGGCGGCGGCAGCTGCGGCGGCTGCAGGGGAGAGCTGGCGCTGACACAAAAGGAGCTGGATTTGCTCCAACGGTTTGCCCAGCTTCCCTTTCTTCCCGTGGCCCGCCGGCAGGACAGCGATATGCCCATCTACCGGGAAGAGGGAGAAGAAGCCGCCAAGGCGTACAGCGCCGCCATTTTGGGGCTGTGGCAAAAGCAGCTCATTGCGCTGGACTACGACATGCCCCTGTCCCATTTTGACTACCGAGACTATGGGCAGTACCCGTATCACGGGAGCATGGCGCTGACGGCCCGTGGTCAGGCGGTGGTGGAATTGCTGGAAATCCAGGGAATTGAGGAATAGACGATCATGCTCAACCAGTTTTCAAGAACACAGCTTCTCTTTGGCCAGGAGGGCATGGAAAAGCTGTACCATGCCCGGGTGGCCGTGTTTGGCATCGGCGGCGTGGGGGGCTATACCGTAGAGGCATTGGCCCGCAGCGGCATCGGCGCTCTGGATCTGATCGATGATGACCGGGTATGCCTGACCAACCTGAACCGTCAGATTTTTGCCACCCGAAAAACTGTGGGACAGTATAAGGTAGATGTGGCCAAGCAAAGGGTCATGGAAATCAATCCCGACGCTGCGGTTTATACCCACCAAACCTTCTATACGCCGCAGACGGCGGAAGAGTTTGACTTTACCCAGTACGATTATGTTGTAGATGCCATCGATACCGTCACCGGCAAGCTGGCGCTGGTAGAGCAGGCCCAACGTGCCGACGTACCGATCATCAGCTGCATGGGAGCGGGCAACAAAATGGATCCCACCGCGTTTGAAGTGGCGGACATCTACGAAACGACCATGTGCCCGCTGGCCCGGGTTATGCGCCGCGAGCTGAAAAAGCGGGGCATAAAGCAGCTGAAGGTGGTTTACTCCAAGGAGCCGGCCTTAACCCCCATAGATGACATGGCCATCAGCTGCCGCACCCATTGTATCTGCCCGCCTGGTACGGCAAGAAAATGTACCCAACGCCGGCAGGTGCCTGGCAGCAACGCGTTTGTCCCCTCTGTCGCCGGGCTGATCCTTGCCGGGGAAGTGGTGAAGGATATTGCCGGCTTTGGAGGCAGGCCATGATCTATCTGGACTATTGCGCCAATACCCCGGCGGATCCTGCTGTGGTGGCGGCGTTTTGCCAAGCGGAGCAGACCTATATCGGCAACCCCAACGCTACCCACTGTGCCGGACAGGCCGCGCGGGCGGAAATGGCCCGTGTAACGGACAGCATTGCCCAATTGCTAGGGGTGCATCCAGCCGAGATCATTTATACCTCCGGCGCCAGCGAGGCCAACAATCTGGCCATCAAGGGCATTGCCCAGGCATTTTCTTCTATCGGCAGGCACATCATCTCCACGCCGCTGGAGCATTCCTCGGTGACAGGCGCTCTTGCTGCCCTCCAGCGGCAGGGCTGGGCTGTTGACCTTGTGGATGTCGGCAAGGATGGCACCATCGACCTTTCCCAGCTGCGCAGCCTGCTGCGGAAGGACACGGTGCTGGTGTCCATCTGCGCGGTAGACAGTGAGCTGGGCACAGTGCAGCCTATTCGGCAAGTGGCGGAAATTCTGCGAGATTTTCCCCACTGCCGCTTCCATGTGGATGCCACCCAAGGGGTGGGGAAAACGGAATTGGTGTGGGAGGGCGTGGATGCCATGAGCATCGCGCCCCACAAATTCTATGGGCTAAACGGCTGCGGGCTGCTGCTAAAAAGGAAAAGCCTGACCATTGAGCCGCAAATTCACGGCGGCGCCAGCACCACCACATACCGCAGCGGAACGCCGGCTCTGGCGCTGGCCGCTTCGATGGAGAAAGCTCTGGCGCTGGCCCTTGGCGGCCAGAAGCAGCGGGTTTGCCATGTGCAGACGCTAAACGCCCGGTTGAGAAAGGCGCTTTCCCTGTATCCGGCGGTGCGCTTTAACTGCCCGGGAAACGGGGTGCCTCATATTGTGAATCTCAGCGTGCAGGGGGTGAAGGGTACGGCGTTTCAGCAGGCGCTGAGCCGTCACGGCGTTTGTGTGTCGGTAAAATCCGCTTGTGCGGAGGAAGGAACGCCCTCCAAGGCTGTGCTGGCCGTTACCCGAGATCGTAAAAACGCCCTGTCCTCCTGGCGCATCAGCCTCAGCCATTTGACCACCCAAGAGGAAATAACGGAATTTCTGCAAATCTTTGACCTTTGCTATAAGGAGCTTGTGCCATGAACAATCCCTTGCGCTATCAGCTGACAGAATACGATTGCGGCCCTACCTCCATGCTCAATGCCATGAGCTTCCTGTTTTCCCGGCAGGAAATTCCTCCGGAAATTGTCCGCAACATTATGCTGTACTGCCTAGACTGCTTTGGGGCCGATGGAACCAGCGGCAAAAGCGGAACCTCCTGCATGGCCATGATGTTCCTCAGCAACTGGCTCAACGGATTTGGCCAGGCGGGCCATTTGCCCATCTCCAGCCAGTATCTTTCGGGAAAGGAGGTAAACCTTTCCCAAAACGGGCGGCTGCGGGACGCTCTGCGCCGAGGCGGCGCGGCAGTTGTCCGGCTGGATCTTGAGGGCTGGCATTATGTGCTTTTGACCAATATCCGAGAGGAGCGGGTGTACCTGTTTGACCCCTACTATCGGGCGGAGCCATTTGCCGACCCAGCGCTGCAAATGGTGGCCGATCATCCGGCAGCCTATAACCGAATTGTGCCTGCCGCCTATTTTGACCGGCAGACCCAGGAAATCTACGCTTTTGGCCCCACAGAGGGCAGGGAAGCGGTGCTTTTGTTCAATGAACATACAAAACTGACGCCGGAAAAGACCGTTGAGTACATGATTTGACCAAACAAAAGGGAGGATGGCCATGAAGCAAGCATGGGAGGAGATCCATTATGGCGACAGCGCCTGCCGGCCAGACGTCCACGGTATCCTCATTCCGGGAAAACGGGGCAGGCTGCTGTCTGTCCTTTATACTGCCGGCGGGGAAGGGCCGCACCCAACGGTGCTTTTGCTCCATGGCATCCCCGGCTGCGAGGAGAACCTGGACTTGGCCCACGCTTTGCGCCGGGCGGGGTTTCATGTGATGACCTTCCACTACAGCGGCAGCTGGGGCAGCGATGGGGACTATTCCCTAGCGCATAATTTGGAAGACGCGCACACTGTGTTGGATGCTTTGCTTGCGGATGAGACCCACCATGTGGACAAACGCCGCATCTATGCTGTGGGCAACAGTATGGGCGGCTTTGTCTGCGGGCACTTGACCGCCAATCGGCCGGAGCTGCAAGGCGGGGTGCTTTTGATGCCTTGCGATGTAGGCAGGCTTCCGCAGATGGCCAAAGAAGAGCCAAGAGCCTACCAAATGCTGAGGCAGATATTGTGCAGCAGCGCCGCCTGGCTAAACGGGGTAACGGGAGAGGCTCTTTTGCGGGAGGCCGAGGCCAGCAGCGCCGCGTTTTGCCTGGAGGCGGTGGCGCAGGGACTGGCGCAAAAGCCGCTTTTGTGCGTTGCCGGGTCGCTGGATCTGCACACGCCGCCTGCGCAGCACTGTGAGCCGCTGCTGCGGGCCATCCAGGCTAAAGGCGGCACACAGCTTCAGGCCGTCAGCTACCCAACCGATCATTTTTTTGCCGACTACCGTCTTGCGGTTGCCGACGAGGTGACCCAGTTTCTTTCTGCGCTGGCCTTTTCCTAGCGATATGTCCATACAAACGCCCGCGCACATGTGAACATGTGCGCGGGCGAAAATTTTTGATTAAATTACATAGTCATAGCCATCCACATCCCGCTGCATCAGATCCGCAACCGTAATGTGATCCAGATAATCGTTGATCACCGTATAAAGGCCCTGCCATAGGGACAGGGTGCGGCATACGGCCATCCGGGAGCATGCAGGAGCGTTTGGCAATAAACAGGACGCCGGCGCCAGGGATTCTTCCGTTAACCGCAAAATACTGCCCACAGTATATTGGTCAGGCGTTTTGGTCAGCCGGTAGCCGCCGCCCTTTCCCCGCAGCCCGGTCAAAAGCTCCGCCCGCACCAGGAGCTTGATGATGCTCTCCAAATATTTTTCGGAAATCTCCTGCCGCCGGGCAACCTCTTTTAGCGGGATATACTCATCTGACTGGTGCTCCGCCAGATCCACCATCACCCGAAGAGCATAGCGTCCTTTTGTAGAAATCAGCATAAGTTTATCCCTCCTTCAAATTAAACCTATTATACTATAAAGTTAATAGGAAAATCAATAAAAATATTCCCTGTTTTTCTGCGGTGTAAATAGATGTGACCCAAATTAGCGAAAAGAAAAAGGATATGGTATTTTAGGTTACGATTTGGCAGCGACGACAGCCGTTGGTAAATCACAACCTATGC
>CAYVWG010000068.1:0-8701 GCA_964455425.1 uncultured Oscillospiraceae bacterium | reverse complement strand
TTTGGTGCGCGAGGCGGGACTTGAACCCGCACGTCCGCAGTGGACACTAGAACCTGAATCTAGCGAGTCTGCCAATTCCACCACTCGCGCATATTCTTTGCCGTCTTTCGACTGCCCTGATATGATAGCATAGGGCAGGTCGTTTGTCAACTATTTTTTC
Organism: uncultured Oscillospiraceae bacterium; assembly: GCA_964455425.1. GTDB lineage: Bacteria > Bacillota > Clostridia > Oscillospirales > Oscillospiraceae > JAFRPC01. Next base: position 8,541 of record CAYVWG010000068.1, on the reverse strand, counting down.
TCCTTTTTTCTCCCCTGCCGCCGCCGACAGTATCCCCGGAGGGGCAACACTGCCCCTCCGGGGATACAAGCTTTATCCGGCAAGCTGCTCCAAAGCCGCCAGTTTCAGGCAGGTGCAGAACACCTCCATGGCCTGCTGAAGCTCCTCCACCGGAGGCAGCGTCGGCGCAATACGGATATTGCTGTCTTGCGGATCCTTCCCATAGGGGAAGGTAGCGCCAGCGCCGGTCATGACCACGCCGGCCTGCTTACACAGGGCCAAGGTGCGCTTAGCCAATCCCGGTTTCACATTGACGCTGACAAAATAGCCGCCCTTAGGCTTTTGCCAACTGGCCAGGCCAAGGGGCGCGATCTCCCGCTCCAGGGTATCGAGCACACAGCGGAACTTGGGGCGGAGGATCTGCGCATGGCGCTGCATTAGCTCCAGGCAATGGGCCTTATCCCGCAAAAAACGGACATGCCGCAGTTGATTGACCTTATCGTAAGAGATCACCTGGAAGGTGATCAGGCTTTCAAAATAGGCAATGTTGTCACAGCTGGAGGCCATGACCGACACGCCCGCCCCAGGCAATGTCACCTTAGAGGTAGAAGCAAACTCCAGCACCATATCCGGGTTGCCTTTTTCCGCGCAGAGAGAAATCATATCCCGAAACGGCACAAACTCTCCCTCGAATTCATGGATGCAATAGGCGTTATCCCACATGATGGTAAAATCCGGCGCCGCCGGCTTTAGGCCGGCCATACGATCGATGGTTTGCTCAGAGTAGATGATCCCGTCTGGATTGGAATACTTGGGAACACACCAGATGCCTTTTACGGCGGGATCCTGAACCAATTCCTCCACCATATCCATATCCGGGCCGGTGGGCAGCATGGGAATGGTGATCATTTCCATGCCAAAGTGTTCGGAAATCTTAAAGTGCCGGTCATAGCCCGGGGCAGGGCAAAGCCATTTGACCACAGGCTCTTGGCTCCAGGGCCGGGGGCTATGCTTCATACCGTGGGTATAGCCTTTGGCAATGGCGTCATACATCAGCTGCAAGCTGGCGTTGCCGCCGACAATGCACTGCTCCGGCTGACAGCCAAGGATCTCCGCAAAGAGTTTTTTGGCAGAGGGTAGCCCGCTTAGCCCGCCATAATTGCGCACATCCATGCCGTCGCACTGGCAGTCCGCCGGGTCTTGCAAAACCGTCAAAATGCCGGAAACCAGATCCAACTGCTCTTTCCCCGGCTTGCCTCGGGCCATATTCAGGCTCAAATGCATATCCCGCAGGGCGGAAAACGCCTGCTGCTGCCGCGTAAGCTCCGCTGCCAGCGCCTGCTTATCCATTGCTTCATAAACTGACATCTGTTCTCATCCTTTCGTCGCAGGGAAACTCCTGTACATGATTATTCAAAATATTGGCTTCCATGGGTTCATCAAAAGCCAAGGCACACGTTCCCGCCGCCAAGTCGAAGCTTTGGGCGGTCACGGATAAATTTGCTTTGCCATGTACCGCCGCGCAAAGCGCGCGGCCCATGGGTGGAGCCACCTAAGCGGCAAGGCCGCAAAGGACAGCTCCCAGCCTGGGCAAACGACGGCTCATCGTTTGCGTCAATTTTAGCATGGTATATTATACAGGAGCCTCCCGCATTTTGCAACGATTATTTCACAAAATCAGACAGATGAGTCCATTGCCGCCCTCATTGACGATTTTGGTCAGCGCGTCTTTGAGCTTATAGCGGGAGCCTTCCGGCATTTTGGTCAGTTTGGTTTGCAGCCCCTCATTGACCAGCTCATACACGGATTTGCCAAAGATATTGCTATCCCACAGCTTTTCCGTGTTGCCCTCATATTCGCCCATCAGATACTCTACCAGCTCCTGGGATTGCTTCTCATCCCCCACCATCGGGCTGATCTCCGCGTGGATATCCGCCCGCATCATGTGGATGGAGGGTGCGCTGGCCCGCAGACGGATGCCGTATGCCCCGCCCTTACGGATAATCTCCGGCTCCTCCATCTGCAGTTCATCCTGTCCGGGCAAGACGATGCCGTAACCGGTGGCCCGCACCTCCTCCAAGGCGGCGGAAATGCGGTCGTATTCCTTTTTCACTTGGGCAAACTCCGTAAGTAGGCCCATAAGGTCTTTATCCGAAGCGATGGTAAAGCCAGACTGCTCCCCCAGCGCTTCATAGAACAACCCCTCTGGGAAATCCAGCCGGCAGCGCACTACGCCGCTTCCCAAGTCTACGTCCATAACGGTATAGCCGCTGACCTGCTCCAGCTGGCAAATGGTGCGTATGGCCGGCTCCACCTCCGCGATCTTCCCCGCTTCCTCGGCACAGCGGCGCATGGCCTCATACAAGCTGGCCTTCCAGCGGTGATCTACCTCCAAGGCGTCCAACCAGCCAGGCATAAAAAATTGCAGCTCCGTCACCGGAAAGGCAAACAGCAGGGCTTTTAGAATATCATTGATGGCCTCCACGCCCATAGACAGGCAGTTTACCGCCATAGCGCAGACATGATAGGTTTCCGCCAGGCTTTGGGCCAGGGCCTGGGCCGCTTCCTCCCCGGGCTGGGCGGAGTTTACCAGCACCATAAAGGGCTTTTCCGTGGCCTGCATATCCGTGATTGCCCGGCGCTCGGCCTGCTCATAGTCCTGCCGGGGGATGTCGGTGACTGTGCCGTCGGTGGTCATCACAATGCCTACGGTGCAATGCTCCTGCATCACCTTTTGGGTGCCGATCTCCGCCGCCTCCGTCATGGGGATCTCCTCGGCAAACCAGGGCGTGGTCACCATGCGGGGCTTGCCATCTTCCATAGCGCCTACGGCCCCGGGCACCATATACCCTACGCAGTCGATCATCCGCACATGGAGTTTTGCCGTGCCATCGGGAGAGATCTCCACCGCTTCCTCCGGCACAAACTTTGGCTCCGCCGTCATGATCGTCTTCCCCGATCCGCTTTGGGGCAGCTCATCTCTTGCCCGCTCCCGGCGGTATTCATCGGCAATGCTGGGGATGACCAGCTGCTCCATCATGCGTTTGACCATGGTGGATTTTCCCACCCGCACCGGGCCGGTCACCCCAATATAGATATCCCCGCCGGTACGTTTGGCAATGTCGGCGTAAAGGGTGTTTTGACTCATGGTTTTCCTCCTTTTTTCTAAGCCATGGGGATCAGCAGCACCGCTCCCTCCTGGGCGCTGTCCCCGTCTAGGCCGTTGGCCGCCTGAATGGCCGCCACTGTGGTGCCGCTGGATTTTGCCACATCCCACAGTCTTTCCCTTCCCGCCCGCCGGACGATCACAGAGGGGCGGGCCGTTTGTGACTCTGCAGGCTCCAGGGTGCCCCCGGACAGATTGCGGCTGTTTTGTGCGCCGTAGGTGTCCAAGGTAACCTGCACCGGCGTGCGCACCTCCATCCCCTCACCGGTAAGCTGCAGGGAAGGCTCTCCGGTCATCTCCGCCCAGGCCCGGCACTGTGCCCCAGGCGCGGCGGTGGTCCGGCAGGAGATTTCTCCCCGGGCCGTACGGCTTTGCAGCCGGTTGTCCCGGTCATAGAACATGGCCCATACCACCACCGGCACAGTGGCCCAAAGGGTATCCTCCTCCCGGCGCAGCGCCGGCTGATCCAGCCAGGCATGAGCCTCCAACACTTTGCCCACCTCGCCGGGAATGGTCACCGCTCCCACCTCCTGCCGAAGCTCCCGGTCCAGCCGGGGACTAAGGTCCGGCTGCTGCCACTGGGGCTGCAAGACGCCGCCAATGGCATAGGCATCCTCGGTAAGCTCCACAGGAACCTGGTCGTATACCAGGGCTTGGGCCACCATGTCCATGTTGACCAGCAGCCGGTGACTGTTGCGCTGGCCGTCTGTTTCCACCTCTACCGCAGTTTCCAGCACTGTGACCTCCGGGGCCCCCTCCTCCGCCTCCTGAGCCAGCTCGATGTACTGGGATATGGGTACCTGGCCATCCCAGGTATGCAGATTGCCGTCCGGCGTCTCATACAAAATGTGCAGGCAAAGCTGACCCCGAAACACCACTTTATTGCCGATGACCTTGCTGTCCTCCAGACGAAAGGCCGTTTCCGTCTTTAGCAGCCGCTCCATATCCGGCGCGCTTTCCGGCAGTTCCACCTCGTCGTTGAAAGAAAACTCCTTCTCCCCCCAGGCCACCGGCAGCGTCATCGGATAGGTATTTTGCAGCAGCTGCAGTTCCCGGGGTGGGTTTTCCACCTGGAAAAGCAGCGTCTGCTCCCCGCAGCACCCGGTGGCAAGCATGCCCAGATTGGCCCTAAACAGCAGCTTGCGAGAATTGACCGCCCGGGCATCCAGATTGCGCAGCCAGGGCCGGGTAAACAGGGTTTCCTCCCCCTCCACCACCTGGCCAAGCTCCTTTTTCACCGTAAAGGGAAGATACGCCTCCACCCGCTGGATCGTTTCTTCTCCTTCTGGCACATACAACGCCCCTGCCTGGATCCCACCGGAAATGACGGCTTGCCCCCCTTGGCAGCTTTGGCTTTGCACCAGCACCGCCCCAAAGCAGTCTACGATCCGGCCAATGTCCGGCAGGCTGTCCGGTACGATGATCTCGGCGGTTTCCTCTTGATATACGCTTTCACCGCCCCGCAGCTGTAGGTGCTGCACCGGCGTCTGACGAAATGTAAGCTCCATTGCATCCACTCCTTGTAGGTTCTGGTGAATGTATACGCCGACGTGGACAACTTTATGCCCTTGGTGAAAATATTTATGGAAAGATATTCCGGGGAGAGTGGTTGACAAAACGGGAATTTGGGCATAAAATAATTATCGGTCTGCCGCGAATGCCTGCGGCAAATTTTTGACCGTGTTAAAGGAGGGAACAACATGGACGCAGGGAGTAGCAGCGGCACATCTGCCGGCCGAGGCCCACAACCCGGCGTACCCTTGCGTACATGGGTAGCCTCCTCATTATAATTGATCCTCGGCTTTGGCCATCGTGCTGCCTTGCTTCCTACCAAATCCAAATCGATTAGGAGGAACCATTATGGCAGAACACTCAGTCACTATGGAGAATACCTTGATCAAGCTCCTTAGTGAGAAAAAATTTGCCACGCTTCGGGACATCCTTGTCACCATGAATCCTTCGGATATTGCCGCCATCTTTGACGATCTATCGGAAGACCGCCTGCCGCTGCTGTACCGGCTTTTGCCCAAGGAGCTTGCCGCCGACACCTTTGTAGAAATGGCGCCGGAGGCCCAGCAGCTGCTGATTCGCGGCTTCTCCGACTCTGAGCTGAAAGAGATCATGGACGAATTGTTCGTGGATGACGCGGTAGACCTTGTGGAGGAAATGCCGGCAAATGTTGTGCGCCGCATTCTTTCCCAGGCTGACCCGGAAATGCGCAAATCCATCAATGAGATCCTGCGGTATCCCGATAACTCCGCAGGCTCAATTATGACCACAGAGTATGTCTCCCTTCGCCCCAGTATGACGGTTGCCGACGCCATTACCCGCATCCGCCGCACCGGCGTGGACAAAGAAACCATTTACACCTGTTACGTCACCAAAGACCGCACCCTTTTGGGCGTGGTCACCGTAAAAGACCTGCTACTGGCGGAAGACGATGAGCTTCTCATCCAGGATTTGATGTATCCCAATGTGATCTCGGTAAAAACCGGGGATGACCAGGAACAGGTTGCCCAGATGTTTTCCAAATACAACTTCCTGGCCCTGCCGGTGGTAGACACCGAAAACCGGATGGTGGGTATCGTCACCTTCGACGACGCCATGGACGTTATGGAAGACGAGGCCACAGAGGATATCCAAAAGATGGCCGCCATCATCCCCACGGAAAAGCCCTATATGTCCATGAATCCCTTTGAAATCTGGAAGCAGCGGATTCCCTGGCTGATGCTGCTGATGGTTTCCGCCACATTCACGGGGATGATTATCTCTCACTTTGAAACCGCCCTAAGCAGGCTGGTGGTGCTTACCGCCTTTATTCCCATGCTGATGGACACCGCCGGCAACTCCGGCTCTCAGGCGTCGGTTACGGTAATTCGCGGACTGAGCTTAAATGAGGTGTCGTTTTCCGACATTGGCCGGGTCATCTGGAAGGAAATTCGTGTGGCGCTGCTTTGCGGCATCGCCCTGGCTGGGGCCTGCTTTATCAAAATCTACCTGGTAGACGTGCTGCTGCTGCACAGCTTTGACAGTGTGACCGGCGTCAATGTGTTTCTGGTTATCGCCGTGGTATGCTTTACCCTGGCCATCACCATTTTGTTTGCCAAGATCGTAGGCTGCGTGCTACCCTTGGTGGCCAAAAAACTGGGCTTTGACCCTGCCGTTATGGCCAGCCCCTTTATCACCACCATCGTAGATGCCCTGTCCCTTCTGGTGTATTTCGGTGTGGCAAAGCTGCTGCTGCCGTTATAGGCACGACAAAAAGAATACGCGCTTATATATGCGCACCGGATGAACATAACGTATCATGTTCATCCGGTGCGCATGTATGTTCGTTATGGGCGCTGTCACAAGCTTTGCTGCCTGGAGCAGCCGGGTACACCCGTGCCAGACCTTTTTGGGGATTTTTCTTTCCCCGCTCATTGGCCTTGACGAAGCTTTGGCCGGATATCCTCACCGGCAAAGGCCACCAAGCGGTAGGCTCCCAAAAGGCGGGAAGCTGTCTGGGGGCCGTAGCGGCGTTCCAGCTCCTCCGGCCGGAGATTGGTGGAAATGATGGTGGGGCGGCGGGAGAGCAGCCGGTCATTGACCAATTGGTACAGCGCGGCCACCACAAATTGGTTGGTCATCTCTGTGCCCAAATCGTCCACCACCAGAAGATCCGCCTGGGTGTATTCCCGGGTCTGTCCTTCTTTCCCACGGCCAAAGCGAACGGCTTCATAGGCGTCAAAGAGCTTGCCGGCTGTTTCATAGGTAACGGAAAAGCCGCTGTCGGTCACCTGCCGGGCAATGCAGGCGGACAAAAAGGTTTTGCCCAGGCCGGTAGCGCCAATAAACAGCAGGCTCTCCGCGCCCAAGGAAAACGTGGCGGCAAACCGCTTGGCTACCGATACATTCAGCTGCATCATCTGACGGGGACTGGTGCCCAAGGATGGATCATAGAGATCAGAATAATACCGAAGAGTGAGCTGCTCAAAGCTCTCTCGACCCGTAACAAAAAGCGGCGCCAAGGCTCTTTTTTGCTCCTGCCGACACAACTCCTTTAGGCAGCTACACATTTGCGCCCCCACATAGCCGCTGCCGCCGCAGGCGGCGCACACCGGCGTGTCGTCCAAAAAGCCTTCCTCCATATCGCCGGCGTCCAAAATCCATTGGCGCTCATTTTGCAGCCGGAGATTTTTTTCCTTCGCCTCCGCCACCGTTTTAGCCGCGTCTTTGCCGCTGGCAAAGCTGGCGGCGGCAACCGCGGCCATGGTTTGCCGCAGCTCACGGTCAATTTGCTGTAAGCGGGGATACCGGGCATAGGCTTGGCGCAAATGCTCCTGATATTCGGCTTCTTTTTGTGATTTGGCCTCAGCCAGCCTGGCTCTGGCCCGACGAATCACCTCTAAGGAATAGGCCATTTATTTCTTTTCCTCCTTGAGCAATTGGGCCACTGCCTGACGCATCATGGGGCTGATCGGCTCTCCCTGACGCTGGTAGCCGCCGGTGGCCGATGGCTTGCGCTTGGCGGTGCCAGGCTGATCATAACAGCGGATCTCCTCCACTCGATGAAGCCCTTGCTTGTGCCAGCTGGTAAGGATGGAGTGCATATAGCGCCATTTCAGGCCCCCGGTATTGAGACAAGTCCGCTCATAGGCCAGCTGGATAGCTTCCGTGTCAAACCCCATGGTAAACCACTCGCCCAAAAGCTTCTCTTCCCCGGCGGAAAGACGCCGGCCATCGATCCCCATAACCTGGCAAGCTCTTCCTACATAGCTACGGCGTTCTGCCTGACTTTGCATATAGGCCGCAGCGGCCTCCATGGTATCGATGCCCTCATCTGCCCAACGGTAGGCTTCCTTTTCCACGGTACGGAAAGAGGGCATGCGCCCCGTCCCCCGGCTGCGGCTGCGCTCAATACAATAGCTGATAAGCAAGCTCACCACCTCACCGGACAGGCCGAGATAGTTGGTAATGCCCAGCAAAATTTTTAGTTCTTCCGTGTTCAGCACCCGGCCAAAACGGCGCTGGGTTTCCCCCACCAATACAGAAAATGCCGATTTGGGCTGCGTCAGCTGCCGGCGCACCTCTTCCTCCGTGTATTGGGGCGGCTCCGCCGGCTGAACAAATTGTGGTTCCTGCTCCGGCCAAAGGCCCATTTGCCGCAAAAGCGCCAGGCTGCTGTCCCGGCGGTCAGGCGGAAGGCCGCTTTCCCCAGAATCCCGCCCCAATTTGCGGCAAAGGTACAGCAAAGCAGCGTCCCCATTGCCGGTGGCCAGAAGCGCCTTTGCTTCCTCTTCGGGCAGGGTTATGGTTTTCATGGCAAGCGCCTCCTTTTATGTTGCCCGGTTTATGTTGCCCGGTGGTTTCCTCTATAGGGCCATCGGTTCCCGGCGTAAGCCGGGGAGAAAACG
>CAYVWG010000067.1:0-8992 GCA_964455425.1 uncultured Oscillospiraceae bacterium | reverse complement strand
GGACGCCGTCCCCCTCCCCCACCTAGGCCTTACAGAGGCGGTTGTCTGCCTGGCTGTATGGTTTGGGTCGTAGGACTGATGGTTCTTGTGGGCGGCCTGGTGGCAGGGCTAATTGCTCTGCTGTGATCCAGGGGCGGTATTCAGCGTGCAGCTGGATACCGCCATGCTTTTTCCCTTATCCAGATCCTCCCTTCCCGCCAGCACACAAGGCCCCTTTTGTCCGCCAAAGAGGAGCAATGGCCCAAAGCCTACAGAAAACGCTTTTTGTAGCTCTGGTTTACCCGAAAGACCTATGCCCAAGGGTTTTGGGAAAAAGGTTGACAAATGTACTTTAACATGCTACCATATTACCATATGATTTTAGAATGTATTTTGCCTTCCCTCGGTTGGCAAAAGGAGAGACAGTGATGAACATATTTGCCGAAAGCAACACCAAGCTACTGGTTCAGGCTTTGCTGCATTTGCAAGACGAGGCCCAGTGCCAGCAGTTTTTGGACGATCTACTCACAGCCAAAGAAATCCAATCCATCAGCCAGCGGCTGGCTGTGGCGCAGATGCTGCTGAAAAACAGCACCTTTGCCCAAATTGTCGCAGAAACCGGCGCCAGCACCGCCACCATTGGCCGGGTCAACCGGTGCATTCAATACGGCAACGGCGGCTACGCCAATGTGCTGCGCGCCCAAACCCAGGAGGATCACACGCCATGAAGCAAAACACATTAACCCAGGAGGAAGCGGTAGCTTTTTCTCTGCGGGAGCTATACCGCGGCTATGGCTACAAGCCGTTTAAGATGAGCAAATTTGAGCCTTACGATCTATATGCCCAAAACCGTAGCTTTATGGTTTGCAGCAACATTCTTACCTTCACCGACGGCAGCGGCCGGTTGATGGCCCTAAAGCCGGATGTGACCTTGTCCATTGTGAAAAACTACGCCGGCGGCCAGGAAAAGGTATACTACAACGAGCATGTTTACCGGGAGGGCAGCGGCTCCCATGAATTTACGGAGATCATGCAGGTGGGGCTGGAGTGCATCGGCCAGGTAGACATCTACGCCCAATGTGAAACGCTGCTTTTGGCCAGAGAAAGCCTGGCAAAAATCTCTCCGGCATACATTTTGGACATTGCCTCCGTAGGCATTTTACGGGGGCTGATGGCCGCAACTGACGCCGACGATACCGTCCGCCTTCAGCTGTTTGCCCTGGTACAGGGCAAGAACGTCCATCATATCCGGCAGCTTTGCGAAGAACAGGGGATTTCCGCCATGATCACCGAGGTCTGGGCCAAGCTTGCCACCATGTACGGCCCGGCAAAGCTCCTGCTGCCCCAACTACAAGAGCTGTGTCTCAACCGGGAAATGACCGCCGCCTGGGCGGAGCTTTCCCAAATCTGCGAAACCCTTGGCCCAGATGGGGAAAATCTCAACCTGGATTTTTCCATCATTACCGATTTGGAATACTACAACGGCCTGGTGTTTAAGGGCTACATTCAAGGCCTGCACAGCGGCGTGCTGTCTGGCGGCCGGTATGACACGCTGCTGCAAAAGCTGGGCAAGCAGGCCCAGGCCATCGGCTTTGGCGTATATCTGGATCTGCTGCAGCAGCTGCCGGCCCCGGCCCCGGCCCCCGATGCGGACATTCTGCTTACCTACGGCCCGGAAACCCCCGCTGCCCAAATACTGGCCAAGGCCCAAGAGCTGCGGCAGCAGGGGCAGGCGGTACGCGTATGCCCCAGCGGCAGCTGCGCCGGCTGCTTTGGCCGGACGATCCAGCTGGGATAGGAGGGAGACACGATGATCAACATTGCCCTGCCCAAGGGACGCTTGGGCGAGTCTGTATACGAAATGTTTGCCCAGGCGGGCTATGACTGCCCATCGATCCGGGAGAAAAACCGCAAGCTGATTTTTACCAATGAGGAAGCCGGCGTCAGCTATTTCTGGGTCAAGCCCTCTGACGTGGCCATTTATGTAGAGCGGGGCGCCGCCGACATCGGCGTGGCCGGCAAGGATATTTTGCTGGAATACGCCCCGGATGTGTACGAGCTGCAGGATCTAAACGTTGGCAAATGCCGGATGTGTGTGGCAGGAAAGCAGGATTTTCGGGACGATACCGCCCGGCCCCTTCGGGTGGCCACCAAGTTTGTCCGCATCACCCGGAGCTACTACTCCGCCTGCAGCCGAGAAATCGACATCATCAAGCTCAACGGCTCCATTGAGCTGGCGCCGCTGTTGGGCCTATCCGATGTGATTGTAGACATTGTGGAAACCGGCAAGACCCTGCTGGAAAACGGGCTGGTTCCCTTGCAGACCATTGTTCCCATCAGCGCTAGGCTGATTGCCAACAAGGTAAGCTACAAGTTCAAAAACCAGGAGATCACCGCCCTGTGCCAAGGGATGCAGCAGGCCGTCTCCGCCGGGAAGGAGGGCTAAGCCATGATCCGTATTGTTCAGGGCGGCAGCCTAAGCCGGGAGGAAATGGTGGCGCCCGCTCCCCAAAGCGCCCAGGTGCAACAGACCGTCAGCCACATTCTCGCCCAGGTAAAGGCCCGGGGCGACGACGCCATTCGGGAATACTGCCAAAAATTTGACGGCGGCGCGCCGGATGAGCTGGAGGTAAGCCCTCAGGAGATGGGAGAGGCGCTGGCCCAGGTGGAGCCGGAATTTTTATCCATCCTGGAGCAGGCGGCGGAAAACATCCGGGAATTTCACCGCCATCAGGTGCGCAACAGCTTTGTGGTGCACCGGCAAGACGGGGTGGTGCTGGGCCAAAAGGTAACGCCCATCGACAAGGTGGGGTTATATGTTCCCGGCGGCACCGCCGCCTATCCTTCCACGGTGCTGATGGACGCCATCCCGGCAAAAATCGCCGGGTGCCAGCAAATCGTGATCACCACCCCGGCCAAAAACGGGGTGATCCCTCCGGCGATTTTGGCCGCGGCCAAGGTGGCCGGCGTAGACCGGATCTTCAAGGTAGGCGGCGCGCAAGCCATTGGCGCGCTGGCCTACGGCACCGGCTCCATCCCCAAGGTGGACAAGATCGTCGGCCCGGGCAACGCCTTTGTGGCGGAGGCCAAGCGGCAGGTATTTGGATTGGTTTCCATCGACATGATCGCCGGGCCAAGCGAAATCCTGGTAGTGGCCGATGGCCACAACGATCCGGTGGTGATCGCCGCCGATCTGCTGTCCCAGGCGGAGCACGACAAAATGGCCAGCGCCATTTTGGTCACCGACAGCCAAGCTCTGGCCCAGAAGGTACAGCAAGAGCTGGAGCGGCAGATCCCCCTGCTGCCCAGGGCGGAGATCGCCCGGGCCTCCATTGACGACAATGGCCGGATCATCATCGCCGACACCTTAGACGCCGCCATTGCCATTGCCAATGAGATCGCGCCGGAGCATTTGGAGCTGTGTGTGGACGATCCTTTCGCCTATCTGCACAAGGTCAAGCACGCCGGATCCATCTTTATGGGCCGGCACTGTCCGGAGGCCCTGGGAGACTACATGGCCGGCCCCAACCACACCCTGCCCACCAGCGGCACGGCCAGGTTTTCCAGCCCCCTTTCTGTGGATGACTTTGTGAAAAAGAGCCAATTTTCCTACTTCACCGCCGGCGCCCTGGAAACGGTCTACCGTCAGGTGGCCGCCTTTGCCCGGCAAGAGCAGCTGGAGGCCCATGCCCGCAGCGCGGAGGCCCGGTTTAAGGGGGACGCCCAATGAGCCGGTTTTTCAGCAAGGCCCACAGCGCCCTAGCGCCCTATGTGCCGGGAGAGCAGCCCCAGGACAAGAAGTACATCAAGCTAAACACCAACGAGTCTCCCTATCCTCCCTCCCCCGGGGTGGCCAAGGCTGTGGAGCAGGAAAGCCACCGGCTGAACCTATACTCTGACCCGGAGTGCCGGGCTTTGCGGGAAGCCCTAGCCACCCTGCTGGGGGTTGGGCCGGACATGCTGCTGCTGTCCAACGGATCGGACGAGCTTTTATATTTGGCCTTTCTGGCCTTTGGGGACGCGGATCACCCTTTCGTCTTCCCCAACATCACCTATGGCTTTTATCCTGTGTTTTGTCAGCTGGCCCATATTCCCTATAGGGAGCTTCCCTTACGGCCAGATTTCACCCTGGATTTGGCGGACTATCTGGCCCCAGGCCGAAACATTGTTTTGGCCAATCCCAACGCCCCTACCGGCATAGCCCTGAGCCCTGGGCAGATCGAGCCGCTGCTGCAAAATCATCCCGACAGCGTGGTGATTGTGGACGAGGCCTATGTGGATTTTGGGGCCGAAAGCTGCATCCCTTTGACCAAGCGCTACGACAACCTGCTGGTGGTGCGCACCTTTTCCAAATCCCGCTCCATGGCCGGGGCCAGGCTGGGCTTTGGCATCGGCCATCCGGCGCTGATCGCCGATCTAAACACCATCAAATATTCCATCAATCCTTACAACGTCAACCGGCTGACCCTGGCGGCAGGACTTGCCGCCGTGGCGGAGGACAGCTACTACCGCAAGTGCTGCGAAGCCATCGCCCAGACCCGGGACGCCACCGCCAAGGCGCTGAGCGAAATGGGCTTTACCGTGCTGCCCTCCAAGGCAAACTTTGTCTTTGCCCGGCATCCGGCCATAGCCGGAGAGGCGCTATATGCCCAGCTGCGGCAGCGAGGGGTACTGATCCGCCATCTGTCCAGGCCGGAAATTGCGGCGTTTAACCGCATCACCATTGGCGCCCCGGAGCAAATGGATGTCTTTTTGCGGTTGACCAAGGAAATTTTGCAAGGGAGGGAACCCCTATGAGATCTGCTCATATCGCCCGCAAAACCGCCGAAACCGACATATCGCTGACCCTGGGTTTGGACGGCACAGGCAAAAGCGCCATCCACACGGGGGCCGGATTTTTAGACCACATGCTGACCCTGTTTGCCCGGCATGGCCGGATGGATTTGGAGATTTCCTGCCAAGGAGACATCCAGGTAGACCTGCACCACACCGTGGAGGATGTGGGCATTGCGCTGGGCCAGGCCCTTAGCCAGGCTCTGGGCGACAAGCGGGGCATCCGCCGTTACGGCAGCATGCTGCTGCCCATGGACGAGACGTTGGTGCTTTGCGCCCTAGATCTTTCCGGCCGGGCCATGCTGCGCTATGGCCTGCAGCCGCCGGCCCAAAAGGTGGGAGACTTTGACACCGAGCTGGGGCAGGAATTTTTCTGGGGCTTTGTCCGCGCCGCCGGGGTCACCCTCCATTTTCAGCAGCTAAGCGGAGAAAACTCCCACCACATCTTAGAGGCGGGCTTTAAGGCCTTTGGCCGGGCGCTGGGCCAGGCAGTGGCCATCGATCCGGATTTTGCCCAGGAGGTTCCCTCCACCAAGGGGGTGCTGTGATGGTCATTATCGACTACGGCGTGGGCAACCTGTTCTCCCTAAAATGCTCCCTGGGGGCCATTGGGGAACGGGTTGCCGTCAGCGGCGACGCCCAGGCCATCGCCCAGGCGGACAAGCTGATTTTGCCTGGGGTAGGCGCTTTCGGAGACGCGGCGCGCAAGCTGCGCAGCCGGGGGCTTGACCAGCTCATTTGCCAGCGGGCAAAGGCCGGGGTGCCCATTTTGGGCATCTGCCTGGGGATGCAACTGCTATTTTCCCGCAGCTACGAATATGGCGAGCACCAGGGGTTGGGGCTGATCCCCGGCACAGTGCAGCCTTTATCCCGCGTGGTGCCCCAGGGCTACAAGATTCCCCACATCGGCTGGAACGCCCTGCACTTCACCCCGGGGAGCAATCCCTTGCTGCGCTATGTGCAGCCGGGAGACTGCGTGTATTTTGTCCACTCCTACTACGGAGCGGACTGTCAAGACAGTCTGATCGCCACCACGGAATACGGACTGGAGATCACCGCCGCCGTAGCCCGGGGCAATGTATACGGCTGTCAATTCCACCCGGAAAAAAGCGGCCAGGTGGGTCTGAACATTCTCAGGGCCTTTTGCGCCCTGGAAGGAGGGGCAACTGGATGAAGCTATTTCCCGCCATTGACCTATACGAGGGGCAGGCGGTGCGTCTGCTCAAGGGAGACTACGCCCAAAAGACCGTATACAGCAACGATCCCGTTCAAGTGGCCAAGGGCTTTCGCGCCGCCGGGGCGGAGTTTATCCACGTGGTGGACTTAGAAGGGGCAAGAGACGGCAAAACCCCCAATTTCAGCACCGTCAAGGCCATTGCCCGGCAAAGCGGGCTGAAGGTGGAGATCGGCGGCGGCATCCGCTGCCTGGACACGGTGGAAACGTATCTGTCCGCCGGGGTGTTCCGGGTGATCTTGGGCACGGCGGCGGTCAATGACCCTGCCTTTTTACAGGCCGCCTTGGATCGGTACGGCGATAAGATCGCTGTAGGCGTGGACGTACGAGATGGCTTTGTGGCCACCCACGGCTGGACGCAGCTTAGCACCGAAACCCTGGAGGGCTTTTGCGCCAAGCTGGAGAGCCTGGGGGTACAAACGGTGATTTGCACCGACATCTCCAAGGATGGGGCCATGGAAGGCGCCAACCGGGAAATGTACCGTGCCTTGGCCCAGAGCTGCAAGATGGACATTGTGGCCTCCGGTGGGGTATCCACCTTAGAAGACGTGATCGCCCTGAACCGCCTGGGCCTTTACGGCGCCATTTTGGGCCGGGCCATATACACCGGCGGCATCGATCTGCGCAAGGCCATCGAGGTGTGCCTATGATCACCAAACGAATCATCCCCTGCCTGGATGTAAAAGACGGCAGAGTGGTAAAGGGCGTAAACTTCCAGGGCCTGGCGGATGTATCTTCCCCGGTGGAGCTGGCCCGGTATTACACCGAAAACGGAGCCGATGAGCTGGTGTTTTACGACATCACCGCCTCCGCCGAAGGCCGGGCCTTATTTACCGACATTTTGACCGAAACGGCAAAAACCGTGTTTATCCCCCTAACCGTAGGCGGCGGCATCAACACCCTGGAAGACTTTGACCGGGTGCTGAAATGCGGCGCGGACAAGGTCAGCGTCAACTCCGGGGCCATCCGCAACCCGGAGCTGGTGGTCCAGGCGGCCAAGCGCTATGGCGACCAGTGTGTGGTGCTGTCGGCGGACATCAAGAGAGTAGACGGCAGCTTCCATGTGTTTGCCAAGGGTGGCCGGGTAGACACCGGCATGGAGGCCATCGGCTGGATTCGCCGGTGTGTGGACATGGGCGCCGGGGAAATCGTGGTCAACTCCATCGACACCGATGGGGTAAAGCAAGGCTTTGACCTGGAAATGCTTGCCGCCGTAAGCCAGGCGGTGGATGTGCCGGTGATCGCCTCCGGCGGGGCAGGATGCATAGAGGATTTTATCACCCTATTTCAGACCCTTCCCAAGGTAGACGCCGGTCTTGCCGCCTCCATTTTCCACTTTGGCACCGTACCCATTGCCCAACTCAAACAGGTTTTGGCCCAGCATAACATTACCGTGAGAGGATGAATACCCAATGCTTTCGATAAACGAACTAAACTTTGACCAAAACGGTCTAATTCCCGCCATCGTGGTGGACGCGAAAACCAAAAAGGTACTGACCCTGGCCTACATGAACCGGGAAAGCCTGCAAATTTCCATGGAAAAGGGACTGACCTGCTTTTTTAGCCGCTCCCGCCAGAAGCTGTGGCTCAAGGGGGAAACCTCCGGCAACTACCAGCACATTGTGTCCATCACCGCCGACTGTGACCGGGACGCCCTTACCGTGCTAGTCAACAAGGATGGTCCCGCCTGTCACACAGGAACTGACAGCTGCTTTAACGACCTGGTATACCGCAGCGAGGAAAACCACGCCTTTTCCCTGGAGGGCCTGATGGCGCTGCTGCAGGGCCGCAAGGCCGACAAGCCGGAAGGCTCCTACACCACCTATCTGTTTGAAAAGGGCATCGACAAGATCCTGAAAAAGGTGGGGGAGGAATCCACAGAGGTCATCATTGCCGCCAAGGCCGGGGACAAGGCGGAGACAATTTACGAGGTGGCAGATCTTGCCTACCATGTGATGGTCATGATGGTGGAAATGGGCATTAGCCTGGAGGACATCCGGGATGAGCTGGCCTCCCGCCATGTGATCGACCACAAGGTAAAGCAAGAAAAAATGACCGGCAATGCGGGCTAATTATCACACCCACACCAGCTTTTGCGACGGCAAGGACACGCCCCAAGCCCTGGTACGCCAGGCCATCTCTCTAGGGCTTACCACCCTGGGCTTTAGCGGTCACGGCCACCTGGCCATAGACAAGGGCAGCATGAGCCTGGAGGGCACCGCCCAATACCAGCGGGAAATTGCAAGGCTTCGCCAGGTCTACGCCGGGAAGATCGCCCTTTACTGCGGCGTTGAGCAGGATTTTTGCGCCGGGCAGGTGGGTTCTGGCTTTGCCTACGCCATCGGATCGGTGCACTATATCCCCAAGGACGGACAATTTTTCTGCGTGGACTGGTCAGCGGAGGAAACCGCCCGCATCATCGCCCAGGTCTACCAGGGCGACGCCTATGCCTACGCCCAGGATTACTATGCCTGCGTAGGCCAGGTCATCGCCCGGACAGGGGCACAGATCGTGGGCCATTTTGATCTGGTGCGGAAATTTGACGAGAAAATGCCCCTTTTGGAGGAAACCCATCCCCGGTACCGTCAGGCTGTTCTTGACGCTCTGGATCAGCTTTGCCCGGCAAGGCCCATATTTGAGATCAACACCGGGGCCATGGCCCGGGGCTACCGCACCACCCCCTACCCTTCCCTGTGGATCCTACAGGAGCTGCGCCGGCGGGACTGCCCCATCGTGATCGGCTCAGATTGCCACAACGGCGCGTACTTGTCCTACGGCTACGACCAGGCGGTAGCCCTGGCCCAGGCGGCAGGATACGCCTGCCAGGTCACCTTGGTAAACGGAGTATGGACAGAGGTTGGATTTTAAGGAAAACCAATAGTAAGGCAAAATGATTCTGTATTGAATTTGACTCCCCATCCAGCGCATCCTCGTTACTGAGGCGGC
>CAYVWG010000066.1:0-9036 GCA_964455425.1 uncultured Oscillospiraceae bacterium | reverse complement strand
TCTATCTCTGGGATGACCGCATTCGGATAGCGTTCAACTACTCCGGCTCCCGGAATACGGTTGACCGGGAAATTGTCACCAAAGCGGAGGCGCTGGCCGGCCCGGAGGGTTCGTATAAGTTCTCCGTTAGTTCACCAAATTTTCTTATGCGAACAGGATGTCATATCAATCATCATGGTTGGAGATTTGTTCGTACTGTGCTGCCCTTTGTGGCGCACAAAAACAGGCTGCTTAATAGGCGTTTTGCCTTGCTGAGCAGCCTATTTTTCTGGCCACGCCGCAAAACCAATAGCGCTTATTCCTCCCATGATACAATCTCTTACAAAATTTATTCCCTAACTTAGGGAATAAGCCTTGATTTTTGCGGATGGTTGTGATAAAATACCCAGGTCTGTAATTCGGGTGTTCCTCTGTCACAGCCGGCATATGGATGCTGCGGCATATCTTGTGTTATGAACGTCTAATATTTTAGGAGGACAATCAACATGGATCTCATTAAAGCTTTGACCAGCCAGTACATGAAGGAAGAGATGCCTATCATCAACGTTGGTGATACGGTTCGCGTTCATGTCAAAATCAAAGAAGGCGCTCGTGAGAGAGTGCAGGTTTTCGAGGGCACAGTGATCGCCAAGAAGCACGGCGGCATTGAAGAGTCCTTTACCGTTCGCCGCCTGTCCTATGGCGTGGGCTGCGAAAAGGTGTTCCCGGTGCATGCGCCCAACATCGTCAAGGTGGAAACTGTCCGCCGTGGTAAGGTTCGCCGGGCGAAACTCTATTATCTCCGCGACCGTCTGGGTAAGGCTGCTAAGGTCAAGGAAAAGGTTTAATGAGGAGCGTTTGCTCCGGACAAGCTTCTATATGAATGTTTGGGGTCAGGCATAGCGCCTGGCCCCAAGCGTTTGCACCGGCCAAAAAGCGGTTGCTTTTTTGATTGTGGCCTGGGGTTTGCCCCAGTGTACATTTTTTTGCCCCCCTGGCGGACAAAATCCACGGTTCCAGGCCGGAAGGCGGTTTTCCGGCCCACATGTGAGCGGGAGAAATCCCATGCTTCGCGGCGCGGACGCCGCGAGCTTTACAAGGTTTTTTAACAAGCTAAGGCCCTGTCGCAAAACTGCGACAGGGCCTTTTGCGGCGGCTAGCGCCGCCAATGCATACAGGCAATGCCGGAAACCATCCTGGGCTTATGGGAAAAAATAGGGCGTTCCTGAGCCGGCTTACCGTTTTTCTATGGGCACATATGCTTTTGTTTGCATGACGCTGCAGTAAGCGGGACGGATGATCTTGTCCATGTTGATCAGTTCCTCCAGCCGGTGGGCGCTCCAACCAACAATGCGGGCCACGGCGAACAAGGGCGTGAACAACTCCAGGGGGATGTCCAGCATGCTGTAAACAAAGCCACTGTAGAAATCCACATTGGCACTGACCCCTTTGTAGATCTTTCGCTTTTGCCCAATGATCTGGGGTGCCAGTGTCTCCACGGCGGAATACAGGGCAAAGTCATCCATTCGGTTCTTTTCCCTGGCCAGACGCTCCACAAATCCTTTGAACACCTGTGCTCTGGGGTCGGACAGAGAGTAAACCGCGTGGCCCATACCGTAGATCAGGCCGCTTCGATCGAAGGCCTGCCGCTCTATGATCTTGGTCAAATAGGCGGCGATCTCGTCTTGATCGTTCCAGTCTTTCACATTCTGACGAATGTCGTTCATCATCTCCACGACCTTGATGTTGGCACCGCCGTGCTTTGGCCCCTTAAGGGAGGACAAAGCGGCAGCCACTACCGCGTAGGTGTCTGACCCGGAGGAGGTGACCACACGGGTGGTGAAGGTGGAGTTGTTGCCGCCGCCATGCTCCATGTGGAGGATCAAAGCGGCGGTTAACACTTGGGCTTCCAAAGGAGAATAGGACTTGTCCGGCCGAAGCATATACAGCAGGTTTTCCGCCGTGGGCAGTTCCTTTTGGGGCCGGTGGATATACATGCTGTCCTCATTTTGATAGTGGTTGTACGCATGATAGGCATACACCGCCAGCATGGGGGCTACGCTGATTAGCCGCATGGACTGCCGCAGCACATTGGGGATAGAGTTGTCCGCCATGTGCGCATCATAGGAGGCCAGAGCCAAAACGCTCTTGGCCATCGCGTTCATCAGGTCTTTGCCCGGAGCTTTCATCACCACATCCCGGGTGAAATTCTTGGGCAGGCGGCGGAGTCTTGCCAACTGGGCGCAGAAATCGTCTAGCTCCTGGGGATTGGGCAGCTGGCCCAGAAGCAACAGGTAGGCGGCCTCCTCAAAGCCCCAGGGGCTAGAATTCTTTACTAACTCCTGCACATCGTAGCCACGGTACCATAGCTTGCCCTCACAGGGAACGGTAACGCCATTTTCTACCCGGTTGGACTGGATTTTGGAAATGTTGGTCAATCCGGTGAGAACGCCCTTGCCGTTGGTGTCCCGCAGGCCCCGTTTGACGCCGTATTGATCAAATAGCGCTTTGTCGATGGTGTCGGCTTGGCGGCATCTTTGCTCTTGATTTTTGAAATAGGGATTGGACATCTGTACTCCTTTCGTGGGCTGAGAGAACTCTCAGCAGGCAAACGGACGGCGAATCTAATGTACGCATTCTTGCTCAAAAGCGTTCATGCGCTTTGCGGCACCGAAGGAGCGTCAAAAACCGCAGGATACGGCGCAGTGTGGGATTGCACAGCTTTGTGGATGAACGCGTTTCATGGACAAACAAAATTAATAGGCGACGCCCCAGTACATCATTTTCTTGGCGGGCTTGCCGCAGATCGGGCAGGTGTCGCCCAAATGCTCTTGGGCAAAGGGAATGCAGCGGGAGGACATCCCAGCGACTTCCTTCATTTTTAGCTCGCAGGCCTCGTCACCGCACCACATGGTTTTGACAAAGCCGCCCTTGGTTTCCTGAATTTGCTTGGCCTGCTCCAGAGTAAAGGCCGGATAGGTGTTGTCGTCCAGGTTTTTCTTGGCCCGGGCGAATAGGCCATCGTGGACGGCCTGTAGCTGCTGCTTAGCAGCGGCCTCCAAATTCTCCAGAGGCACCGGGGCCTTTTCGCCGCTGTCCCGGCGGACCATGACACAGCAGCCGTTTTCGATATCCCGGGGACCCAGCTCGATACGCAGGGGCACGCCCTTCATTTCATACTCCGCGCACTTCCAACCAAGGCTGTTGTCGCTGCAATCCAGCTTTACACGGAATCCTGCTTCTTCCAGCCGGTTCTTCAGGGCCTGGGCGGCATCGATCACACCGGGCTTGTGCTGGGCTACCGGCACCACAATGATCTGTGTGGGAGCGATCTTGGGGGGCAGCACCAGGCCGTTGTTGTCGCCATGGGTCATGATGATGCCGCCGATAAGCCGGGTAGACACGCCCCATGAGGTCTGATGGGGATAGGCTTTGCTGTTGTCTCGATTGGTGTAGGTGACATCGAAGGCTCTGGCGAAGCCATCGCCAAAATAGTGGGAGGTACCGGCCTGCAGCGCTTTGCGGTCGTGCATCATGCACTCAATGGTGTAGGTGGCCTCGGCGCCGTTGAACTTTTCCTTTTCTGTCTTTTGACCTCGGGTCACCGGCATGGCCAGCACATTTTCACAAAAATCCGCATAGACGTTCAGCATCTGCTCGGTGTATTGCTTAGCCTCTTCCGCCGTGGCGTGCATAGTGTGGCCTTCCTGCCAGAGAAATTCCCGATGGCGAAGGAAGGGACGGCTGGTCTTTTCCCACCGCAGCACGCTGCACCACTGGTTATAGCACTTGGGCAAATCTCTGTGGGAATGAATGATGGCGCGGTAATGCTCACAAAACAGAGTTTCCGAGGTGGGGCGGATACAGTACCGTTCTTCCAATTTTTCGCTGCCGCCCATGGTGACCCAAGCACACTCGGGGGCGAAGCCTTCCACGTGATCCTTTTCCTTTTGCAGAAGAGATTCGGGGATCAGCAGGGGCATATAGACGTTTTCCACGCCGAGTTTTTTGAATTCCTTGTCCAGAATGTGCTGCATATTTTCCCAAATGGCGTAGCCGTAGGGGCGGTAGATGAACATCCCCTTGATGGAGGAATAGTCAATAAGCTCTGCCTTTTTGCAGACGTCGGTGAACCACTGTGCAAAATCAACCTCCATGTCGGTGATTTGCTCCACCTTTCGTTCCTTTGCCATAATATACCTCTCTTTAGAAACTGCTAATATTGTTTATTATATCACATCTGTCAATCCCTGGCATAGGATGGGGAGCAGGAATTTTTACCCATTTGGAGGCCGGTATGACAACATATTCCATCACCCTGGATGGGGCAACCTCCCGGTTTTATGAGCATGTTGCCGCAGCAATCCATCTGCCGGTGGAAGCGGTGCTGGCGGATGCTCTGTTTAAGCTGGCAGGGGAGCTGTCCTTAGAGGCATTGCACAAAAAAACAGAATAGGCATTGTTTTTGGGGGCAGGGTTTGCTATAATAAACGTACCAATGAGGAATATGCGGAGGGATAGGAAATGAAATCCATTCGTGAAATCTACAAAATCGGTAAGGGGCCTTCTTCGTCCCACACCATGGGGCCGGAGAGGGCGGCGCAGATTTTTCGGCAAGAGCACCCAGACGCGGAGTCCTACCGGGTAGTACTCTATGGCTCTCTGGCGAAAACCGGCGAGGGCCACGGCACGGACCGGGTGCTGCGCCAGGTATTTTCCCCAGCGCCTACAGAGATCGTTTTTTCCCAGCAGACGCCCCAAGATGTAAAGCACCCCAACACCATGGACTTTTACGCCATAGAAAATGGCCAGGAAAGTCCCAAGCTGCGGGTGCTCTCTGTAGGCGGAGGGGATATTGTCATCCCCGGCCGCCGGAACGTGGAAGGGGAGGAGATCTACCCGGAAAATTCCTTTGCCGAGATCGCCCAGTTTTGCCGTTGGCGGAACATCTATCTGTGGGAGTATGTGGAGCTAAATGAGGGCGAGGAGATTTGGGACTTTTTGGCCCAGGTCTGGCAGGCAATGAAGGATTCCATCAGCGAGGGCCTGCAAGCCAGCGGCACCCTGCCCGGAGGGCTACGGGTAGAGCGAAAAGCCAAGATGCTCTATGCTCAAGCGGCGGAAACACAAATGGCCCAGATCCATGAGTGCTGCGTGATTTGTTCCTACGCCTTTGCCGTGTCGGAGCAGAACGCGGACAACGGTACCGTGGTTACAGCGCCTACATGCGGTTCCTGCGGTGTGGTGCCGGCGGTGCTCCATTATATGCAGGAGAGCCACGATTATACCGACGAGCAAATTCTCCATGCCTTAGCAGTTGCCGGCCTGTTCGGCAATGTAGTTAAGCGAAACGCGTCTATCTCCGGGGCGGAATGTGGCTGCCAGGCGGAGATCGGCACAGCCTGTTCCATGGCGGCAGCGGCCCTCAGCGAGCTGGCGGGGATGAACATTGACCAGATCGAATACGCTGCCGAGATCGCCCTGGAGCATCACCTGGGCCTGACCTGCGACCCCATCTGCGGACTGGTGCAGATCCCATGTATCGAGCGTAACGCGGTGGCGGCCATGCGGGCGCTGAATTCCTGCAATCTTTCCTGGTTTTTGTGCAAAACCAGAAACATCAGCTTTGACATGGTGGTAAAAACCATGTACCAAACCGGCATGAGCTTGGCCAAAGCCTATCGGGAAACCTCCGAGGGCGGTCTGGCCCGGCTGTATAGCCGCCACAAGCGTTAAACATAAGGAGAATACAAAAGAGATGAAACTGGGAATTGTAGGTCTGCCCAATGTGGGGAAATCGACCTTGTTCAACGCCATAACCAATGCCGGTGTACCGGCGGACAATTACGCGTTTTGCACCATTGATCCCAATGTGGGCGTGGTGCCAGTGCCGGACAGCCGTTTGGACTGGCTTTGCCAGCTGCACAACCCCAAAAAGCGCACCCCGGCGACCATTGAGTTTGTGGACATTGCCGGCCTGGTTAAGGGCGCTTCCCAGGGAGAGGGCCTAGGCAACAAGTTTTTGGCCAATATCCGCAATACCGATGCCATTTTGCATGTGGTGCGGTGCTTTGACGATGCCAATGTGACCCATGTGGAGGGAACCACCGATCCGCTGCGGGACATCGACATCATCAATCTGGAGCTGATTATGGCGGATATCGAAATGTGCCAGCGGCGCATCGACAAGGCCCAAAAGGCGGCAAAAAGCGGGGACAAGCGTATGGCTCAGGAGGGCGAGTTGTTTCAGCGGCTGGTGGAACACATGAACGAGGGAAAGCTTGCCCGTACCTTCCCGGGAACGCCGGAGGAAATGGAGCTGATCGGCACCTCAGATTTGCTGACGCTGAAAAAGACCATCTATGCCGCCAATTTGTCGGAGGATGCGGTAAACGATCCCCAGAGCGTGGAATATTTTCGGCAAGTGCAGGCGCTGGCTCAGGAGGAGGGCAGTCAGGTTTTACCCATCTGTGCCAAGCTGGAGGCGGACATTGCCGAGCTGGACGATCCGGAGGAAAAGGCCATGTTTATGGAAGAACTGGGGCTTAAGCGCTCCGGTCTTGACCAGCTGATCCAGTGCAGCTACGCTCTGTTGGGATTGCTCTCATTCCTTACCGCCGGCAGCGATGAGTGCCGGGCCTGGACCATCCGTAAGGGCACCAAGGCGCCTCAGGCGGCAGGGAAGATCCATACTGATTTTGAGCGGGGATTCATCCGGGCGGAGGTGATCGCCTTTGCCGATATGAAGGCCTGCGGTACCATGGCCAATGCCAAGGCCAAGGGTCTGGTGCGCAGCGAGGGCAAGGACTATGTGATGAAGGATGGGGACATTGTCAACTTCCTGTTTAATGTGTAGCGATATTACCCAGCGGCCATTCCCACAGGATGAATAAAGCAAACCAGGACGGTCATCAATGGTCGTCCTGGTTTTCCTATTAGATAAGTGAACGTAAGGGAAAGATATGGGTTTATGGATTGGCTCTAATCAGCCGGGATACCGTCTGGACAAAATCCTCCCGGTTGACATCCAGCACCACAAAGGCGTTTTTCTCCGGGAATTTTTTGTCGGAATACAGATCTGTGACGGTTTTGCCTAAGGTAATCTCGCTTTGCGTCTCTACATAGACCCCGGCCTCTTTGCCGGAAAACAGCTCCGGCATGGTGACATACAGCACCGCCACTACATCATGGAGCATGACCTTTGTCAATTTCGTGGCGGCCATGGCGGTTTGCAGGCAGTCGTGGAACAAGGCTCCGGCGGCATTGCCGCAAGCCTTTACTGCCAGCAACTCGTCTTCGGTGAAATATGCCTTTAGCGTCACATCCAGGCCGCACATCACCAGGGGGACGCCGGCTTGGAACACGGCGGCAGCGGCCTCCGGGTCGGCATAGATATTATATTCTGCTGCCGGAGTACGGTTGCCTACGGTGGCGGAGCCTCCCATAATGACGATCCGCTTGAGCAGCTTGGGCAGGTCGGCGTATTTTGCCAGGGCGGTGGCTACATTGGTCAAAGGCCCGGTAGCCACAAGCTCCAACTCTCCATCCAGGCATTTGGCCGTCTCATATAAAGCGTCCCATGCCTTTACTGTGGGCTGGGGGCAAGGCTCGGGCAGCGGAAGTTCTATGCCCCCAAGACCGTTTTCTCCGTGATAGGCGTAGCCCGTGTGGGCAGGGCGAAGCAGCGGCTTATCCGCTCCGGCATACACAGGATAATCCGTGCCCATCAGCCGGTTGAGCCGCAGAGTGTTGGCGTAGGTTTTTTCCAGCTCTACATTGCCGGCTACGGCAGATATGCCGACGATCTGCATGCCTTCCAGTTTGTTGGCACACAAAATGGCCGCAGCATCATCTGTGCCTACATCACAATCTAACCAAACTTTATGTATATTCATGGTCTATCCTCCATAAGCGGCCATGGCCTCAACCAACAAATCGGCAAAGCCCTGGCGGTTAATGTTCATCAGGCATTGTACATTGGGGGCCTTCCGGGAAACGCCCAGCACGTCCCCCACGGTGGCGCCGCGGCAGTATTGCCCGGTAGTATCGATTTGCACATACATGGGCCGGATGGTAAACAGCTCCGGCGCGATCAAAACGGCCATGGCCACTGGGTCGTGAAGGGGCGCGCCGGTATAGCCCAGCTGCTGATGGAACCGGAAGAAGAAATCCAGCCAATCGGCCACCACAGAGGCGACCTGGTTGCCTACAGCCCGAATCCGGGCAAAATCTTCCGGCAGAAGCAGAGCTTTTTCTGTCACATCCAGTCCGGCCATCAAAATGGGCAGGCCGGAGGTGAACACCACTTTGGCGGCTTCCGGGTCTACCAGGATGTTAAATTCTGCCGCCGGCGTCCAGTTGCCATGGGCAATGCCCCCGCCCATAAGGGAGATTTGCCGGATCTTTGGCTTTAGCTCCGGATAGGCCAAGAGCAGAGCGGCGGTGTTGGTTAAGGGACCGGTGGCCACCAAGGTTACGGGCACAGGGCTTTCCTGTAGCATCTTGGCGGTCAGATCCACCGCAGTCAAAGGCGACAGCGCCGTGGCAGGCTCCGGCAGAGCCGGGCCGTCCAGTCCGGACTTTCCGTGAACGGAAGGGGCATTCATAGGCGGCGCAATCAGGGGACGGGTGCTACCTTTGGCAATGGGCACGTCCAGGCCAATCAGGGTGCACACCCGCTGGGCATTATAAGTGGTTTTTTCTACGGTTTGATTGCCGGCGGTAGTGGTTACGCCCAAAATGTGGAGCTTTTTACTGGCTGCGGCCAGCACCAGGGCTATGGCATCATCGTGGCCAGGGTCACAGTCGTAGATTATGGGGATTCGATTTTCCATGGATTTAACCTCCCTGCATAAAGGCGAGAACCTCTTGTTTTGTGGGGATGGAGTCTGCCGCTCCCGGACGGGTTATGGCGATGGCAGCCGCCGCAGTGGCGAAAGTCAGGGCTTGCTCAGGATCGACGTCATTGGCGGCAGCGGCCAAAAAGTAGCCGGTAAAGGTGTCGCCGGCGGCAGTGGTGTCTTGGGGCTGTACCGGTAGGGAGGGCTTGGTAAATAC
>CAYVWG010000065.1:0-9237 GCA_964455425.1 uncultured Oscillospiraceae bacterium | reverse complement strand
CTTAAAACACCTTAAGCCCGGAAAAGCCCATAAATGCCAGGGCGATCAAACCTGCCGCGATCAAAGCGATGGGATATCCCTTAAAGCAGGCCGGGCAATCGGAATACTCTGTCCGCTCCCGAACGGAAGCAAAAAGGATAATGGCCACCGTAAAGCCCAAGCCGCCGGTAACGCCGTAAACCACCGATTCCAAAAAGCTATAGCCATTTTGGATGTTCAGCAGCGCCACGCCAAGAACGGCGCAGTTGGTGGTGATCAGGGGCAGATAGATCCCCAAGGCCTGATATAACGCCGGCACAGCCTTTTGCAGAAACATTTCCACCAGCTGCACCAGGGCGGCAATCACCAGGATAAACACCACCGTCTGCATAAACGCCAGGCCCTCGCCAAGCAGGTAATGATCGATGGCCCAGGTCACCGCAGAGGCCAGACCCATAACAAAGGTCACCGCCATACCCATGCCCAGGGCCGTATCGATTTTTTTCGACACGCCCATAAAGGGACAGATGCCCAGGAATTTGACCAGAATAAAATTTTCCGCCAGGATGGCGTTTAAGGTAATGGCAAAAATACGGATTAGCGTATCGCTCATTGCTTATCCGCCTCCTTTTTTTCCTGTTTTTTTATCCACCACTGGAAGGCGGCGATCACGCAGCCCATGGTCAAAAATCCACCCACCGGCAGCACCAGGAGCATAGCGGGATATCCCTCCGGGATAATGCGGATGCCATCGGCGGAGATCACCCCGGCGCCAAAGGTACCGTTGCCCAAAAGCTCCCGAAGGATACAGATCACCACCAGCGCCAAGGTATAGCCGATGCCCTGAAACAAGCCGTCTAAGGCCGAAGCCCACACGCCGTTTTTCGAGGCAAATGCCTCCGCCCGACCCAGGATGATGCAGTTGACCACGATAAGAGGAATAAACACCCCCAAAGAATCGGACAAGGAAGGCAAGAAGGCGGACAGCAGCAGCTGCACCATGGTAACAAACCCGGCAATGACCACAATATAGGCGGCAATGCGGATCTTCTGGGGGATCACCTTCCGCAGAAGGGAAATGCAGACATTGGAGCAAATCAGAATGATGGTCACGCAGATGCCCATACCAATGCCGTTAAATAATGTTGTGGTAATGGCAAGAGAGGAGCACATGCCCAACAGCTGCACCAGCACCGGGTTTTTGGTAAGCAAGCCCTCTTTACATTGTTTTTTCATCGCTTAACCCTCCGTCATCTGTGCCGCGCAGGCCAGCGCGTCGTTGACGCCGCCGGTTACTGCCCGGGAGGTTACGGTAGCGCCGGTCAAGGCGTCGATCGTGCCGCCGTCTTTACTTACCGCCAGCGTCCCAGAGCTGCCCACAAACTGCTGGCGAAAGCTTTCCCCTTTGGCGTTATTCTCCGCCGCCACAGCGCCCAGGCTGGCCGTCTCGCTGTGGCTGACAATGGAGATGCCGGTTACCGCGCCGGCCGTGTCGACGCCAACCATAATATCGATCTCACCGCCAAAGCCGGTGGGCTTTACCTCCACCACATATCCGGTCAGGCTTCCCCCGGTTGACGCGGTATACGCCGCGGCCACCGTTTCCGGCGCATCCACCGGCAGTTGCTCCACCGGCGTGTAGCTGTCTGCCGGGAGCACTGCGTTCATGGCCGCCGATGTTTTTTCTTGATTGATCTGCGCAATTTTGTCCTTGGTGACGTAATTTACCAGGCCCAACAGCCCGGCGACCACCGCCGTGATCAAAAACAGTACCACCGTCAGCCGAAGGATGTAGGCCACCGTCTCTTTTTTCATGCTTTGGCACCACCCTTCTTGCCTGTGCCAAACCGTCTTGGACGGCCAATCTTGTCAAACAGCACCACGCAGATGTTCATGATCAAGATGGCGTAGGAGACGCCCTCCACATAAGAGCCAAAATAGCGGATAAACATGGTGATCAGGCCGCAGCCCACCGCAAAGCAGGCCTGGCCTGCCTTGGTCACCGGGGAGGTCACATAATCTGTGGCCATAAAGATGGCCCCCAGCATCACGCCGCCGGAACACAGGCTATAGCCTGCCCAGGTCAGGCCCGAAGCACCCCCTTGGGGAAAGAGAAACCCAATAACGGCTACGGTGCCCATAAACAGCAGCGGGATTCGGGGCGAGATCACCCGGCGCACCACCAAATACACGCCCCCAATAAGCAGCAGCATGGCGCTGGTTTCCCCCAGGCAGCCGCCGGTGTTGCCCAAAAACAAATCCAGCAGGGAATGCGCCGGCAGGCTCCCGCTGTGCATACTGGCCAAGGGGGTAGCCGCCGTAACGGCGTCAGGCACAGCCCCGTTGCCGGAAAACAGGGGCACATGATCCCCCGCCGCCACCCAGGTCGTCATCAGCACCGGCCAGGAGAACATAAAGGCCCTGGCCGCCAAGGCGGGGTTGACAAAGTTCTTGCCCACACCGCCAAAGAGCTGCTTAACCAAAACGATGGCAAAAAAGTCCCCGATGATCAGCGCCCAGTAGGGAATGGTCACCGGACAGACGAAGGCCAAGAGCATTCCTGTAACCGCTGCCGAGCCATCCCAAATGGTGCAATCCAGCTTCATCACCTTGCGGTAGCCCCACTCAAAAAACACACAGGCCGCCACTGACAGCAAGGTCACCGCCAGTGCCCTTACGCCGAAGAAATATACCGCTCCGGCAAGGGCCGGCAGCAGCGCGATGCATACATCCCGCATGATCTTGCCGGTGGTGGCGCTGCCGTGCATATGAGGGGAAGAAGACAGCATCAGCTTTTGTTCGTTCATTTCTTCATTTCCCCCTTGTTATTGGCGTTTTTCAGCTTCTGCTTACCCACGCGGAAGCTTTGCACCAGCGGGATCCCCGCCGGGCAGGTAAAGGCGCAGCAGCCGCACTCGATGCAGTCCATCAGGCGCATTTTGTTCATTCCCTCCACATCGCTTCGGCGCTCATATTCGTACATATACAAGGGCATCAGGTGCATAGGACATACCCCCACGCATTTGCCGCAGCGGATACAATGGGTATGCTCCTGGAAAAACACCTCTTTTTTGCTCATGGCCAGCACACAATTGGTGCCCTTGGTGATGGGCACATCGGTCTGCCACTGAGCCACGCCCATCATAGGCCCTCCGGAGATGATCTTTGCCGGGCTTTCCTTTGTACCGCACAGCTCCAGAAGCTCGGAAAAGAGCGTACCCACCGGCGCCAGGAAATTTCCCGGCGCCTTGACCGGCGTTCCTGTTACCGTTACAACCCGTTGCACCAGAGGCATTCCCTCGTACACGCCATCGTGGATGGCCGCACAGGTTGCCGCGTTAAACACCGCGCATCCTACCGCCGCCGGCAGTCCCCCCGGCGGCACCTGACGGCCAGTAATCGCCTGGATCAGCTGTTTTTCCGCCCCTTGGGGGTAACGGGTTTTCAGAACCTGCAAAAGGATCTCCCGCTGACCCTCCAAACGGCGGGACAAAACAGAAATGGCCGCCTGCTTATTGTTTTCCACCCCTATGTAGGCCCGGTTTAGACCAAATATCTTCATAATCACCCGCAGGCCGGAGATCACCCGCTCTGGCTGCTCCTGAAGCAGCCGGTCGTCCGCGGTGATATATGGCTCGCACTCCGCGGCGTTGACGATGATGGTATCCACCTTGCCCAGGCCGGAGGACAGCTTTACGCTGGTGGGAAAGGTAGCGCCACCCATGCCCACAATCCCCGCCTCACGGATCATGCCAATCAGCTCATCGGGAGAAAGGCCGTCCAAATCGTCCCGGGGCCGGATGTCTGGACAGCGGGTGTTTTGTCCGTCATTTTCAATGACCACCGACATCATTTTATCGCCGTTGGTATTGGGGCGCGGCTCCACCGCCACCACCTTACCGGAAACGGAAGCATGCACCGGCGCGCAAAGCCCGGTACCCTCCCCGATCTTTTGGCCCAGCGTAACCAAATCCCCCTTTTTCACCAAAGGCTGACAAGGCGCTCCGATGTGCTGCCCCATCGGGATCACCACAAGCTTCGGCGCGGGAATCGGCTTGATCCCAGCGCCGGCGGACAGGTGCTTTCTGCCCGCGGGATGTACGCCGCCAAAAAAGGCCCTTGCCATAATCGTACCACCTCTCAAATGCACATTATGATAATTATTATACAATATAGAAGCGAAAAAGTCCATTCTATTCTGTAAGAAAAAGGAAAATCCTGTAGAAATCTCTGCGGAAAATCCGGGAACCCCCCTTGCAGCAGGCCGGATCGATCCCGGATGCTTTGGCCAATAGCCATGGGCCAACGTGGGACGATATGCCAGGACAGCCCTGGCTAAGTCTTAGAAAACTACCCCTCCTCGGTAAAGCATGTGCCGCTTTATTCCGCTATTGGCAAGTTGCGGCGGCAAAGCCTCTACCGCTCCCTCTATCGTAAAGGCCACGGAGAAAACAAAAGCGCCTGTAGCGAATGGCAGAGAGCCATAAGGAAACATTGAAGAAAATAGGCAGATTCGCATGTGCAGCGTTCCAACGGAACGCCCAGGCTGTCATAGAAAACTTCTTTGGTCTGCTCAAAAGTGAGCTGCTGTGTCTGCATGAGTTCCAACCCATGGAACACTTCAAGCAGGAGCTTGTGGAATATCTGGACTACTGCAACAATCGCCGTATCAGGGCAAAGTGAAAGGGCTTGCTACCTGCAATTCACAGACAGCAAGCCCTTTCAGAAGCTTGAACAGTTTTATTTTCAAATTTTTGTCTAACTTTTCGGGGTCACTTCACTTTGACATACGGCGGGTTTTGCCTATAATGGTAGATAGTCCACAGGCGCCTTGTACGCCGATTCAAGCAAGGAAGGACAAAGCCATGACAGACATTACTGCCCTAGGAGAAATTTTAATCGATCTGACACAGACCGGCTACCAAGAGCAAAGGGTGCCCCAATTTGCCGCGAATCCCGGCGGCGCACCTGCAAATGTTGCCGTTGCGGCGGCCCGCCTGGGGGCCAAGACGGCGTTCATCGGGAAAGTAGGGGCAGATGGCTTTGGCGCCTATCTCCGCCAGGTGCTGGAGGAAAACCGGGTGGACGCTGCCAATCTTTGCACAGACAATACCCATACCACCATGGCCGTAGTGACCATAGCCCCCTCAGGGGAGCGTACGTTTCGCTTTATCCGTGGGGCCGATCGCATGCTGCGTCCGGAAGACGTTGCCGACGGGGCATTAAAAAACACCAAATTCTTTCATTTTGGTTCTGTTAGCCTGACGCAGGAGCCGGCACGAACTGCCACGCTTTCGGCCGTGCGCCAGGCCCGCAGTCACGGCAGCCTGATAAGCTACGACCCCAATTATCGCGCAAGTCTTTGGGAAAGCCACGAAGAAGCCTTGCTGCGGATGAACGCGCCCCTGCCTTTAGTGGACGTGCTCAAGCTTTCTGAAGAGGAGCTGCCTCTGCTTGCCGGCACAGACGCATGGGAAGAGGGCAGCCGCCGACTAACCCAGAAAGGCGTTTCCCTGATCCTGATCACCCTGGGCAGCAAGGGCGCGTTCTGCCGCTGGCGGGAAAAAACCGCCTACATTCCTGGCACAGCGGTCAAAGTGGCAGATACTAACGGCGCTGGGGACACCTTTTTAGGCGCTGTGCTTAGCCAGCTTTGCCTGCGGGGCGAGCATCCCTTGCAAGATCTGCAAATGAACGACCTAAAGGACATTCTAACCTTTGCCAACCGGGCTGCCGCCAAAACCTGCTCCCGCAGCGGCGCTATCCCGGCAATGCCTAGCCTTTGGGAGCTGCAAGCAAAGAGATAACCTCCCCCGCCGCTGCCAGCCAAGGGCGTTCAGCGGCCCAATTGGCCCAGGGAATCGTACGTTTTTTCTGCCATCTGGTGGGTTGCGTTTTGAAAAAACTTGTGGTAATATATAGTTTCTGTATTTTCTGTTTTATCCCGTTCTTCCCCCAAAACACAGGATAATACCCCGAAAAATACAGAGAAAATCTTTTTCCGGAGGAGGAATTCCCTTGCTCAAAAAATTAGCCGCCTGTATCCGGGAATACAAACGAGACACCCTGCTTACCCCTCTGTTCATGGTGGGAGAGGTCAGCTTGGAATGTCTGATTCCCCTGGTTACTACCGATCTCATCAACACCATGCAAGCCGGCTGCACTTTGCGGCAGCTGCTTCCCTATGGACTACTGCTCATTCTCATGGCCTGTGGCTCCTTGCTTTGCGGCATTTCCTCAGGTTGGTTTTGTGCCAGCGCCTCCAGCGGTTTTGCTCAAAACCTCCGCCATGACCTGTTTCAGCAGGTACAGAGCTTCTCCTTTGCCAACATCGACCAATTCTCCACCTCGTCCCTGGTCACCCGGCTGACCACCGATGTTACCAACGTACAAAACGCCTTCATGATGATCATTCGCGTTGCCGTTCGCGCGCCGCTTATGCTCATTTTCGCTACCCTTATGTCCATTAAGGTGGGCAAATCCCTGGCGCTGATTTTTGTGGTGGTCATCCCTGTGCTGGGCGTTGGCCTGTTTATCATCGTACACAAGGCTCTGCCGGTGTTCCGGGCAGTTTTTCGTAAATACGATAAACTAAACAATTCTGTCCAGGAAAACGTCAAAGGCATGCGGGTGGTAAAATCCTTTGTGCGGGAGGAGTTTGAGGAAAACAAATTTGCCGGCACCGCCGATGATGTTTGCCGGGATTTTACCCGGGCGGAAAAAATTCTGGCCTTCAACAACCCCATCATGATCTTTTCCATGTATGTGTGCATGCTGCTCATCCCCTATTTTGCCGCCCGGCTGATCATTTCTTCCGGTGGTACAGCTATGGCCCTGGGCAATCTGTCCAGCCTGATTACCTACAGCACACAGATCCTTTCCTCTCTCATGATGGTGTCCATGATTTTTGTTATGGTCACCATGGCCACGGAGTCTGCCCGCCGCATTGTGGAGGTTCTTGACACCAAAACCACCCTGGAAAATCCCTCTCAGCCAGTAAAGCAGGTGGCCGATGGCAGCATAGACTTTGAAAACGTTTACTTCAAATATAAGCAAAGCGCCGAAAAATACACTCTCTCCGCCATCAACCTCCACATCGCCGCCGGACAGACCGTGGGCATCATCGGCGGCACCGGTAGTAGCAAGACCACGCTGATTCAGCTCATTTCCCGGCTATACGATGTAAGCCAAGGAACGGTTAAGGTCGGCGGTGTGGATGTGCGGGATTATGATTTGACCACTCTGCGGGATCAGGTAGCCGTGGTACTG
This sequence comes from uncultured Oscillospiraceae bacterium, assembly GCA_964455425.1. Taxonomy (GTDB): domain Bacteria; phylum Bacillota; class Clostridia; order Oscillospirales; family Oscillospiraceae; genus JAFRPC01. Next base: position 1,989 of record CAYVWG010000065.1, on the reverse strand, counting down.
CAAAAAAATGTGCTTTTTTCCGGCACCATCAAAGAAAATCTCCGCTGGGGCTGTCCGGACGCGTCTGACGCCGAGCTGGAGCGGATCTGCAAGCTGGCACAGGCCGACGAGTTTATCTCCCGCTTCCCGCAAACCTATGACACCTACATTGAACAAGGCGGCGCAAATGTGTCCGGTGGCCAAAAGCAGCGGTTATGCATTGCCCGGGCACTGCTGAAAAAGCCCAAGGTGCTGATTTTGGATGACTCCACCAGCGCCGTAGACACCAAGACCGACGCTCTGATCCGGCAGGCTCTTAGCCGGGAGCTGCCCGGCGCCACCAAGATCATTATTGCCCAGCGCATTGCCTCTGTAGAGCAAGCCGATCAAATCGTGGTGATGGACGGCGGCGCCATATCCGCCGTAGGCTCCCACGATGAGCTGTTGGAACGCAGCCCCATCTACCGTGAGGTATACACCTCCCAAACCAAAGGAGGCGAGGAAAATGGCTAAACGCAAATCCCAATCTTCCACAAACGCAATGCCCACCGCCAAAAAAGGCACCCTGCTGCGGCTGATCAAGCTGCTGCTGCACGATTTCAAGGGGAAACTGGTGGTGGCTGTGGTGGCCATGCTTCTTCTGGCTTTGGCCAACGTTACCCCGTCTGTGTTCATTAAGGCCATTTCCGACGATATCAGTCAAGGGCTGACCCAAGGCTGGTCGGCGGTGGCTCCCCACATTGGCATGCTGCTGCTGGTTATGGGCGTGGTACTGGCCATCGGCCTTTGCTGCAGCGTGATTTACAGCCGCTCTATGGCGGTGATCACCCAAGGATTCTTGAACAATATGCGCAAGCGGATGTTCAACCACATGCAGCGCCTGCCGATCAAATACTTTGATGCCAACAGCCATGGCGATATCATGAGCTACTACACCAACGATATCGACACCCTTCGTCAGCTGATTTCCCAAAGCCTGCCCCAGCTGTGCCAGTCAATTTTGATCTTGTTTTGCCTGGTATGCATTATGCTCTGCTATAGCTTTGACCTGATGCTAGTTTTGCTGCTGGGCATTGCCATTATGGTAAGTTCCATCCGTCATGTGGGCGGCAAAAGCGGAAAATACTTCCTCCGCCAGCAGCAGTCTCTGGGCAAGGTAGAGGGCTATGTGGAGGAACTGATGAACGGTCAAAAGGTGGTGCAGGTATTCAACCACGAAGCCGCCAGCCAGGCGGATTTTGACCGGCTCAACGCCCAGCTGTTCCACGACGCCAAAAACGCGCACCGTTACGCCAACATCCTCGGCCCCATCACCGGCAATATTGGCAACCTGATGTATGTGTTCATCGCGCTCATCGGCGGCCTGCTCATCACTACCGGCGCGCCCAATTTCTCCATAGGCGGTTTGGTCGCCGGCACCTTTGGCAGCGTGCTGGAAATTTCGGTGGTGATCTCCTTCCTCAATATCTGCCGCCAATTTACCAACAACGTAAACCAAGTCTCCCAGCAGTTTAACTCCTTTGTTATGGCTCTGGCCGGCGCTGACCGTATGTTTACCCTGATGGATGAGCTACCGGAGGACGATGAAGGATATGTCACCCTGGTCAATGTCAAAACCACCGCCGACGGCAGCTTGGAGGAATGTGCCCAGCGCACAGGGCTGTGGGCGTGGCGGCATCCCCACGGAGACGGCACCTTGACCTACATCCCCTTAGCCGGAGATGTGCGGCTGTTCGGCGTAGATTTTGCCTATGAGCCAGGCAAACCGGTGCTCAATGATGTGTCCCTGTGGGCAGAGCCTGGCCAGAAGATCGCCTTCGTGGGCGCCACCGGCGCAGGCAAAACCACCATCACCAACCTGATCAATCGGTTTTATGACATCGAGGATGGAAAAATCCGCTACGACGGCATCAATATCCGCAAGATCAAAAAACCCGATCTGCGCCGCTCTCTGGGGGTAGTTCTCCAGGATGTGAACCTGTTTACCGGCACGGTCATGGACAATATCCG
>CAYVWG010000064.1:0-9579 GCA_964455425.1 uncultured Oscillospiraceae bacterium | reverse complement strand
GGTGGAGCCGGTGACGAAATACGGGGGAAATTATGACCTCAGCGTGGTTTGCCACGCTGAGGTTTTGGCGGCTCCGCCAGGCATGCGTGCGGTGATTTTTGCTTTCCCTCAGGCACAGGAGCGCAATGCCCGTGAAAAAGCTTTTTCCTTCCTAAGGCTGCTTTTGGGTTAGATATTGCCCCGATTTAGTCCGCGCTTGTGGATTTTGCCGCCAGTAGGAAAGCTGGCGCTGCGCTAAACACTCATCCACTTAGGAAATCCATGCAGACCCTTTATTTTTTCCCCTTTCTGTGCTATACTCCTAATAGGATAGATTGGTGGCCATTTAGGGCGCGGAACCTTCTTACGTTGGGCTGGTAAAGCCGTGCATGGCTCCGTCCGGCGCGGTGTTGGTAACGTCGCCGCCAATAACCTGACCCTTATACACAAACAAGGTGGCATAGACCGGCGACTGGGCGTCGGGATAGTTGAGGATCTCATAGACATACCGGGTGACGGTTTTGCCGCTGTATGCGCTCAGATCATAGCCCATGCTTTTTTGCAGATCGTTGTAGCGCTGGAATACATCGCTTTCTTCTGTGCTGGGAATGGTCACCTTTTGCGTTTCTACAGGATCCGCGTTGACCTGCCAGCCATATTGGGCTAAGAAGGTGACCCGGGCATCGTTGGTGTCGGCGTTGAGAGGCGTGTCGCTGTCTTTGCTTCCGCCGCCGGCGGCCACAACGGCGATCAGCACCACAATGGCAATGAGAATGGTAATGATGGCCGCGATTTTGGTCTTAGAGACCTTTGCGGTAAGGACAAACATGGTAAACCCTCCTTAAAGGCTTTTGGATGGTCTAGCCTATTCCGCCGGGTGGACAAATATGACGAAGGGGGAAGCAAACAATGCAGCGGCTGGACAAATTCTTGTCCGCAGCGGGTGTGGGTTCCCGCAAAGAGATAAAGGCACTGGTGCGCAGCGGGGCAGTGCAGGTCAATGCAGCGGTAGTCAGAGAGCCGGAAAGGAAGATCGACCCGCAAAAGGAGCAAATAACGGTTCGGGGAAAGAGCATAGAGCCGGAGAGAACCATGGTGGTGCTGCTGCACAAGCCGGCAGGGGTAGTGACCGCCACCAGCGATTCCCGGGAGGAGACAGTAATGCCGCTTTTGCCCCCTTGGGCACTGCGGCAGGGAGTGAAGCCTGTAGGACGGCTGGATAAGGAAACAGAGGGCCTGTTGCTGTTCACCAACGATGGCGCCTTGGCCCACAGACTGATTTCCCCCCAATATGCGGTAAAAAAGGTGTATTATGTACAGCATGAGGGAGCGGCCGGACCGGAGGATGTGGCGGCCTTTGCCCAGGGGATCACCTTGCGGGATGGGGACATCTGCCGTCCGGCGGAGTTGATCCCGCTTGGCCCGGGGGAGAGCCGGGTAGTCGTAACCGAGGGAAAGTACCACCAAGTGCGCCGGATGATGGCCAGCCGGGGACTGCCGGTGAATTATTTGCGCAGAGAGCAGGAAGGCTCGCTCTGCCTTGGCAGTTTACCTGTAGGTCAATGCCGGGAATTGACGGAGGAGGAGATTGCTGCACTGATGAGCGACTGATCTATGGGTGGAAGGCGGCAAAGCGCTTTCTCATTTTGCAGCGGCCACTTTCCTCCGGCGGGGGATTGATCCTTACAGGCATCCCGCCGAACAGGCCCTGTTGCATCCGGAAATCCGTCATTTTGACAAGAACGAAGCTGTGGCAAAAACTCTGGAAAACCAAGAAAAAAGCAGGACGGATTTGGCGCAATTGACGAATTTGTGGTTTTTTAGCACAAAAAAACTCCTGGTTTTTTGGGGAAATTCGCAAATGATGCTTGCAATACGGCGAAAAATGCGGTATGATATTAAAGTATCATTGTACAAATTGTAATTTTCTCACTTTTAGGAGGATGCAATTCATGACCAACCACATTTTCAGCGAGGTCATTCAGCAGTTAAAGTCGGCCGCGCCCAATACGATTGGTGTTATGGACGCCGATGGGCTGATTTTGTCTTGTACTAACGAAGATCTCCAGGGCAGCAAGTGGCGGGATATGGCAAAGGTGGTAAATGCCGCCGGCGATGAGGTCGTGATCTATGGCGGCAAGACCATACGCGCCCTTGCCAGCTTTGGCGACGTTTACGACTACGCTGTTTTTGTGGACGGCGAGGATGACAGCGCCCGGTGCGTATGTCTTATGGCCCACATTGCGCTAAATTGCGCCAAGGTGCAGTATGAGGCAAAGCATGATAAGGTATCCTTTGTAAAAAATATACTTACCGATAATATCCTTCCCGGCGATATTTATATCCGGGCCAAGGAGCTGCACTTTCCCACCAATCTTACACGCACGGTTTTTCTGGTGCGGCAGGTAGGGGCCACAGACATCGCGGCTGTGGAAGTGCTGCAAAATATGTTCCAGGAAAGACAGCAGGAGTTTGTCATCAGCATCAACGAGACGGACATTGCTGTGGTAAAGCTGGTAGATAAAAACGCCGATAAGGACGAGCTTTACGCGGTGGCTCAAACGATAGAAGACACCCTGCGCAACACCCTCTTTTTGAAAACGACCATTGGCATTGGCTCTATGTGTCATCATCTGCGGGAGCTTGCCGATTCCTTTAAGGAGGCTCAGGTGGCTATAGAGGTGGGGAAGGTATTTGACACCGAAAAATCCATCATCCATTATGAAAACCTGGGCATTGGCCGGCTGATCTACCAGCTGCCAACGACCCTGTGTGAGATCTTTCTGTCCGAGGTGTTTAAGAAAAACTCCATCGACGCCTTGGATCAAGACACCTTGTTTACCATCAATAAATTTTTCGAAAATAACCTGAACGTTTCCGCAACCTCCCGAAAGCTGTTTGTCCATCGCAACACGCTGGTTTACCGGCTGGAGAAGATCAAAAAAATCACCGGCCTGGATCTGCGGGAATTTGAAGACGCCATCATTTTTAAGGTGGCTCTTATGGTCAAAAAATATCTGTCCTCCCGGGAAAACCGGATGCTTTGACCGTGCCGCCGGATCCAGCGATCCGCTTACAAGCGGCGAAAAGAACCTGACGCGCAATATGCAAAGCGCCTATGCAGATTCTAGTATATAGAAAGAAGATTTGCTATGATCGATTTTGAACATGTTACCAAGGTATATGAGGCCGGCAACCGTGCTCTGGCCGGCGTGAGCTTGCACATTGACGATGGAGAGTTTGTGTTTTTGGTAGGTCCCTCCGGGTCAGGCAAGTCTACCATGATTAAGCTCCTTACCGCTGAGCTGGAGCCTACTTCCGGCAGCATCAGCGTAAACGGCTTTTCTTTGGATAAGATCAAACGCCGCAACATACCGAAGCTTCGCCGAACCATCGGGGTAATTTTTCAGGATTTCCGCCTGATTGAAAAGAAAACCGTGTATGAAAATGTGGCCTTTGCCATGCGGGTAATCGGCGCGGCGCCCAGCGAAATCAAGAAGCGTGTGTCGTATGTACTGGAGCTGGTAGGGCTGGAAAACAAGGGAAGGCGGTATCCCAATGAGCTTTCCGGCGGCGAGCAGCAGCGTGTGGCCATCGCCCGGGCGCTGGTGAACAATCCGGCCATCATCATTGCCGATGAACCTACCGGCAACTTGGATCCGGCCCGGTCTTATGAGATCATGATGCTGCTGGAGAGCATTAACGCTTTGGGCACCACGGTGTTGGTGGTAACCCATGAAAAGGAACTGGTGGATCGCTTCACCAAGCGTGTGGTGGCCATTGACGAGGGCTGTATCATCAGCGATGGAATGGATGGGTATTATAGCTATGAAGAAGAGTAAAAATATCGGTTACCTGTTTGGCGAAGGCTTTCACAGCATTTTCCAGCATGGATTTATGTCCTTTGCCGCTGTATGTGTTACGGTTGCCTGCCTGATTATTGTGGGCAGCTTTTCCATGATCCTATACAACCTAAGCCTGATGGTGGACGAGTTGCAGCAAAAAAACGAGATCCTGGTTTATGTGGATGAGTCCTACAGCACAGCGGAGGCCAAGAGCATTGGTTCGCAAATCAATCTTATCGCGAATGTCAAGCAGGCTGTGTTCAAATCGAGAGAGGAAGCATTGGCGGATTTTGTCGAGGAAGAAGGCGGCAGCGATACCTTTAACGGCATCAACGCCGATGACCTGCGGGATCGCTTTGTGGTGACCCTGGAAGACAACAACAAGATGAAAGACACCGTGGCGGCGATAGAGGAGCTGCAAGGGGTGGCCAATGTAAACTATCACTCCGAGCTGGCCGATGGCTTCACCACCATACAGCGGGTGCTGAACCTGGCCTCTGTGGCCATTATGGCGGTGCTGCTGGTGGTATCCCTGTTTATCATTTCCAATACAGTCAAGCTTTCCATGTATGACCGCCAAGATGAGATTGCCATTATGAAAATGGTGGGCGCCACCAATGGTTTTATCCGCTTTCCCTATGTAATCCAGGGTTTCCTTATCGGCATTTTCAGCGCGGCCATCGCCTTTTTTGCCGAGTGGGGGCTGTATGGCGCCTTATCCGCAAAGATCGCTGCGGTGGATAGCCTGCAACTGATTTCCGTTGTGCCGTTTACGGAGGTCATTTGGGTCATGGTGGGCACCTTCACCTTGGCTGGTCTGTTTGTGGGCATTTTTGGCAGCGTCATGTCCATTCGTAAGTTCTTGGATGTGTAATACGGAACGTTTTGGAGCCTTTTGACCAAAGCGTAGTACAAAAACGCCGTGTAAGCCACGGCCGCCTCGGCTGGGCCGGAGGATCCGGAGCGCCGGCGGCTGGGGTGTTCTGCGGGCTTGACCATCCGTTTATTGTGTAGAATCTGCGGCGGTGTAGACTGCTGCACTGACGAAAGGAGTTTGCATATGTATAAGTACCGAAGACTCATTGTTTCCGCCATTGCGGTTTTGCTGGTGTTGGTGCTGGTGGCCGGTTTGGTCGTCAGTGTATTTGCCGCATCTTCTAGCGAGATCAAGCAGCAAATTGAAAGTCTGCAAAGTAAGGCGGATTCCATTACCCAGCAGCAGAAGGAACTGCAAGAGGAAATCTCGGCCAATGAGTCGAAGCAGCTGGATATGGTGGAGCAAAAGAGCCAGCTGGATAAATCCATCAAGTTGACCCAGGATGAAATTGATAACAAAAATGAGCAGATCCAGGAATATAATCTGCTGATCGCGGAAAAACAAAATGAACTGGATGACGCCCTTGCCCAGCAAGAGGAGCTAAACGCCCAGTATAAACTGCGCATCCGCACCATGGAGGAAACCGGCAAGGTTTCCTACTGGTCTGTGCTGTTTAAGGCCAATAACTTTTCCGATTTGCTGGATCGGGTGTACATGATCCAGGAAATTGCTGAAGCGGACAATAAAATGCTCCAGCAAATGAAGGATCTAGCCGAGCAGATCGAGACAGACCGGGAGTCCTTGGCCGCGGAGAAGGTGGCCCTGGAAGAGACGAAGGAGGAGCTGACGGCTACGGAAGAAAGCCTGAATGAACAGCGGGAGGAAGCGGACAGCCTGCTGAGCAAGCTCAACGCGGATACGGAGGAGCTGAAGGCTGAGACAGAAAAGTATGAAGCCATGGAGGAAGAGCTGACCCAGCAAATCGCCAAACAGGAGGCTGCCTATCAGGCGGCCCTGAGCGAGGAAGCTGCTGCCCAGGCACAGCAAAACAACAGTTCTTCCGGAAGCTCCAACAGCAGCTCCGGCAGTTCCGGAAGCTCTAGCAGCTCCAGCAGTTCCGGAAGCTCTAGCGACTCCAGCAGTTCCGGAAGCTCCAGCAGCTCCGGCGGCTTTATCTGGCCCACCAGCACTCACAAAATCACATGTGCCTATGGCTATCGCATCCATCCCATAACCGGAAAGTATTCCTTCCATACGGGCATTGATATTGGCGCGTCTTCCGGTTCGCCCATTTATGCCGCAAAGAGCGGTACCGTTACCGCCGCCACATATAACTATGTTTATGGCTATTATGTTACCATCAACCACGGCGATGGATATTCTTCTCTGTATGGACATATGACTCACTATGTGGTTTCCAGCGGGCAGCATGTCAACCAAGGCCAGATTATCGGCTATGTAGGCAGTACCGGCTATTCTACCGGGCCGCACCTGCACTTTACCGTGTATAAGAACGGTTCTACCATAAATCCGGTAAGCGTTTTGCCCTAGCTTTGCCCGTAATCGTCTAAGGAGTCAAAGCGGGCAAGGGCGTCCGCCTAAGAGCCGTTTGCCCTACTTGACTATACGTTATGATGTTCTCCCACAGCCCGACATGGGCTGTGGGAAATAGATTATAGGGAAAGAGGCATAGAATGTCCAAAAAATTTTTTCAAGTGACCACTGTCCTATTTTTGATCACCACCCTTTGCCTAGCCGCATGCAGCTATATCCTGGTGCGCCGTGTAGACCATCTCGACACCCAGATGACGGCACAAGCGGACGGCGCCGGCAAAAAGCTGGCCGAGATCCAGGCCATCGTTGACCGGTATTATATTGGACAGATCGATGAAGATGACATGGCAGATTCCTTGGCCGCCGGGCTGATCAGTGGCTTAGGCGATCAGTGGAGCTATTACATTCCTGAAGAATCCTACGAGAGCTACCAGGAAAACGTGGCCAATGCGTATGTGGGCATCGGTGTCACGGTAAAGCTCAGTGAAGACAACTCCGGCTGTACGATAACGGACGTAACGCCGGGTGGCCCGGCTGAAGAGGCGGGCTTGCTTCCCGATGATATGATTGTTGCGGTAGAGGGTACCTCCCTGGAGGGCATGGGCTTGGAGCAGATCAAAAATTTGATCCGGGGAGAGGAAGGCACAGCGGTGGAGATTACCTATCAGCGAGAGGGACAGAAGCAGACCGTTGCTGTCACCCGAACCAGCATTGCCACAGTCAATGTGACCTATGAGCTGCTGCAGCAGGAGATTGGCTATATCCGTATTCGGAATTTTGAATCCAATTGTGCCCAGGACGCCCAAAAGGCGGTAGAAGAGGTCATAGCCCAGGGGGCCGACTATCTTTTGTTTGATGTGCGGTTCAATCCCGGTGGCCTAAAAACCGAGCTGGTGGAGTTTTTGGATTACCTGCTGCCGGAGGGCGTGCTTTTCCGCAGCGAAGATTATCAGGGCCAGGTGCAGGTGGACGAATCTGATGAGGCGTGTGTTGATTTGCCCATGGCTGTGCTGGTCAACGAATCCACCTATTCTGCGGCAGAGTTTTTTGCCGCTGCCTTGCAGGAGTACGGTGTGGCCCAGGTGGTAGGGGTCAATACCAGCGGCAAGGGCTATTACCAGTCTTGCTTTCCCTTGTCTGACGGCTCTGCCATTAATCTTTCCATCGGCAAGTACTACACCCCCAACGGCAAGAGCCTGACCGATGTGGGCATTACCCCGGATGTGGTGGTAGAGCTTTCCGATGAAGATAACGCCAGCTTGTACCGGGAAACCCTGGATGTGGCACAAGATCAGCAACTCCAGCAGGCAATAAATGTCCTGATCGGATAAATGCTCTTGACAGATAAAACCAGAATCTACTATAATGTGTCCATTGACCCATTGTAATGAAAGGAACGATAGCTATGGCCAAAGAATATAAACTTACAGCTACGCGGCTGAAAGAGCTGGAAGAGGAACTCAATTATTTGAAGACCACCCGGGAAAAAGAGGTGGCAGAGCAGATCAAAGAAGCCCGTTCTTTTGGCGATCTGTCCGAAAACAGCGAATATGACGAGGCAAAAAACGAACAGGCAAAGCTGTATGGCCGTATTGCCGAGGTGGAGAATATCCTGGCCCACGCAGTGGTTATCGATGAGACACAGGAAGCCGCTGGCCGGGTGGGCCTTGGTTGTACGGTAAAGGTGCGCGATGTGGAAATGGATGAGGTGGAGGTCTACTGCATTGTCGGCTCCCAGGAGGCCAATCCTTTGGAGCATTGCATTTCTGACGATTCTCCCTTTGGCAGAGCCATGATGGGGAAATCCGTTGGGGATACTGTGGAGGTGGACGCCCCAGCAGGTGTGCTCCAGTTCCAAATCCTTTCCGTAGAGCGGTAAACAATCCTGCCTTAGCAGATATTAGGAGGAAATATGGCAAAGTACATGCCGCAGTCTGAACTGCCTTTGGTAGATCAGGTGCGTGTAAGAAGAGAAAAGCTGGAGCAGCTCCAAAAGGAAGGGCAAGATCCCTTCCAGCGGACAAAATATGAAGTTTCCGCCCAAGCGGCGCAGATCCATGAGAACTTCGCGGCCATGGAGGATACCCAGGTATCCGTAGCTGGCCGCTTGATGAGCAAGCGGGGGATGGGCAAGGCGATTTTTGCGGATATGCAGGATCGCTCTGGCCGTATCCAGTTGTATATGAAAATCGATGAGCTGGGCGCAGAGGCGTTTGCCCAGTGCCGGAAGCTGGATATTGGGGATATCGTTGGCGTAAAGGGCATGGTTTTCCGCACCCAGCGTGGGGAAGTATCCGTCAAGGCTGCGGAAGTGACCTTGCTTTCCAAATCCCTTTTGCCCCTGCCGGAGAAATTCCATGGCCTGACCGATGTGGAAACCCGGTACCGTCAGCGCTATGTAGATCTGATGGTCAACCCGGAGGTGCGGCGGATTTTTGCGATCCGTACCAAATTTGTCAGCCATGTGCGGAAGTATTTGGATGCCCGTGGCTATATGGAAGTAGAAACCCCGGTGCTCAATACCATTTCCGGAGGCGCTACCGCAAGACCTTTTGTCACCCATCATAATACCTTGGATATCGACATGTATATGCGCATTGCCACAGAGCTGCACTTAAAGCGGCTGTTGGTGGGCGGCCTGGAGCGGGTATATGAGATTGGCCGCATTTTCCGTAATGAGGGCATGGATCCCAAGCATAACCCGGAGTTCACCACGGTGGAGCTGTACCAGGCTTACGCGGATTTTGAGGATATGATGGATCTGTTTGAAGAGCTGTTGTCTTCGGCCGCTAAGGAAATCCTGGGCACCTATCAAGTGCAGTGGCAGGGCGAGGATATCGACCTAACGCCGGGCTGGCCCAGAATGACCATGGCGCAGGCGGTAAAGGAATACTTAGGCGTGGATTTCATGGCCATAAGCACCGCCGAAGAAGCGCAGAAGTTGGCCGCTTCTGTAGGCGTGGAGTTGGACGAAACCAAGGAGTGCACATGGGGAAATTATCTCTATGCATGCTTCGATCAGAAGGTAGAGGAAAAGCTGATTCAGCCCACATTTATCACCATGCACCCTGTGGACGTGTCTCCCTTGGCCAAGCGTTCGCCTAAGGATCCGCGGCTGACCGAACGTTTTGAGCTGTTTGTCTGCCACAGCGAGATGGGCAATGCGTTCTCCGAGCTAAATGACCCGATAGACCAAAAGGCCCGTTTCCAGAAGCAAGTAGAGCTTCGGGCAAAGGGGGATGAAGAGGCTGGCATGATGGATGAAGATTATATTACTGCCTTGGAGTATGGCCTTCCTCCTACCGGCGGCCTGGGTATCGGCATTGATCGTTGCGTCATGCTGCTTACCGGCAGCGATTCTATCCGAGAGGTTATTTTGTTCCC
>CAYVWG010000063.1:5972-9733 GCA_964455425.1 uncultured Oscillospiraceae bacterium | reverse complement strand
GGCCAAGCGGCGGTTCCTCCCACCCACACGGGGAAGGGAAAACCGCCGCTTCTTCCGGGCGCAGCCGTCCCAAGCTCCGCTAAGAGGATTAGGCAGGCCAAGCGTCCGCCCCCCCTTGGCCGGTGGGCGCTTGACGGCAGGAAGCCTTCTTGGCGCTTCGGCAAAACGATGGGGTCTGCTTCAGCGCTCAGGCCGCATGTTTTCACCTGCGCATTTACAGGGCAAGCCCGTTTATGCCGTGGGCCTGCCTTGTCCGTCTCCTTCGCCGCCCAGCAGGAGATTGCGCACCTCTGCCGCCAAATACAGGGAGCCGCACACCAGCAGTGGCTGCTGGGTGGCTTTGGCCGCCGCTAATGCGGCGTTTACCCCACCGGCGATGCTTTGGCAGACCGTCACGGTCTTTCTCCAAGGGGCAAAGACCTTTGCCAAGTCCGCCCCAGGCAAGGCCCGGGGGTTGGGCGGGGTAACGGTAAACACCTGGCTTACCCAGGGCAGCAAGGGAGCAAACATATCCTGGTAGTCCTTATCTGCCAGCACGCCGGTAAGCAGCACCGGCCGATCCTCCGGCAGATAGTCCCGCAATGCCCGGGTCAGGGCGGACACGCACTGAGGATTATGCCCCCCATCCAGCAGCACCAGGGGGCTACGGCTAAGCACCTCCAGCCGCCCGGGCCATTGGGTATGGGCCAAGCCCCAGGCAATGGCCGAAAAGGGGATGTCCCATCCCCGGCCTTGGAGCACCCGGAGCGTTTCCAAGGCCACGGCGGCGTTTTGCCGCTGGTGCGCCCCCAACAAGGACAGGGTCAGGGGCTTTCCCCGCCACCGCACCTGCTGGCCGGTCAAATTTTCCCGCACCAAGATGACGGGGGACGGATCATGGAGGGGGATTTTCTTTTCCCGGCAGACACCGGCAACGACCCTCTCCACCTCCGGGGCATTGGGATACAGCACACAATCACAGCCTGGCTTAAGGATCCCCGCCTTGGTGGCGGCAATCTGTGCCAGAGTATGACCCAGGTATTGGGTATGATCCAGGCCGATATTGGTCACTACCCCCACCTGCGGGGCGGGAATCACATTGGTGGCGTCCAGTTCTCCGCCCATGCCCGCCTCCATCACGGCGATCTGGCAACCCTCCCGGGCAAACCAGGTAAGGGCGATGGCGGTGATCCGCTCAAAGGCGGTGGGGGCGTCTTCCATCCCCTCGGCGGCCTTTGCCACCTGGGCCGTCACCTGGGCCAGGGCCGTGGGGGAGATCATTTTGCCGTTAATTTGCATCCGCTCCCTAAAGCAGATCACATAGGGAGAGATAAACAGCCCGGTGGTATACCCCGCCCGGGTGAGCACCGACGACAGCATAGCGGCGGTGCTGCCCTTTCCGTTGGTACCCACGATATGGACATAGGCCAGCGCCTTTTGGGGATCCCCCAGACGGTGCATCAGCTGGGTGATCCGCCCAAGGCCCGGGCGGGAGCCTTTCCAGTCTACAGCGTGGATATAGGCAAGGGCCTGCTCATAGGTCATGCCCGCACCTCCCGAACCTGTTTTTGCAGCGCCCGCACCACCGGATACGCGGCGGTAGCCACCACCGCGGCGGTGGCCAGCCCCAGGCCAAAGCGCAGCAGCGCCACCCCAAAGACGGCATGGAACTGATAGTACCCAAACACCCGGCTATCCACATACAGGGCCAGGGTATTGGCGGCAGAGTTGAGCAGCCCGCCCACAAAGCAGGCCCCATAAAACTGGGGAAGCCTTGCCCCGGGCCGGAGAAGCAGCCCCAGCCACAGCCCATGGAGCACCGGCGGCAAAAGCCACAGGGGCGTGGTCACCGTGACGCCAAAAAGGAGCACCTGATACAGCCCCTCGCCGATCAGGCCCACCAAGATGGCGTCCACCGGGCCGAAAAGAGCGGCGCACACCACCAGGGCAATGGACGTAAGCCGAATTTGCAGGCTTCCGGCGGGGACGATGAGAAAGGACAGGGCAAAGTAGGCGGCGCACAAAAGGCCGTCAAAGGCAATACGTTTCGCGGACATAAAAAAATTCCTCCTTATTTGGGAGGAGGTTAGATAGACGTACCCCTTGGTTTACCAGGGCGGCTGCGGACACACACCGTATGCCTTGCGGCATTTCGTCCGGCGGCAACCTCCCATCCGCCGGCACTTCAGAGCCAAAAGCTCAACGCATATGCCCTACTCCCTGGGGAATACGGAGGTATTGTACTCCATTTCTCCCCCCTTGGCAAGTACTTTTGGAAATTTTACGAAAAGGTATTGACAAACCCCCTGCCCGATGCTATAATGCGCCCAAGATAGAGGTGCGTTTTGTCAATAGTAGCCCTGTCAAGCAGGCCTGCGCAAGGCCGGCAGGGGGAAAGGGGCAGGCGCCGAAGACGGCTCTGGCGCGGGGGCCGATCTGGCAGCGGAGAATAAGATCCCCGTTGCTGTCGCAGCATTGCGGAGAGCTATCGGTGCCTTTGATGTGCCACACGGTAGCTTCGGCTACCGTTTTTTTGTTGCTTGTACTAGATATAGAAAGAAGGAATAGACTATGATTTGTGAGAATTTGTCGGTACAAAACGGCGTGCTGTATTTTGGCGGCGCCAAGACCACCGATCTGGTAAAGAAGTACGGCTCTCCCCTATATGCGATGGACGAGGCCCGGATCCGGCACAACTGCCGCACCTATGCGCAGGCCATGAAAACCTATTTTGGCGAAAACGCCTTGCCCCTATACGCCAGCAAGGCCGCCAGCTTTAAGCGGATCTACACCATCTGCGCCCAGGAAGGCATGGGTACGGACGTGGTCTCCATGGGCGAGATCTACACCGCCAGCCAAGCCGGCTTCCCCATGGAAAAGGCCTACTTCCACTCCAACGGCAAGACCGATGAAGATGTCCGCTTTGCCATGGATCACGGCGTGGGCTACTTTGTGGTGGACAACGAGGAAGAGCTGCTGGCCATCAATCACATCGCCGGACAGCGAGGGATCCGGCAGAAGATTATCCTTCGGCTGACCCCGGGCATCGATCCCCACACCTTCGACGCGGTTTCCACCGGCAAGGTGGATTCCAAGTTCGGCGTTAGCATCGAAACCGGTCAGGCCAAGCCCTTTGTGGAGCTGGCTCTGGCCCAGCCCAACATCCAGCTGGAGGGCTACCACTGCCACGTTGGCTCCCAGGTGTTTGACTCGGATGTGTTTATTCGGGCGGCAGAAATTATGTTAACCTTTAGCGCCCAAATGCGGGATGCGCTTGGCTACACCGCCCAGATTCTGGATCTTGGCGGCGGCTACGGTGTGCGCTATGTGGAAAGCGACCCCACCATTGACATTGCCCTGCAGATCTCCCTGGTGGCCCAACAGATGCGGGCCATGTGTGCGGAAAAGAACCTGCCCATGCCCGCCGTGCGGCTGGAGCCTGGCCGGAGCATTGCCGCCGACGCGGGCCTTACCCTATACACCGCCGGCAATGTAAAGCGCATCCCCGGCTACAAAAACTACCTGACCATCGACGGCGGCATGACCGACAATCCCCGGTACGCCCTTTACGGCTCGGCCTACACCGTGTATGTTGCCAACAAGATGGAGGAGCCACGGGAGCTGATTTGCACCATCGCCGGCCGCTGCTGCGAAAGCGGCGACCTGATTCAGGAAAACGTGGCCCTGCCCGCCTCCGTCACCCGGGGAGACATCGTGGCGGTGCTCACCACCGGCGCTTACAACTACGCCATGGCCTCCAACTACAACCGGGTGGGCCGTCT
>CAYVWG010000063.1:0-5872 GCA_964455425.1 uncultured Oscillospiraceae bacterium | reverse complement strand
GGAGGTAAATTATGTCAACCTTTGAACAAGAGATCCGACGTCGGCGTACCTTTGCCATCATTTCCCACCCGGACGCGGGCAAAACCACGCTGACAGAGAAATTTTTGCTCTACGGCGGCGCCATCAACCAGGCTGGCGCGGTAAAGGGCAAGAAAAACGCCCGAGCGGCGGTATCGGACTGGATGGAGATCGAAAAGCAGCGGGGCATTTCTGTGACAAGCTCGGTGATGCAGTTTCAGTACAAGGGCTTTTGCATCAACATTTTGGACACCCCCGGCCACCAGGATTTTTCCGAGGACACCTATCGCACCCTGATGGCGGCGGACTCCGCCGTAATGGTCATCGACGGCAGCAAGGGCGTGGAGGCCCAAACCCGCAAGCTGTTTAAGGTGTGCGCCATGCGGGGCATCCCCATTTTTACCTTCATCAACAAAATGGATCGGGACGCCAAGGATCCCTTTGATCTGCTGGAGGAGCTGGAACAGGAGTTGGGCATTGAAACCTGCGCCATCAACTGGCCCATCGGCTCAGGCAAGGAATTTCAGGGGGTTTACGACCGGCAACAGCGGCAGCTGCTGCTGTTTTCCGGCCAAAGCGGCAAGCACCGGGCAGAGCAGCAGGCCATCGATCTGGAAGACCCGGCGGTGGGCCAGCTGATCGGCCAACGCCGTCACACCCAGCTGCAGGAGGATGTGGAGCTGCTGTCCGCCGGGAGGGAATTTGACTTGGAGGAAGTCCGGCAAGGCAAGCTCAGCCCGGTCTTTTTCGGCTCGGCCCTGACCAATTTCGGTGTGGAGCCTTTTTTGGAAGCCTTTTTGCAGATGACCCCGCCGCCCCTGTCCCGAAGGGCGGACGTGGGGGAAATCGACGCCTTTTCCCCGGAGTTTTCCGCCTTTGTGTTTAAGATCCAGGCCAACATGAACAAGGCCCATCGGGATCGGCTGGCCTTTATGCGGATCTGCTCCGGCAAATTCCAGCGGGAGGCGGAGTACTATCATGTCCGCAGCGGGAAAAAGATGCGGCTATCCCAGCCCCAACAGCTGATGGCCCAAGAGCGGGAGATCGTGGATGAGGCCTACGCCGGGGACATTATCGGCGTATTTGACCCGGGTCTTTTCGCCATTGGCGACACCATCACCGTGCCGGGAAAAATATTCCGCTATGCCGGCATCCCCACCTTCGCCCCGGAGCACTTTTGCCGGGTAAGCCCCAAGGACACCATGAAGCGCAAGCAGTTTATCAAGGGCACAGAGCAGATCGCCCAGGAGGGCGCCATCCAAATCTTCAAAAAGCCAGGCTCCGGCATGGAAGAGGTCATTGTGGGTGTGGTAGGCACCCTGCAATTTGATGTGTTCCGCTACCGGATGGGCAGCGAATATGGCGTGGAGCTGCGGATGGAGGATCTGCCCTATGAGCAGCTGCGCTTCATCCAGGAAAGTCCGGTATCAGAAAAAGATCTGCATCTTTCCTCTGACGCCGAGCTTTTGGAGGACTACCAGGGCCGGCTGCTGCTGGTCTTTTCCTCCTACTGGGCCATTGACTTCAACATCCGCCGCAATCCTGGTTTGGTGCTCAGCGAAACGGCCCAGGAATAAATGGTGTGAGCAAAGCGCGAAGGGGTAACCCTGACGGTTCCCCTTCGCGCTTTGTATCCCTCCGTAACCTTCGGATGGATGGTTCGCTACGCAGCATGTCATACGAGTTCTTATGAAAAAGGTTGAACACCTTTTTATCGCACCGCAGGTGCGTTAAGAACTGTATGGGATGACTTTTGTGGCGATTCGCCACAAAAGGGAAGCGCCGTTAGGCGGTTCCCACTCCATAAAACCTAACGGTTTTATGGAGAATCCGTCTCAAAACCAGTTTGACCCGCTGCGTATTCGTATAAGCGGCGCCGGCCAGCACATTTTGACGTGTGCCGGCCGGTTTTTGTTGCCGCACCGGCCCAGGGTCAGGGCGGCGGCTATAGCAGCGGCCACAGGCGCTGGCAATTTTCTCTGGCCAGGGAGGTAAGGGCCTCTACCTCCGCCGTTAAGGACGGGGCATCCACCGTTTGGGTGGCGTCCACCAACTGGCAAAGATGGGCGGTGTCGGCTTGGTCCAGTTGACAGCACTGGCTTTGGCCCATACGCTCTACAAAGCTGAGCACTTTGGGATCATAGGACACGCCGGCAAAGGGCACCCCCTGATTGGCGGCAAAAATCAATCCATGCAGCCGCATAGACACCACTCCCTGCATCCGTCCGATCAGGCCAAGGGTCAGCCGGGGATCTTGGGGATTGCTGATGACAATGGGCCGCACACCCATGGCGGAGATTCGCTTAGCCACGATTTGGCACACCACCCGATCCTTTTCCGGCTCCATAGCCAGCAGAACAGGGTGCAGGCCATACCGCTGCCAGGCATAGACCGCCGCTCGAGCAAAGGGCGTATACCGGCCCTGCATACCCTGCCAGGGCCTGGGCGCAAAAAGCATATAGCTTTTCTGGTCGGTAATGCCCCACTGGGCAAAGGCATCGGCCAGCTCCCCTGCCGGGCTTGGCTGCGCCAGCAACGCCATATCGGCGGTGACATAGGCCGGCGGCTGGGAGACCCCTAGGCTTCTCAGCTCTGTCAGGGAAACCTCATCCCGCAAAAGCACCAAATCCACATGCTTTTGGATGGTCTTTCCCGTCAAGCGGCGGTTAACACTTCCCTCCACCGGGCCGATGCCGCAGGCAAACATGACCACCTTACAGCCCTGACGATGAGCCTGCCGCAGGCCGTTGAGATAATACAGCAAGGAACGGGTACTGGTAGCGTTTTGAATCAAGCTGCCGCCGCCGGAAAGATAGACCTTCTTTTGCCGCAGCTGCCGCCGGATGGCCCCCAAGGAAAAGGTATGGATCGCCTGACACCGGGTTTGCTGCATGGTTCGCTTAGGATTGCGGGAAACGATGCAAATGGGCAAGGTAGGATCCTTTTCCCGCAGCTGGGATATGGTAGCTTGCAGAATGCATTCATCCCCGTTGTTTCCCCGGCCAAAGGCCCCGCAGATCACCACTCCATCCCGATCGCCCTGCTGGCGCTTAGCCTGGGCCAGAATATCTTGATAGATCTCCCGCTGGCGGGCCACGGTAGCCTCCAGGGAGAACTCCCTTTTGGCCTTTTCATAAAGCGCCCGGCCAAAGCGGCGGCACAGTGCCGGATCCCGGGCCAGGCGCAGCATATGGCCGGCTAAGGCGTCCACATCCCGGGGGGTAAAGAGAAGGCCGTTTCGGTCGTGCTCGATGAGCTTTGGCACCCCGCCTACCCGGCTGGATATGGTGGCGCAGCCCATCCTGGCTCCCTCGGTGATGGCATAGGGGAATGTCTCCGACAAAGAGGTCAGCAAATTCACATCCAAAGCACCGTAAAAGCTGTTGACGTCCTTGATCCATCCGGCAAAGGTCACGGTACCTGGAGGGCAAAGGGAGTGGGCTAGGCTTTCAATCTCCTGGCGCTGTTCCCCATCGCCGGCAATCAGCAGCCTGGCCGCCGGGCACTGTGCCACGGTTTTGGCAAAGGCGCGCACAAGGGTCTCCATATCCTTTACCGGGTTGATCCGGGCGGCAATGCCAAAAATTACTGTGTCCGGCTGGGTTTGCACCCCCAGCTCCTGTAACACCTGCCGGCGAGTTTTTTGGGGCAAGACCCCATCAAAGGCAATGCCGTTATAGATGCAATACACCTTATGGCCGGGAAAGCCCCGGCCGATGAGAAGGTCGGCCATGGCATCGGAAACGCCGATCCAGTGGCCAATCCGCTTTAGGGCCATGCGGTTGATCCGGCCATAGGTCATATTCGCCAGGGGACGGCCCATATAGTCCAGCATATAGTCGCTGTGGACGGTGGACACTGCCGGAACGCCGGTCAGCCTGTGGAGGATCGCCCCCATCAGGTTGCCCCGGGAGCCGTGGCAATGGAGGAGCTGTATCCCCTCCTGCCGGATTTTTTCCCGCAGGATGTCCAAGGCCTTGCAAAACGGCGCGGTGATCACCTGCAGGGGGATACCCAGATCCCGGGCCTCCCGGGTAAACGGCCCCTCCATAAAGCACACCAAATCCACCTGCTCGGTGGCCATCAAGCCCCTAAGAAGGGTAAGGACATGGGTCTTTGCGCCGCCGGTGTCACCGCCGGAGATCAGATGAAGGACATGCATGGGGCTACCTCCTATGAAAATGCAGGCACCATTACCGTGGCGCCTATGCGGGGTTGGCAAAATTCGCCGCGAAGCGGCTTATTGGGATAGACAAGATCATGTACATACACGCAGCAGCCACAATAGCAGCTGGTGCGCTGGATAAAAGGCGTAAAAGCCTAACTGCACCGCCTTGGCCCCTACGGGGCTTTTGGGGGTTTTCCCTTTTTGGCCGTTATAGGCCAAGGTCAGAGGCAGGGCAAGCAGGCTGGCCAGGGTCATAGCGGTGTCGCTTAGGGAATAGGCCGTGCCCCGTAGCAGCCAGGTTGCCAGCTGCCAGTGCAGCATGGCCAAAGCGGCGGCAAGGGTCAGCAAGACCGGGCGGCCCTGGAAGGCCCAAAAGGCAAAGGCCAGCAAGATGCCTTTGGCGCCGTAATCCGACTGCACAAGGCCCAGCCAAAAGGGAAGGCAAAAGAGTACCACCGGCGCCACACACCACAGGCTTTGGCGGCCGATGCGATCCGCGCCCCAAAGGGCCAGCAGGGAAAACAGCAGGGTAAAGAGCACATTTAGGCTATCCCACAGGGAAAAGCCATGCATCAGCGCGTACGGCGCCTGGGAAAGCAGGGCAAACACCAGCAGCCGCAGGGCAT
This sequence comes from uncultured Oscillospiraceae bacterium, assembly GCA_964455425.1. Classification (GTDB taxonomy): domain Bacteria; phylum Bacillota; class Clostridia; order Oscillospirales; family Oscillospiraceae; genus JAFRPC01. The sequence continues at coordinate 1,060 of CAYVWG010000063.1, read as the reverse complement.
ACCGCCACCGGCAATGGGTGTGGGCCAGGCCGTTGACCAGCAAAAACACAAACAGGGGAAAGGCGATCCGCCCCACCCACCGCAGGGGATGGATGCCATAACAAAACCCGATATGATCCAACAACATAGCCACGCAAGCGATCAGCCGCAGAGCTTGGGCGGAAAGGGAGAAATGGGAGCGGTTCATCTGGAGTTCCTCCACAGTGGTTTATGTTTTATTCTACCAAACCCAGAAAGAAATGTAAACCGCCAATATGCCATTAACATTGGGTTTTTCGATGACAAATCGTCATTTTATTGGATAAAATCATTTTACAACCTGCCGGGAAAGGATTATACTAAGTGAAAAAGGGGATGAATACGATGATCAACATCAACGCCATGGGATTGGCCTGCCCACTGCCGGTAGTCAACACCCTGAACGTCATTCGTGGTCTTACCGGGCCTGAGACTCTGGAAATAACCGTAGACAACCAGATCGCCGTGGAAAATCTGACCCGGATGGCCACCCAAAAGGGCTTCCCTGTAGCCAGCGTACAGACTGGAGACAAAGCCTTTACCGTAACCATCCAGGCCGGGCCTGTAGGCCAGGAGGGCCAAGACCCCCAGTGGGTTTCCTGCCAGAGCCAGCAAGAAAAGAAGATCGTAGTGGCCATCTCCTCCGCCACCATGGGTATAGGCAGCGACGAGCTGGGAAAAGTGCTGCTTAAGGGATTTATCTATGCCCTGGGCCAGCAAGAGCAGTTGCCAAAGGCCATTTTGTTTTACAACGGCGGCGCCACCGTCACCTGCACGGAAGGCCCCAGCGTGGAGGATCTAAAGGCTCTGGCCAGCCGGGGCGTGGAGATTTTGACCTGCGGCACCTGCCTAAAGCACTACGGCCTGGAGGACAAGCTTTTAGTTGGCGGCGTGACCAACATGTACGACATTGTAGAGCGGCTGACCCAGGCGGACACGGTGATCAAGCCCTGATCCGTCCCGGGCGGCAAAGCTACTGCCCGGCACAGGAAATTTTTCTGGTGGAAAACTCTCCCTGGAGGCAAATCCCGGTTTGACAAAT
>CAYVWG010000062.1:5863-9819 GCA_964455425.1 uncultured Oscillospiraceae bacterium | reverse complement strand
CTACAAATACCCCATTGTGGAAGTATATTGCGGTGTTCAAATTCGCGTCATTTGGTGCGGGCATGGGGACTCGAACCCCAACACATCTCTGCACGAGAACCTAAATCTCGCATGTCTGCCAATTCCATCATGCCCGCGTATATAAGCAGCAGGGGATTCCTGCGGCTGTGCTGTTGCCTGTGATTTTTTACGCTAAGAGAGCGCCAAAGGGGAAGCGGATGGCTTGCCCCATGGTTAAGACGATGGCGTGCTCCGGCAGACCGGCCAACTGCCGTTTTTGACTTTGGATGGCCGGCGCGGGGAAAAGTAAGTATTATATTATCACAGACGCATAAGTTTGTCAAACCGGGAATTGACAATTTTGTGCCGGAGGTTCTGCGGGGCCTTTTTTCTCTCCGTTGATTGACGGCAGGGAGCAAATGAATTATAATGATAAGGAAAATGGAGGGATATGCCATGAATTCAAAGCAAAAAGCTTCCTTGGCCCAGCTGCAGCAGATGCATGCGGAAAACTGCGTTATGACCTCCGCTGACTTTGTGGATGGGCTGCTGCCAAAGCGAAAACCCTTTTCTCACAAGGGAGACTATGGCCGGGTACTGATTTTGGCCGGCAGCACCGGCTACACCGGCGCGCCGGCACTGGCGGCCAACGCCGCCCTTCGGGCGGGGGCGGGCCTGATTTTTGTGGGCGTCCCTCAAGCAGTGTATCCTATTGTCGCCACCAAGCTGGATGAGCCTATGGTGTTCCCCCTGTCCTGCGACAAAAACGGACGGCTTACCATTCGGGCACTCAGCGACATCCTTCCCCGGCTAAGCCAGTGCGATGCCTGTCTGCTCGGGCCGGGTCTGGGGCAAAACCGGCACAGCCTTAGGCTGGTCACAGCGATTTTGCAGGCTGCGGCCTGTCCCATAATTTTGGACGCCGATGGCATAAACGCCCTGGAAGGGCATATAGATGAACTGGGAAAGGCGGCTTGTCCGGTGATTTTAACCCCTCATGACGGGGAATACCGGCGGCTGACCGGTCATCTTCCCGGCGAAAATCGCTTTCAGGCTGCCCAGGCCCTGGCCCGGCAGACCCATGCCACAGTGCTGCTCAAGGGCCACCGCACCTTGGTGGTAGGGGCCGACAAATCCTATCTTAACGCCACGGGCAACCCCGGCATGGCCACCGGCGGCAGTGGTGATGTGCTGGCAGGCATCCTTTTGGCGCTGTTGGGACAAGGCCTTCCGCCTACAGAGGCCGCCGCCGCCGCCGCATGGCTCCACGGCGCCACAGGCGATTTTTGCGCCGAGCAAGGACAATACGGTCTGGCCCCTACAGATATCATCGCAAATCTGCCCCGATTCCTGAAATAATCCGCAAGGAAGTGGTAACTTGGGGCGCATAAAGCTCACAGCTCTGGCCGCAATGTTTTGTCTTTTCACCGCCTGCACGGCCAACGATAACTCTGGTCTGCAGACAGCAATGGATTTTCGCGCCGCGTTGCTGCAGACCCAGGCCTGCACCTTTACCGCAAAGGTCACCGCCAATTATAACGACCGCAGCTATACCTTTACCATAGACTGTGCCTATCACACCGAAGGGGAATCTACCCTGACGGTCACTGCGCCGGAATCCATTGCCGGGATTACCGCCACCTTGTCTGATGGCGCAGGGGAGCTTTCCTTTGATGGAACCGCTTTGGACTTTGGCGTTTTGCCAAGCACAGAACTGGCCCCAGTGGCCGCGCCTTTGCTGATGGCAAACGGCTGGGTCAGCGGCTACATCGACGCCTCCGGCCAGGAGGACGGCCTGTGGCACACCACCTACACCGTTGGCGCCGGCAGCGATGCCTACCAGGTGGACACCTGGTTCACGGCGGATGGCCAACCCACCTACGGGGAAATCTCTCAGGGAGAAACCACAGCCCTTTCCCTGGCCATTAGCGGCTACGCCGCTTGAGACGGTCAAAAAAGGCGGCGGCCTGCTGCAGCGCACAGTTTGTCCGCCAAAGGATGCACGTTTGCAGGCCAAGAGGTAGTTTCTCCAACCCGCATGTGGGCCGGAGAAAACGATCTAAGCTTTCTTCGCGGCGGGCGCGCCGCGAACGCTGCGAGGTTTTTTGACAAGCTGATGGATTGGGCAACATATAATTGCCCAATCCATGCGCCATAGTTTGCAGCATAGCCCACAGACGGGAGCAACATGGCGCAAGCAGATGGTATGGGCTTCCCCATAGCGATTGCCCCGGCAATATGCATTGGGAGATCCATACCCCATTTAACGGAGGAACACCATGAAACTACTAAGGAGAACCTGGGCGGACATTGCCTTGGACAACCTAGCCCATAATTATCAAATGCTGCGGCAGGCGGTGCCTGCCCAGTGCAAATTTTTAGGGGTGGTCAAGGCCGACGCCTATGGCCACGGCGCGGTACCGGTCAGCCGGCAGCTACAAACCCTAGGCGCGGAATTTTTGGCCGTATCCAACCTGGAGGAAGCCCTGCAGCTACGGCGGGCGGACATTGCCCTGCCCATTCTCATTTTGGGCTACACGCCGGCAGTCTATGCCCCGGATATGGCCGATATGGATATCCGCCAGGAAGTGCATTCCCTAGACTATGCCCAGCAGCTCAGCCACAGCCTTGCCGGCACCGGCAAGACCCTGACCGTTCACCTAAAGCTGGACACGGGGATGTCCCGGCTGGGCTTTTTCGCCTACGACTGTCCGGATACCTTGGCCCAGCTGCGTGACGCGACCGCTTTGCCCCATCTGGCCTGGGAGGGCGTATTCACCCACTTTCCCGTGGCGGACTCCTACGCGCCTGCCGACCGGGATTTTACCCGGCGGCAATATGCTCGGTTTATGGCCATGATCGATGATCTGGCCGCGATGGGGATCGCCTTTGCCATCCGGCACTGCTGCAACTCCGCCGCCACCATGCTCTACCCTGAATTTGCTCTGGATATGATCCGCCCAGGAATCGCCACCTATGGCATCAGCCCCTCGCCGGAGCTGGCCGGGCGAATGGATCTGCGTCCGCTGATGAGCCTGCGCACCACCATTTCCCAGATCCGCACCTTCCAGCCGGGCATTGGCATCAGCTACGGACAAACTTACACCACCTCCACCCAGCGGCGCATTGCCGTGCTTAGCATCGGCTATGCTGATGGCCTGCCCCGCTGCCTTTCCGGCAAGCTGACCTTGCTGCTCCACGGCAGGCCCATCCGTCAGGTGGGCCGCATCTGCATGGATATGTGCATGGCCGATATCACCGACGTGCCCCAGGCCCAGGTAGGAGACACCGTCACACTGTTCGGTCAGGACGGCGGCCGGCGTCTGGCCATAGAGGATTGGGCTGCGCAAACCGGCACCATTGCCTATGAGTACCTGTGCGACATCAACAAGCGCACCCCCAGAATCTACTGGGAAGGGACAAAAAAGGTGGAAGTTCTGCAATATATTGTATAAAACTGTCATTCGCGGCAAAGCAGACATAACATGGTATAGGGGTTTTCGCCAAAACAATGGGCGATCTTTTGTGGGAACCCTCCCGGTTGTGGCAAGGGTTGTATATTTTTTGCCCATCAGTGGGAAAATAACACCATCCTAGATTCTGCGGAGCGTGAAGCAAATGGACACAAACGTCAAACGGGGCGACATTTTTTATGCGGATTTAAGTCCGGTAGTAGGCAGCGAGCAGGGCGGCACCCGGCCGGTACTCATTGTGCAAAACGACACCGGCAACCGTCACTCCCCCACTGTAATTGCCGCCGCCATCACCAGCCAAACCGGAAAAGCCCGGCTACCTACCCATATCTCCATTACCGGCCACGATGTGGGCCTGACCAAGGATTCGGTGATTTTGCTGGAGCAAATTCGCACCATAGACAAAAAACGGCTGCGGGAACATATGGGCCGGTTGGACGATCAGATGATGAATCAGGTGGATTCCGCCATTGCCGTAAGCTT
>CAYVWG010000062.1:0-5763 GCA_964455425.1 uncultured Oscillospiraceae bacterium | reverse complement strand
GCCGGTTGGACGATCAGATGATGAATCAGGTGGATTCCGCCATTGCCGTAAGCTTCGGCCTTCACGGCTAAGCTGGATTCAGTCGACCACAACGCCACGTGCTGCCGCACACCGCGCCGCATGAGGTAGAGTTCGCCAAGAATATGGGGCTGTCTCACCAAAAGGAGAGGCAGCCCCATGTCGTTGATATCGTCTTCTCAAAGCTGGTCTTTCCTCCGGCGGCAGCACATACAATATGAAGAACAACTACTGTCACAGGAGGAAACGCTTATGGATTATCCCATCTATCGCGGGGAGCAGGCGGCGGGCACCCTGCACATGGTCAAAGACGGCCTATACTATCGTCTGACTGCCAGCTGCGCCGCCGATCACGCTCAGGTTTACCGTCTGTACGGCATCCGAGGCCTACAAAGCACCTGCCTGGGCGTGCTTATGCCGGAGGAAAACGGCGAACTGTTCACCCTCACCCGGCAGATCTCCGTCCGGGCAATGCCGGAAAGGCCGGAACGGATCCTCATGGGCGCGCCCCAGGAGGACTATCTGCCCTGGCAAGGCCAAATCGATGGGGAGGACATCCCCTGGGCCTATCTGCGCACAGACGGGGACAAAACTTTCCTGGCCATTCCCTATAAGACCGGCGAGCCGTTTGCCCTGGCCCACCGGCTGAGCCATACCGTTCCTGCCACTCTTGCCGGAGAGACCTATCTTGTGGTAGAGCTGGCAGACGGCCATCTGCCGGTTGCCCCGGAGGACACTACCCCAGCAGCAGAGGAATCTATCCCGTCAGTAGATGATCCGGCGGGCGCCGTAGAACCGGGCGGCGTACCAGGACTCGGACAAACTGCTGACGATAACGCCCAGCTTGGTATTGGCGGCGTGGACGAAGCGGCCATCGCCGATGTAGATGCCCACATGGCCGATGTAGGAGCCACCGGGTGAACTGGCAAAATACACTACATCCCCTGGCTGCATGTTCTCCCGGGAGACCTGCACGCCGTTTCTCCACTGGTCGTTGGCCACCCGGTTAAGGCTGTAGCCAAACTGCTGGTACAGCCACCGCACCAAACCAGAGCAATCAAAGCTGTTGGGGCCGGCAGCGCCGTAAACATAGCTCTTCCCCACCTGCTTTAGCGCCAACTCCACCAGCTGGGTAGCCGTTGAGCTGACCACCACCTGTCCGGGATAAACGTCCTCATCCAAGGGGTGCTCGCTGTACCAAAGGTGAATGTAGCGGTAGCCCCGATAGAACATGATGGCTGCCTGCTCCCTGGTGCAGGTACCTGTGGGCATAAGGCTGCCCGCGCCGTTGCCTTGCACCACGCCCAGCTCGATGGAAACTAAGGCCGCCGCCTGCGCCCAGGAGGCAATGCTGCCGCTGTCGCTAAACTGGGCAAGCAGTTCATAGGTGTTATCAAATTTTTCCCAGCCCACAGCATACAGAAGGTTGCTGATCATGGTAAACAGTTCCTGCCGGGTAATGGGATTTTTGGGGCGGAAGGTTCCGTCTGCACAGCCGGAGACGATCTGACATTCAAAGGCAAGGTTGACGTTAGGGTTTTGGGTGTCGGAAAAATAGTTGCTGTTGGGCGTATGGGTATCCCCGGTGATTTTTTGGTAGGCCAGAACGGCAACTTCGCACATTTCCTCCCGGGTGATGGATCGGGTAAAGTCCTCGCCGTAAAGGCACGCCGGCACCAGACCCAACGCTTCGGTGGTGTTGACGTCGCTTTCCGCCCAAGCGCTGACGTTGGTGTAGGTATGTTCTGTCAGCTCCTCTGGGGTCTGGCTTTCCAGACCGGTTTCCGGCAAAAAGGAAGCCAGCCAGTCATCTATGTATTGGTAGGCCCGAAGGAACATCACCAATGCCTGCTCCACAGAGGTGTCGCTCAAGGGCGACATTTGATTGCCGCCTGTGCCGTTGGTCACGCCGATCTCCAGCATCAGCTTGGTGGATTCCCTCGCCCAGCTATGGATGGAGGACGCATCGGAGAAGCCATCCAGCTTTTCCTGAATCTCATCCTCCGACCAGCCCACAGAAGCAAACAGATTGTACACAAACTGAAACAGCTCCTGCCGGGTCAATCCCTGGTTGGGGGCAAACTGCTTGCCGCCTACCCCTTTGACGATCCCCAGCTCATAGGCCACGCAGACGTCGGCGTCCTTGGTGTCGGTAAAATAATCCGTTCGTTTTGGCTCCGGCGTCCTTCCGGTGAGCACGGTGTAGGCCTGCACCACAATCCGGCACAGCTCCAGCCGGGTAATGCCCACCGTCATATCGGCTTGGGCAAAGCTCTCCGGCAGCAAATTGTCCTGCTCTATCTCTTCTAGCGTGGCTTTGGCCCATCCGCTGCAGCTACCGTAGGCCAAGGTGGCCGGAGCCAGCTGCACTGTCAGCAAAAGCGCCAATACCAGCGCGGTCAAGCGAATATATCTCTTTTTCATAGCTTACCTCTTTTCTAAGTCAAAGTCAGCCCCACCGGGCAATGGTCAGAGCCTGTGATCTCTCCATAAATCGGGGTGGACTCAATTTGGGGCCGCAGCCGGTTGGATACCAAAAAATAGTCGATGCGCCATCCCGCGTTGTTCTTCCGGGCGTTAAACCGGTAGCTCCACCAAGAATAAACTCCCGCCAAATCCGGGTGAAGATAGCGGAAGGTATCGGTAAACCCGGCGTTTAGCAGTTGGGTGAATTTCCCTCGCTCTTCGTCAGAAAAGCCTGCGTTCCCCCGGTTGGGGCCGGGATTCTTCAGGTCGATCTCTTGATGGGCCACATTCAGATCGCCGCAGGCAATGACCGGCTTTTCCTTGTCCAGCGCGCACAGATGCTCCCGAAAAGCGTCTTCCCAGGCCATGCGGTGGTCAATGCGCTTTAGTTCGTTTTGGGCGTTGGGTGTATAGCAGGTGGCCAAGTAAAACTCCGGATACTCCAAGGTGATCAGCCGGCCTTCGTGGTCAAGCTCCTCCACCCCTACCCCATATATGGCCCGAATCGGCGCTTGCTTGGCAAAAATCGCCGTGCCGGAATAGCCCTTTTTCTCCGCCGAATTCCAAAACTGATGGTATCCCGGCAGCTCCAGTTCCAGCTGCTGCGGCTGCATTTTCGTCTCCTGCAGGCAGAAAAAATCCGCGTTCAGGGCGGCAAACACGTCATAAAAGCCCTTTTGCACGCACGCCCGCAGGCCGTTTACATTCCAGGAAATCAATTTCATCGGTCATGCACCCCCCAAGGCGTTGTTTTGTGAATATAGTATACCAGAAAAACTGCCAATGCACAAGTCATCCTGGATTTTTGTTGTCAAGAGCCGAAAAATGTGGTATAATCTCAGCATGAATAAAATAAGAATGTTTTTGGCTTTGGTTGCCTGCCGGCTTTCCCGGCTGGCGATCCGGCTGCTTGGGCGGGGCGGCACCGATTTCCCCGGCCGGGTAGCCCTTAAACTGTGCCCCAATCTGCTGGGCCATCTGGCAAAAACCGTAACCACGGTGGTGGTTACCGGTACCAACGGCAAAACAACGACCTCCCGCATGATCGAGCAGTCGTTGATTGATGCCGAAATCTCCTATTTTGCCAACAAATCCGGCGCCAACCTGATCAGCGGCATTACCGCGGAATTTGCCATGCACTCCACCGTCTTTGGCCGGTGCAAATATCCCTACGCCGTCATCGAATCGGATGAAGCTGCCTTTAAGCAGGTAAGCCGGCTCGTATCCCCCAAGGCTGTGGTGGTCACCAACGTATTTCGCGATCAGCTAGACCGCTATGGCGAGGTCACCCACACCCTAAACAACATCCGCATCGGCCTGATGGGCTGCCCCAAGGCCACCGTCTGCCTAAACGCGGACGATTCCCTATCCGCCTCCCTGGCCCAGGAGCTGCCCAACCCGGTGATCTTCTACGGGGTGGACACCCCCATCTATAAAACCCGGGTGGAGGAAATGTCGGACGCTCCCTACTGCATCCACTGTAAGAGCGAATATGTATACGACTATGTGACCTATGGGCATCTGGGCGGCTACCGCTGCCCCAAGTGCGGCTATCACCGGCCCACGCCGGCGGTAAGCGTGGAAAAGGTATTGCTGTCCAACGCCGAGTGTTCCCAGATCTTGCTTTGCTGCGACGGCAAGACCTACAATGCCACAGTAAATCTTCCCGGCGGGTACAACATCTACAACGCCTGCTCCGCCATGGCCGCCGGCAAGGCCCTAAACCTGGATCCAGCCTTGGTGGCCAAGTCCTTGTCCTCCTTCTCCTGCGGCTTTGGCCGGATGGAGAAATTTGACATTGACGGCAAGCAGCTGCGGATGATTCTCATCAAAAATCCCGCGGGATGCAACCAAGTGCTCAATTTCTTGACCGATCAGACCGATCCCTTCTTGTTTGTGGTCTGTCTCAACGACCGGGCCTTTGATGGCCGGGACGTAAGCTGGATCTGGGATGTGGATTTTGAGCGGATCGCCCAAATGGGCAGCCAGCTTTCCGGGGTGATCGTCTCCGGCGATCGGGCGGAGGATATGGCCACCCGGTTTAAGTACGCGGGCATTGCTACAGACAAGCTGCAAATCATCAAGGACTACAGCAAGCTCTGCCAGGCCTGTTTGGCGCAGGACAAGCCGGTGTTCATCATGCCCACCTACACCGCCATGCTGGCCCTGCGCACCACCATCAGCAAAACCTATGGCTTTAAGAATTTCTGGGAATAAGGAGGACCCGCCATGGAACTGAACATTTGTCACCTTTTTCCGGACATTCTCAACTTGTATGGCGACCGGGGCAACGTGATTTGCATACAGCGCCGTCTGGCCTGGCGGGGCATCGATGTGACCGTGGAGGGCGTTTCCACCGGGCAGGCGCTTCATGGGACGAACTACGATCTTTTCTTCATCGGCGGTGGCCAGGATTTTGAGCAGGGCGTGCTGCTGGAGGATCTTTCCGGTGGCAAGGCGGCGGAAATCAGGGCCGCTGTCGCTGACGGCAAAACCTTTTTGGCCATCTGCGGCGGCTATCAGATGCTGGGGGCCTACTACAAAACCTGGGACGGCAAACAGTGCGATTTTATCGGCGCACTGGATATATACACCATCGGCCAAGAAAAACGCCTGATTGGCGACTATATGTTCACCTGCGATGAGCTGGAGGGGCAAACCATTGTAGGCTTTGAAAACCACTCCGGCAAAACCTATCTGGGCAGCGGCGTGCGGCCCATGGGCAGGGTATTGTCCGGCCACGGCAACAACGGAGAAGACGGCATGGAGGGTGCGCGGTACAACAATGTATTTTGCACCTATTCCCACGGTTGCCTGCTGCCCAAAAATCCCGCTTTGGCCGACCATATCCTGCTAACCTCCTTAACGCGCAAGTACGGCGCGGCGGAGCTTGCTCCGCTGGATGACACCATTGAAAACAGCGCTCATGCCTACATGGCCCGCCGTTTAGCGGCAAAGCCGTAATGCCTGTTCTACATCCGGTGTGGGATCAAATTACGCAAATGATGTAAACCAATTTCCTCAACGAGAAAAACCGGTTTTTCCTTAAAAAAGCGCCGCAAGCTCTTCGGAGTCTTGTTGCAAACCAAACCGCGCATGAGAAGTCGAAAAGCTTCTCATGCGCGGTTTGCTTTAGAGCCTTCACAGCTTAGGATGGCCATGTTTACCGTCATCCGGCCCATGGTGGCCTCCTTGATGGCGCTGGGCATGCTCCCGCTCCCAGGCATCCCAGCGTGCCGCCGGACATTACGCCCATGGTGGACGGCCCAGCCAAAACGT
>CAYVWG010000061.1:0-9912 GCA_964455425.1 uncultured Oscillospiraceae bacterium | reverse complement strand
CCACCTGGGGCGCGCCAACGTTGGCTTCCACCTTGAACTCACGAAGCAGGCGGTCGACGATGATCTCCAGATGAAGCTCGCCCATACCGGCGATGATCGTCTGGCCAGTCTCCTCATCGGTGTAGGTCTTAAAGGTGGGATCCTCTTCGGCCAGCTTCATCAGGGCAATGCCCATTTTCTCCTGGCCGGCCTTGGTTTTCGGCTCGATGGCTACACGGATAACCGGTTCCGGGAACTCCATCGACTCAAGGATGACCGGATGCTGCTCATCACAGAGCGTGTCGCCGGTGGTGGTGTTCTTCACGCCTACAACGGCGGCAATATCGCCGGAACATACCTCGTCGACGTCCTCTCTATGGTTGGCATGCATCAGCATGATGCGGCCCAAACGCTCACGGGAGCCTTTGGTAGAGTTCAGGACAGTCTTGCCCTTTTGCACCTTACCAGAATACACCCGGAAGAAGCACAGCTTCCCCACAAAGGGATCGGTAGCGATCTTGAACGCCAGGGCGGAAAACGGCGCCTCGTCGTCGGCGGGGCGGAACTCTTCCTCATCGGTCTTCGGATTTACGCCGGCAATGCCCTTTTTATCCACAGGCGACGGCATATAGTCCACGATGGCATCCAGCAGCTCCTGCACGCCCTTATTGCGGTAGGACGTGCCGCAGGTTACCGGAACCATGCGCACACCAATGGTAGCCTTGCGGATGGCCTGATGGATCATCTCCGCCGGAACCTCCTCGCCGCTGAGATAAAGCTCCATGATCTCTTCATCCTCATCGGCGATGGCGTCCATCAGCTTTTCGCGGTATTCTTCGGCCAACTCCAGCATATCTGCAGGAATCTCTTCTACCCGAAGGTCCTTACCCAAATCGTCATAGAAGACATTGGCCTTCATATGGATCAGATCGATGACGCCTTTGAACTCAGCCTCAGCGCCAATCGGCAGTTGAATCGGAACGGCGTTGCACTTGAGACGCTCATGCATCATCTTGAGGACATTGTAGAAATCTGCGCCCATGATGTCCATTTTGTTGACATACACCATTCTGGGCACATTATATTTATCGGCCTGGCGCCAGACCGTCTCTGTTTGCGGCTCTACGCCGCCTTTGGCACAAAGGACGGTAACTGCACCATCGAGTACACGCAGGCTCCGCTCGACCTCCACAGTGAAGTCCACGTGGCCCGGGGTGTCAATGATGTTGATGCGGCAATTTTTCCAAAAACAGGTAGTGGCGGCGGAGGTTATGGTGATGCCACGTTCCTGCTCCTGCTCCATCCAGTCCATGGTGGCTGCGCCTTCATGGGTCTCGCCCATTTTGTAGGTACGGCCCGTATAGAACAAGATGCGCTCGGTTGTGGTGGTTTTGCCAGCATCGATATGCGCCATAATGCCGATATTGCGCGTATTCTCAAGTGAATATTGTCTCGGCATAGTACAGCTCCTTTAATCTAATCATCTTACCAACGGAAATGGGAGAACGCCTTGTTGGCCTCTGCCATTTTGTGGGTGTCTTCGCGCTTTTTGACCGCAGCGCCGGTGTTGTTACAAGCGTCCATGATCTCTCCTGCCAGGCGCTCCTTCATGGTGCTTTCGCTGCGCTTACGGGAATACGCGGTAAGCCAACGCAGGCCAAGGGTCTGCCGTCTTTCCGGCCGGACCTCCAGGGGAACCTGATAGGTTGCGCCGCCAACGCGGCGGGATTTTACTTCCAGGGTAGGCATAATGTTTTCCATTGCCTGCTGGAAAGCTTCCAGACCGTTTTTGCCGGTCTTTTGTTCAACAAGCTCAAATGCGCCATAGACGACCTTCTGGGCAACGCCCTTCTTGCCGTCGAGCATAATGCTGTTGACGAGCTTTGTAACCAGAACGGAATTGTAAATAGGATCCGGGAGAACTTCTCTCTTCGGAACGTTACCTCTTCTGGGCACTTCGCTTCCCTCCTTCATAAATTATGATTTCATAGGTACTTCGAAAGGCCATGCCTTTCGTTGGTGCTTGCCAGAGGCGTACAGATCCGTAAATCTATATAAACTCATGGCAAGGCTTTGCCTTGCATAAGGCAAATAATCTTCGTTTGACCGCAAAGAATTACTTCTTCTTCGCCGCCTTGGGCTTCTTGGCGCCGTACTTGGAACGGGATTGCATACGGCCCTGCACGCCTTGGGTATCCAGCGTGCCGCGGATGATGTGGTAACGCACACCGGGCAGATCCTTAACACGACCGCCGCGAATGAGAACCACAGAGTGCTCCTGCAGGTTATGGCCTTCGCCGGGAATATAGGCGGAAACCTCATAGCCATTGGTCAGACGGACACGGGCGATCTTCCGCAAAGCAGAGTTGGGCTTCTTGGGCGTAGTGGTTCGTACCGCCGTGCAGACGCCTCTCTTCTGGGGAGAGCTAAGATCGGTAGTTCTGTTCTTCAGGGTGTTCATGCCCTTTTGCAGTGCAGGAGCAGTAGACTTGTACGTTGCCTGCTCACGGCCCTTTCTTACCAGTTGGTTAAAAGTAGGCATAGTTTTCTCCTTTCTTCTGGAATTTGGTGAAATCCACCATGTATTTTACCCGGAAATAGGAAAACTATTCCGCGGATAACAAAATCATTCCCGCAGCAGTCCTGCTGCTGCGGCGCCCACAGCAATGCCGCACGCGCGTCCCAACTGAACCATGGTAGGAACCCAGGTCATAGGGATCTCCGCGCTGCGGCAAACTTCTGCCAGCGGCTCAGTTCTCAAGGGATCGGCGTCTTCCGCCAAAAAAACTGCGGCAACACGTCCTTCTGCCAAGGCCCTTTGCAGCTGCTTTATGCCGACAATTACATGGCCGCTTTGCAGTTCGCTCAGCACCAAACGCACCTCCATAGCTTCCTTTAGCGAAAGCTCGCGCTATTTGCGATTATAGCAGAATCACTGAAAATAGTCAACAAAAATTGTTTGTTTTACCAAAGTTTTTTACCGGAATTTCGACACGGCAAAGCCCCGGGGGAAAAACCCCGGGGCAGATCAAGCCTATCTTCGGCGCTGCAAGGGAGAATCCACTTCCTTGTTGGTTTTGCGTTTTTTCTTATACTGGGAAAACTTAAGCAGAAAAAAGCCATACAGCACCGCCATAACAGCCAGCATAATACCAGTGGATTGGTCAAAATCTGTGACCGCCCATAACACCACGCACAGCCCCAGCACAATGCCGCAGCCTACGGCAATGCCGTGTAAGAACTTCTCTCTCATAGGCTATGCCGGAAGGAATTCCGCCATGGCCTGCTCAAGCGCAGCCAGCAAGTCACCGGCTTCCTCCCAATCTTTTCCAATAGCGGTGTAATACAGCTTGATTTTCGGCTCGGTGCCGGATGGCCGGACAATGACCTTACCCTTTTCTCCCAGTTCCATGGTAAACACATTGGACGCGGGCAGATCAATGGCCGTCTCCCCGCCGTTGGCCAAATCCTTGCGCACCCGGGCTTGATAGTCCGCCGTGGCAGTTACGGCGCAGCCAGCCAGGGTCTGGGGGGTATTGCTCCGGATAGAAGCCATAAATGCCCTGCTGACCTCATTGGCGGTGATGCCCTGCAGCTCGATGCTTTGCACCTTGGCCGCATAGCAACCGTATTTTTCATACAAGGTATTGAGATAATCCACCAAGTCCATGCCGTTTTTCTTGGCCCAGGCCGCCGCCTCACACACCAGCATGGAGGCCACCACCGCGTCCTTATCCCGGGCATAGGTGCCCTTAAGGTAGCCACAGCTTTCTTCAAAGCCAAAGACGTATTTGTCCTCCTGGCCTAGCTGCTCCAGGCGAAGGATCTCGCCTCCGATATACTTAAAGCCAGTGAGCACGGTAACCATCTTACAGCCATAGCTTTCTGCGATCTTATCGGCCATAGGGGTGGAAACAATGCTTCGGATGCATTCGGCATCCTGAGGCAGATTGCCCTTCTCCGTGCGCTTGCGGAGGATGTAATCCATAAGCACGCAGCCCAGCTCATTGCCGCTGAGTTTTTGAAATTTCCCGTTGTGGGGTACGGCGATGGCTACCCGGTCGCAGTCCGGATCGGTACCCAAAATAAGGTCAGGATGGGTCTTTTTCGCGATTTTATAGCTTTCATTCAAGGCGGCGTCTGTCTCGGGGTTAGGATACTCGCAGGTGGTAAAATTGCCATCTGGCTTTTCCTGACAGGCTACCACCTCGGCCTTTACGCCCAGGCGGTGGAAAATCTCCCGTACAGGCTTGTTGCCGGTGCCGCACAAAGGCGTATACAGCACATGCAGATCTGCGGTTTTTACATCTTCCGGGCTAAGAGCCTCAGCCAAAACGGTCTGATAATAAGCCTCCCACAGCTCCGGCGCGATATCCTCCACCATGCCCGCCTCTTTTTGCTGGGCAAAGGTCTTTTTCGGCAGCACAAAGTAGGGAATATTGCCAATCTGCTCATATACGATCTTCGCCGGCTCGTCGGTCATCTGGCAGCCATCGGGTCCGTAGCATTTGATGCCGTTGTATTCCCCCGCGTTATGGCTGGCGGAAACCACAATCCCGCAGCCACAGCCAAGCTGCCGCACAGCGAAAGACAACATAGGCGTAGGTGCCAGCTCGTGATAAACGTAGACATGGATACCGGCCTCGGCCAAGGCCGCGGCGCAAATTTCCGTAAATAGCCGGGAATTGTGCCGGGAATCGTACCCAATGGCACACTTTTGGGGCAGATCTGTGCTGCTGAGCCACTTGGCCAGGCCCTGGGCCGTTCTGCGGACAGTAAATTCGTTGAGACGGTTACAGCCCAGCCCCATAATGCCCCGAATGCCCGCTGTGCCGAAGGCCAATTCCGCGCCAAAGCTGCCCTTTAGCGCCAATTCGTCCCCCTTCATGGCGGCCAGCTGGGCCTGGCAGGTTGCCGGCGCCTGGCTGCACCAAAATTCATACTGCTTCATGTAGTCCATATGCCATCCTCCGTTCAATTCATTTCTTTTTGGGGTGCTTAGCTTTATTGTATTGCGTTTTTTTTCATTCGTCAAGCGGTTTGCTCTATAGTTGTTCACCTAAAATTGATTTGGTGGCATAAGCGTTCAGGGTTTGATCCGCCAAATGGCCCGCCAGATACTCGTAATATCCCTGGCTGCCAATCATGGCGGCGTTATCCCCGCACAACGACAGCGGCGGCAAAAACAGCTCCGCGCCTACAGCGGCGGTCTGCCGCTGAAATTCCCTTCGGATACGGGAGTTTGCCGCCACCCCGCCGGCAACGGCCAGCTTGTGGTAGCCGGTTTGGGAAAGCGCCGCCATCACCCGGGGCGTCAGCGTGTCGCTGACCGCTCGGCTATAGCTGGCGCAAAGAGAAGGCACGTCCAGGCGCTCCCCTTTTTGGCGGCTGTTGTGGATTAGGTTAATGGCCGCTGTTTTCAGGCCGGAAAAGGACATGTCCAGCGGGTTGCCGCTGAGCTTGGCCCGGGGCAGGCTATACTTGTTCTCATCCCCTGTTTGTGCCATTGCGTCTAACGCCGCGCCCCCGGGATAGGGCATATCCAGCACCCGGGCCACCTTATCAAAGCACTCTCCCGCAGCATCGTCCCGGGTAGAGCCTAAGATTTTCATTTGGGTATAGTCCTGCACATCCACAATCAAGGTATGCCCGCCGGAGACTACCAGACATAGAAAGGGCGGCTCCAGCTCTGGATAGGCCAGATAATTGGCGGCGATATGGCCCCGGATATGATGCACCGGAATCAGAGGCACGCCCAAAGAATAGGCCGCGCCTTTGGCAAAATTGACCCCTACCAGCACTGCCCCAATCAGCCCCGGGGCGTAGGTCACAGCTATGGCGTCAATGCTGCCTTTGGTGATGCCGGCAGTATCCACAGCAGCGTCCGCCAAGCCGTAGATGGCCTCAATATGTTTGCGCGAGGCGATTTCCGGCACCACTCCGCCGTACAGCTTGTGTATACTAACCTGGGATGAAATGCAGTCGGAGAGCACCTTCCGGCCATCGCAAACAACGGCCACCGCCGTTTCATCACAGGAAGATTCAATGGCTAAAATGTTCATATTTCCCCCAGCTGTTTGTTTAGAATCAGCCCATCTTCCTTGGGCCGGCTGTAGTAATTGGGCCGATGCCCAGCCTGGACAAAGCCCAAGCGCTGGTACAAGGCCCTGGCGCCTGCGTTGGACACCCTTACCTCCAAGGACACCTTTGTTACGCCCCTTGCTTGCAGGGTTTCCAGCAAACGCTCCAGCAGGCGAGCGGCGATTTTCTGCCGCCGATAGGACGGCGCCACCGCTACATTTAAGATATCCGTTTCCCCCAGCACGGTTTGACTGCCTACATAGCCCAGCAGCTGCCGCCCATCAACGGCCACCAGCCACAGGCTCAGCGGATTATCCAACTCGCCCCGGATAGAGCTTTCGCTCCAGGGCAAGGAGAAGCATTGCCGCTCTAAGGCGGCTACCGCCGGCACATGGATCAAAGACATCGGCACAATTTCCATCACTTTGCCTCATACCAAGACTTCCCGGTCTTGGCCTCCGCCACCAGGGGGACGGCCAAAGACGCCGCCTGCTCCATTTCCTGGGCCACCAGCTGCCGCACCTGCTCTGCTTCCTCCGCCGGACACTCCACAATCAGCTCATCGTGAACCTGCAAAACCAGCTGGGCCTGCAGGTGATTTTCCGCCAGGGCCTTGGCCACCCGGAGCATGGCGATTTTAATGATGTCCGCCGCCGTGCCCTGGATGGGCGTGTTCATGGCCATCCGCTCAGCGGCGGTGCGCACCATATATTTGCTGCTGCGCAGATCGGGCAAATACCGCCGCCGGCCATATATGGTGGCAACATAGCCGGTTTCCTTGGCCTTTTCCACGACATCTTGCATATACTGCCGCACGCCGCTGTAACGGTTCAGATAGCCGTCGATATACGCCTTGGCCTCCCAGCGGGTAATGCCCAGATCCTCCGCCAGGGAAAACTCGGAAATGCCATACACAACGCCAAAATTCACCGCCTTTGCACTGCGGCGAAGCTTTGGGGTGATCTCCTCCACCGGCAGGTCAAACACCTGGGCGGCGGTGGCGGTATGAAAATCCACACCGGAGGCAAACGCCTGCTGCATATGCTCGTCTTGCGCCACATGGGCCAGCACCCGCAGCTCGATTTGGCTGTAGTCTGCATCCACCAGCACCCAGCCGGGCCGGGCCACAAACATCTTGCGGATCTCGCTGCCCAGCTCTGTGCGGACAGGAATGTTCTGCAAATTGGGATCTGTGGAGGACAGCCGGCCTGTGGCCGTCACCGTGTTTTGCAGGGTAGTGCGGATACGGCCGTCAGGAGCGATGACCTTCAAAAGGCCGTCGGCATAGGTGGATTGCAGCTTGGTCAACACCCGGTAGTCCATGATTTGTGCAATGATGGGGTGACTTCCCTTTAGCTTTTCCAGCACCTCCACGTTGGTGGAGTAGCCGGTTTTGGTTTTTTTGACCGCCGGCAGTCCTAGCTTGTCAAACAGGATCTCCCCCAGCTTTTTGGTGGAGTTGATGTTGAAAGTCTCCCCGGCGTAATCGTAAATTGCCTCCTGGCAGCAGGCGATCCGCTTTTTGAGCATACAGTCAAACGCTTCCAGGGCCTTGCGGTCTACCAAAACGCCTGCCTGCTCCATCCGCGCCAGCACCGGACACAGGGGCAGCTCCACATCAAAGTACAGCGTATCCATCTGCTGCTGCTTGAGCCTGTCCAACAAAATGGGGTGCAGCGCCCCAATGGCCGTGGCCTCGCTTTCCAAAACCGCCTGGCGCGCCAGGGGTTTTGGGCAGTCCAGGCTGTCTTCTTCCGGCAAGACGGTATGCCAGTAGTCTACGGCCAACCGGTGCAGAGGGTATTTACCCCGGGAGGAATCCAGCAAATAAGCTGCCACCTCCGTGTCAAACACCACATGCCCTGTAGGCAGACCCCGGCACAGTAGCTTCCGGGCAAGCTCTTTGCTGCCGTGTACCACCAGGGATATTTTCCCAGAAAAGAGGGCAGAAAGCACCGGTTCATAGTCCTCGCCAAGGCGATCCTCGGAAAGCAGGGTCATTTTTTGGTCGCTATCCACGGCGACGCAGGACAGATCCTCCGCCAAGGAAATGGCTATCTGGGGCAACCCTTCCCAGACCTGCAAAAGCCGTTGGGCGGCGGCTAAGGTTTCCGGCTCCTCCACGGTAACCGTATCCGCAAATTCCTCCTGCTCTGGCTCAAGCGCATGGGCCTGCTGCCGCAGATGGTATTTGTCGATGAGCTTCACAAACTCAAGCCGCACAAACAGGTCGTACAGCGCCTGGCGATCCGGCTCTTGCCGAAGGCAAGCCTCCGGGGAAAAATCAATGGGCGCGTCCAGGCGGATCGTGGCCAGGTCATAGGAAAGCTCCGCGCTGTTTTTGCCGTTTTCCAGCTTTTCATACAGCTTTCCCTTCATATTGTCTGGGCTGAGATTTTTGTACACGCCCTCCAGGGTACCATATTTTTGCAGCAAGTTAGTGGCGGTTTTCGGCCCTACGCCGGCCACACCGGGAATATTGTCGGAGCTATCTCCCATAAGGCTTTTCAGGTCGATCATCCGGCGCGGCTCGATGCCATATTCCTGAAAAAAGGTATCGTGGTCATACAGCGTTGCCGTTGTATGGCCGCCCTTGGTGACCACCAGCTTGACCCGAACATGATCGTCAATGAGCTGCAAGCTGTCCCGATCCCCGGTGACCACCACGCAGTCCCATCCGGCCTGTCCGCAGGCTTTGCCCACTGTGCCGATAACGTCGTCAGCCTCCCAGCCTTGGCAGGCGAAAATGGGAATGCGCATCGCCTGCAGCACCTGCTTCATTACCGGCATCTGCTGGGCCAGCTCCTCAGGCATGCCATGGCGGTTGGCCTTATACCCATCGTACATCTTGTGGCGGAAGGTTCCCCCGTGGAGATCAAAGGCCACGCACAGGGCGTCGGGCTGCTCTTCCTTTTCCATTTTCTCCAAAATGTTCAAAAAGCCGAAAATCGCGTTGGTGTATTGTCCATCCTTGGTAGACAGCAGCCGCACGCCGTAAAAGGCTCGGTTGATTACACTGTTGCCATCCAATATCATGAGTTTCATAGGGCAAGGCTTCCCCTTTCTTCGGTTATACGGCAGCGTAGCGTCAGCAGGCCACGCCTTCTGGAACACAAGGAGCGCGGTTTCTCCCAAAATCGGATCACACGCGTTTCCATTTTGCTCCCTGGGGGGTGTCGATGATCTCAATGCCCCGGGCCTTCAGTTCCTCCCGGATGGCGTCGGCCTTGGCCCAGTTTTTGGCCTTCTTGGCTTCGGCCCTTTGGGCAAGCATCTGCTCAATTTCCGGGTCGTGCTCCTCCGGCTGGGCCTGGGCGCGCTTTTTTGCCGCCGCCTGCAGCAGATTCAAGCCCAGCACCTGGTCAAACTGATCCAACGCCGCCAGCTTGGTGGCGTCGTTCGTTTTGGCCTTTAGCACATCGTACAAGGAGGTGATGGCAAGGGAGGTATTGAGATCGGCGTCCAGCCCCTTGCAGAATCTAGCCCGCAGGGCGGCAAGGGCCTCCGGGTCGACCTGCCCGCCGTCAGGGTTTAGCGCGGCGATTTTTTCCACTAGCCGGTTATAGGCCGCCACCGCGTTATCCAAATTTTCATAGGTGAACACCAGGTTTTTGCGGTAATGGGATTGCAGGCAGAAAAAGCGATAGCCTATGGGGTCGTAGCCCTTTTCCTCCAGCAAAGACACCGTGAGAAACTCACCGGTGGATTTGGACATTTTGCCGCTGCCGGTGTTCAAATGCAGCACATGGAACCAGTAATTGCACCATTTGTGGCCCAAATAGCTTTCGCTTTGGGCGATCTCGTTGGTATGGTGGGGGAAGGCGTTGTCAATGCCGCCGCAGTGGATATCCA
>CAYVWG010000060.1:0-9943 GCA_964455425.1 uncultured Oscillospiraceae bacterium | reverse complement strand
TATATAGAGACGCTTTGATTGGCGTCTCAGAGTGTCGAATAACCCCGGTTTTGCGTTAGGCAAGACCGGGATTTGGTAGATGGAGGTGTATCGGGCGTCATCGGCCAGTTCTTCGTAATCCTTCCAGATGTGCCATGTCACGGCCTTGGTAAAGTTGGCGCTGCTGGTACACAGATGTCTGGCGGGGC
The DNA here is from genome assembly GCA_964455425.1 of uncultured Oscillospiraceae bacterium. Taxonomy (GTDB): domain Bacteria; phylum Bacillota; class Clostridia; order Oscillospirales; family Oscillospiraceae; genus JAFRPC01. The sequence goes on along the minus strand of CAYVWG010000060.1, from coordinate 9,755 downwards.
AATTCCCACACACCTGTGGAAGCTTTTTTGCTCCTGCGTCATACACATCGTCAACCGCCACGCTGTCATGTACATTCATGTACATTGCCGGGAGTCACTTCCGCCTTCTTGATGTTCGCGTTGGCTTTAATATGGGCGCCATCCACGAATACCGCACTGGGAGCCAGATGACCGGCTTCCGCAATTTCACGATGATCTTTGGGCGCCAGACTTTCCATGTCAACAATTTCATATACCCCGCGCTCCATTTTCCCACGTTCCAGCCTCTTGCATCATCCACCGCTATTTTATCATAGAAAACAGAAAAAGCCCGGCAAAATGCTGGACTTTTTCGACACTCTGAATCGCCGCCTGGATTTCCAGACGGCGACTATCGCTTATTAACGAGAGCAATATTGAGGCGCTTGCCGATGGTCTTGTGCCAATAAGGGCCGCTTTGCCGTCCACCCATGTTCTCTATATCAATCTGCCCCGCCACTGAGGAACAAATTACAGACAGCCCATAGATGATCTGCCGGAGGAAAACTCCCAGAGAGGATGGGCAGACACAAGCATCTAAAGCAGCAGCGCTTGGGGAAACCGCCAGAGGGGCCTGTATCCCATTCGCACCGGTTTGCCGGCCGCCAAGACCATAGCGAAAAGAGGATCTTGCGACAAATATGCCCCCGCAAAGCGTTGCCTTGCGGGGAGCATTCTTCGATATGTTACTTTTTTCCCGGCTTGGATATCTTTGCCTTTTCCGCTTTGCCGGTCTTATTATCGGTCCTCTTTTCCTTGGGCGTGTGTCCGTAAGCCAACGAGGCAACCAAAGCGGTCAGCGGTACAGCAAGCACCACGCCTATGCTGCTGGACAGAGAACTGATTACCTCCACCGACAGGAAGGAACTGCTTACCAGCTGGTTAAAGCTAAGGCCCAAAGACCAAAGATAGATTATCAGTACCAAGCTGCTGCCCACAAAGGCCAAAATCAGCGTGTTGGTCATGGTGCCTACCATATCATGACCAATGTTCATGCCGGAACGCCACAGTTGCCGGGTGGTCAGTTGAGAATTGACGGATTTCAGCTCGCTGATCGAAGAGGATAGGCTCATAGCCACATCCATTACAGCGCCAAGGGAGGCAATAATGATGCCGCCGGTAAGCATGCCGTTGATGTGCAGCGGGATGCCGGAGATCTGTATGTTTCTGAATTCATCCAGCTCATTGTTGATGGAGTACATAGAGTAGCTGTCGATTTTTGCCAAGGATTGGGCAATCACCCCAAATAACGCGGCAAGACCCATACCAGCCAAGGTACCGACAATGGCGCAAAGGGTTTTCTTATTCACCCCGCCCAAAATAATAAAACTGACAATGGCCACATAGGCACAGATCAAAAAGGCGGTAGGTACCACAGGTTTGCCCTTCATCAGCAGGGGACAGAATATCCAAATAATGCAAATTACCGTAATGATCAAACCCAGCAAAGACTTGGCGCCGGTTTTACCTCCTACCAGTATGGTAATCAGGAAAAATGCGCCAATCATCCCAAATATGACAATCGTGCGGTCATGTTCATACATATATACATTTTGCAGTTCGCCATCATCATTTAGGTACTGATAAACCACGATCTTATCACCCACGGAGAGCTTGCGATTGCTGAACGTGGATACAGAAAACTCCAACTCACAGGTCTGCCCCTTAAGCGGGCCGGAAGTCAAGCGGATCAGCGCTACCTGTGTGCCGACTTCCCGGCCGTCCAGGGAGGAGCGATCAATCTCCACTGTGTCGCTGGAAATGTTTAGCACCGTGGCGGTTTGATAGCTTAGGTTGTCATAAGCGGCGGATTGGTATTGGTAAATGGGACGGCTGTCATCGTGGGCATAGGCGTAGCCCAGGACAAAAATTCCTGCGGCCACCACCAGCACTAGGATAGTAATCCAATTCTTCCGTAGCCAAAGACCGGGGCTAAGTCTGGACCTGTCCGGTAATTTCATGAGCATATTCCTCCTGATCGGATGTTCCTTTCGATTATATCAACCTGACGGCGGCGTGTCAAGAAGCGGCGAAAAGCTGCAGAAGAAATCTGGCAAGAGACGAAAAGAGCTGCTTCAAAAGAACCTGTGGAATCATAATCGCTTCGCCGGCATGAGCGCCAAGGAGCAATGCAAAATAGACAAAAAATCTGTGGGAAATCGTGCAGAATGACGAAAAAATTTTTTTTGGTTTTCACCTATAGAAATTCCAGTGGGAATATGGTAGTATACTTTATACTTCTAGGTGTGTTTATATGTCAAACTGCGCCTAAAGGAAATTCTTTAAGGAGGAAGACCAAATGAAGAAGCATTTTTCGAGAGCAATAGCCATCCTTCTGGTATTGGCAATGGTTCTCGGACTGCTGCCAATGACACTGTTGGCCACCAATGTGGGCGAAGCTGCTACATTGATCAATGGCGTGCCTGCTGACGGTACTTATGGTGTCATTTATGCCTGCGGCGAAGGTCACGGCAAGGTGATGGGTTATGACATCGCTGGCGGTAATGCAGCAGCAAAAGCAGTAGAGCTTGATGGCACAAGCATCAAGTCTCTCCCTGAAGGCACGGCAATTATTCAGTTCGTGCAGAACACTGATGGCACCTACTATCTCCTGCTGGGGAACAAATACCTGGTGTGTAAGGATGTAGACTCCAGCGTGGAACAGCTGGTGCTCAGTGACACTGCCGAAACCGGCGCCAAATGGACGATTGTTGCAGACCAGGCCGGTATGTCTGGCGCATACAACATCAAAAACGCGGAGTACCTCTATAACGGAAAGTATGATGTGTATCTGGAGCATTACGGCACCAAGGGCTTCTGTATTTATTCCTACAACCCCAGCAGCTCCAGCTTCTCCCCCGAACCCTATCAGTTCCAGTTCTTTGCCACCTCCGCCGATAGCGATGGCCGCGTTGGCGATCCGAAGGCTGCAGCTGCCCTGCCTCAGGACGGCGACTCCGTAGTGATCTACAACGATTATGCCAAAGCTTGCATGGGACAACCCTCCGACGCGGCGGATATAGCAGACAGCCTGTCCGGCGCCAGCGCTACCATGGGCAGCGACGGCACCCTTTCCTATGAGGATATCGCCAATGGCGCCCTCATCTTTAAGGTAACCACCGACGGCACCTACTACACCTTTGAAAACAATGGCAAATATCTGGCCAACCCTGAAAACTATACCAGTGAAGACGGCAAGACCATGAACGAGGAGACCCTCCTCCTTCAGGAAGAGCAGACCGACTACACCAAGTGGACCCTGCAAGAGGTCAACGGCGGGTATGTCATGTACAACAAGACTGCCAAGTATTACTCCAGCAGCGTCTGCATTGAGTTCTTCAACAATGTGTTCTCTGGCTGGTCCTACAATGCCGACAACAACGACTACTATGCCATGAACTTCTATGCCGTTACGGACAAGTACGGCTGCGGCTATGTGGTCAATCCCGCCATTAACTTCAGCAATATCACCGCCTCTATCGGCGTGGACAGCGCTGTGAAGTTCACTGTGGATGATCTCAACGACATCACGGCTACCACCGCCACCTATAGCTTGGATAGCGGCGCGGCCAGAACAGCTACGGTTGCCTATGAGAACAAGGTCGGCACCTTCTCCGTGCCCGCCGCTGATCTGGAAGGCCACAGCAAGCTGACCATCACCATTAAGATCACCGACAGCCTGAACATCACCGTGGAAAACAGCATCACCCTGGACATCGCGGATGAGCCGCTGGTGACCTCCACCTTCCCCGCACCCAACACGGCTACCGGTACTGAAAAGCAGCCGGAGATCGGCTTCTCCTTTGCTAACGCTGGCGCGTCTCCCACAGTTACCATGAAGTTGGATGATGCGGCGGTTACCCCCACCATTGCCGACGGCAAAGCTGTGTACGTTGCTTCCGCCGCTATGACGGATGGCAAGCACACCGTATCCATCACCCTGACCCGTGCCGATGGCAAATCCGTGGAAAAGGTTTGGAGCTTCTTCATCGGCGAGGGCGGCGAGACCCTCTACTTTGGCCAAATCCACTCCCACACCGCAGAGTACTCTGACGGCGCCGGTACCTTGGAGCAGGCATACGAGTATGCCCATAACGCAGCTGATATGGACTTCCTGATCGTCACTGACCACTCCAACTACTTCGACACCACCAAGAGCAACTCTACTGCCAGCTACTACGATCTGTCTACCCTGAGCATGAACGAAGCTGGCACCATGACCAAGTGGGAAGAGGCTAAGCAGACCGCCATTGCGTATAACGAAATGTACGATGATTTCATCTGTGCATACGGCTACGAAATGACTTGGTCCGGCGGCCCCGGTCATACCAACACCTTTAACACCTATGGTACGGTTTCCCGGAACAACACCAGCCTGAACAACAAGACCGATTATGCGGGCATGTTCCTGTATAACGACCTGATGTACAACGCAAACCACGGCCTGGACGTGGACGGCAACCCTGTTGCTGATGGCGTACAAACCAAGTACATTGAGGAAGCTCCTGTTGTTTCCCAGTTCAACCACCCTGGCACCACCTTTGGTACCTTCGGTGACTTCACCGGTTACACCGCTACCCGCGACGAGATCCTGAATCTGGTTGAGGTTGGCAACGGCGAAGGCGCTGTTGGCGGCTCCAGCTACTTCCCCTCCTATTCCGAGTACGACAAGGCTCTGGCTATGGGCTGGCACGTAGCACCCACCAACAACCAGGATAACCACAAGGGCAAGTGGGGCGATGCCAACACCTGCCGTGACGTTATCCTCACCGACGACTTCACAGAAGTAGGCATCTACAACGCTCTGGCCGCTCGCCGCGTCTACGCTACCGAGGATCAGAACCTGCAGCTGTACTACAACCTGGAAGTCAATGGCGTCGATTATCAGCTGGGCGATGTCGTTCCTCTGAAGGAGGATGACCAGCCCGACACCGTTATCGCGAAGGTTTCCCTGAACGATCCCGACGGCGAAGCTCTGGGCAAGGTATCCGTAATTGGCGAAAGCGGCAAGACCCTGTCTACCCAGGAGGTCACCGGCGCTTCTGCTGAGCTTACCTTCGAGCTGACCAACGACAACGCCTACTATTACATCAGAGTTGACCAGAAGGATGGCGACATTGCTGTTACCGCTCCTGTTTGGACCAGCGAGTCTGTTCCGGTCAACGTCACCGTTAAGACCGACACCGCTGTTGCTGTTGTAGGCGCCGAAGAGAACATCACGGCTTCCCTGACCAACGGCAGTGAGACCGATACGGTCACCATTACCAATTACACCATCAAGGTTGGCGACACCGCGGTTAAGACCGAGTCCCTCAACCTGGATGTAGCTGCCGGTGCGACCCAAGAGTTCACCGTGGCCTATACGCCCACCGCAGCTGGCACCCAGACCATTTCTGTGGAATTCACCTTTGTCTACCAGGGCAGCGAGGAAGTGTTCAACGCCACTCTGGAGGAGAGCGTGTACACTGCGGATGATGTTGTCTATGTGGGTATCGACAGCGGCCACACCAACTTCTACGTCTCCGGCGACTACGCTGGCTGCGAAACCAGCTTCATCGCCCTGTGCGCAGAAAACGGCATTATCTGTGAGTACATCAAGGCCGGCGAAATGACCAAGGAGAACCTGGCCAAGTACACCATGATCGTCATCACCGTTCCGCTGACCGGTAGCACCGCTACCAAGCCCACTGTCTTTACCGAGGATGAGCTGGCAGCGATCGCTGACTACGCGGCAAACGGCGGTAACATCATCAATCTCTGCCAGTCCGACCGTAAGGACTACGACACCGACGAGTATGCGTCCGCTACCTTGTCCAACAAGATCAACGCGGCTGTTGGCGCAAAAACCACCTTTGCCAAGGGCATTGTTATCGACGCCGACAGAGCATCCAACGAGGCGTATCGTATCTACTTTGACGGCGCTGAGCTGCTCAATAACGAGCATCCCTTCACCGCTGGCATCACTCTGGCAACCACCGGCTCGTATCAGTGGTATAACGGCACCAGCGTTGTTATCAATGAAGGCGCTGAGGATGACGTCACTGTCCTGCTCAAGGGCTATGACACCACCTGGACCGGCAACTATCATGACAACTTCACTGGCTCCGCTTATGTGCCCGACTATGATAAAGACACCGTTGTGGTGGAGAAGGGCAACGTCAACCTGCTGACGGTCGAGACTCTGTCCGGCGGCGGCTTCCTGCTCTGTGGCGGCGCGGCCTTTGTCACCACCTATGACCTGAAGACCGATACCGAGGCCAGCGAGCAGTACGAGAACTATCAGATGGTTCTGAACATTCTCAATTACCTGAAGAACGGTGACCAAGACGAGACCATAACCCCCATTGCTGATGTGCATAAGGGCGAGGTTAACGAAGAGTTCACCGTGGAAGGCTGGGTCACCTCCAACGCTTCCGGTTATGATGTAGATACCGCTTTCTTCGATTGCATCTATGTGCAGGATGAGACCCGCGGCATCAATGTGTTCCCCGTGTCCGGCAACTACTTCATCGGCGAGAAGGTTCGTGTCCATGGCGGCGTTACCTACTATTGCGGCGAAATCGAACTGAACCTCAATGAAGATCATAACGGCAGCATTTCCATCATTTCCAACGAGCTGAACGTGCTTGAGCCTACGGCGGTCACCTGTGCCCAGGCTATGTCCGACGATAACATCGGTAACCTGATGCAGATTTCCGGCGTTGTCACCGACATCCACAAGACCGAGGGCGTTATCGACTATATCTATGTGGATGATGGCTCCGGTGAAGTGGCGGCTCTGTTCATCAACGGCTATATCCAGAAGGATTACACCGGTTTGGATGACCTTGAGGTTGGCATGAGCGTCACCGGCGTTGGCATTGGCTCTCGTGATGCTGACGAAAACGACCTTACCGGCAACACCTTTATCCGCCGTCTGCGTGTGCGCAGCAGAGAAGAGATCACCGCTTACTGGGATCCCTGCGCTCAGTATACCGATGTAGAGCGGAACGCCTGGTACCATACCGCCCTTGACTTTGTCCTTGAAAAGGGCTATATGGGCAGCACCTCTGCTACCGCTTACCTGTTCAATCCTGCTGGCAGCCTGACCCGTGCGCAGGTGGTTACCGCCCTGCACCGTGTGGCTGGCAACCCCGAGGCTACCACCTCTGGCAGCTTTAAGGATGTACCTGCTGTCTCCTACTACACCGAGGCTGTAGAGTGGGCAGTAGAAGCTGGCGTGACCAATGGTACCGGCGGCGGCTACTTCACGCCTAACCGTCAGATCACCCGTCAGGAGCTGGCAACCTTCCTGAACCGTCTGGCCAAGTACATGGGCTATGACGTCACTGCAAACCTTGCCGACATCAGCTCCTTCAGCGATGCTGATAAAGTCGATCCTTGGGCAGAAATGCCTTGGGCCGTTGGCAATGGCATCATCATCGGCAAACCCAACAACGTGCTCGATCCTAAGGGCACGGCGATCCGTTCGGAAATGGCCGTCATGCTCTACCGCTTCTTCAACGCCATCCAGACTCTGGACAACCAGAATGACATCGTTGTTCTCTATACCAACGACGTGCACTGCGGCGTTGATGCCTCCACCACCAGCTTTGGCTATGCTGGCCTGGCTGCTGTGAAGAAGGATATGGAGACCAAGCACCAGAACGTGGCGCTGGTAGACGCGGGCGACGCCATCCAGGGCGGCGCTATCGGCACCCTGTCCAAAGGCTCCTACATCGTAGATATCATGAACTATGTTGGTTATGACTACGCTACCGTAGGTAACCATGAGTTCGACTACACCATGGATACCCTATATGACCTGGTTCAGTCCGCGGATTATCAGTACCTGGCTTGCAACTTCCAGTATACCGGAACAGAAGCCAACGACAAGGCTGTAGACCTGGATGGCTATGCCATTGCAGACTACAACGGCGTCAAGGTTGCTTATGTTGGTATCGCGACCCCCGAGTCCCTGGTCAAGTCCACGCCCACCTATTTCCAGGATGAGGATGGCAACTGGATCTATAACTTCTACAATGACGAAACCGGCACTGCCCTCTATGAGGCTGTGCAGAAAGCTGTTGACGCGGCCCGCGCTGATGGCGCTGACTACGTTGTAGCTCTGGCTCACCTGGGCATCGATGGTTCTTCTGAGCCCTGGCGTTCCACGGACGTGATCCGTAACACCACCGGTATTGATGTGGTGCTGGACGGCCACTCCCACAGCGTTATCGAGCAGGATGTGGTGAACAATAAGGACGGTAAAGCGGTTCTGTTGTCCTCCACCGGCACGAAGCTGGCCAATATTGGTAAGCTGACCATCAAGGCCGACGGTACTTTGAGCACTGAGCTTCTCAGCGCAACCGATTATCAGGGCGTGGTGGATAGCGACACCGAGGCGTATGTCAACGAGATCAACTCCAGATATGCGGATCTGCTCAATGAGGTAGTTGCGCATATCGACTATCCTCTGGTTGTCAATAACCCCGAGACCGGTGTCCGCGCGGTTCGTTACCAGGAAACCAACCTGGGCGATGTTTGCGCCGATGCTTATCGGTACGTCCTTGGTGCGGATATCGCTTTCGTCAATGGCGGCGGCGTCCGTGCATCCATCGAAGCTGGCGATGTGACCTATAACGATATCATCACGGTTCATCCCTTCGGCAACATGGCTTGCATGGTAGAAGCTACCGGCCAGCAGATTCTGGATGCTCTGGAAATGGCTTCTCGTGCGGTCTATGCTCTGGATGACGGCAGCTTGGACGGCGAGCTTGGCGGATTCCTACAGGTTTCCGGCTTGAAGTACACCATCAACCTGGGCATTGAGTCCACCGTTAAGACCGATGTTTCGGCTATGTTCGAAAGCGTAGAAGGCGCCCGCCGTGTATCTGACGTTCAGGTTCTCCAGGCGGATGGCACCTACGCACCCATCGACCCCAACGCAACCTACAAGCTGGCCTCTCATAACTACATGCTCAAAGAGGGCGGCGACGGCCTGAACATGTTCATGAAGGACACCATCCTGGCCGACGAGGTAAAGATCGATAACCAGGTTCTCATTGAGTACATGACCTCCGATGAGTTCAAGGCCCACGACTACAGCAACTGGGATGGTGAAGGCCGTATTACCTTTATCAACGACCCCAATGCAGGGAACGATGACCCCACCCCCACCCCCACCCCCACGCCCGATGCCGAAACCTATACCTTGGCAAGCGAGCTTAAGGATGGCGATGAAGTCGTGATCGTTTGCGCGGCGAAGAACATTGCCCTCTCCAGCGAATATGACGGCTTCTATAACAGCGGCGTTGCCATTACGCCTGTAGATGGCAAAATTACCGATCCTGACGCCGCCCTGGTTTGGACGGTTGGTAAGGAAGGCGATGACTACACTTTCTCTGTAAACGGCCAGAATCTGGCTATGGCCGACAGTTACTCCAGCATGCCTCTGGGCGAAGTCAACGATCAGTGGTCCCTGTCTGTGGCGGATGCAGCCAACAGCACATTCTATGTCCTCAATGTTGCTAGAAGCTGCTATATTGAGTGGTATGAGAGTAACAACTACTGGTCTGGCTATTATAACAACAGTACTACTGAGCTGTTTGCCCTGAACTTCTATGTGAAGAGTGCCAGCGAACCGGAAGATTGCAAGCATGAAAACACTGAAGTGCAGAACGCCGTAGAGGCTACCTGCACGGAGGCTGGCTACACCGGTGATACCGTTTGCCTCGACTGCGGCAAGACGGTAGCTA
>CAYVWG010000059.1:4623-10173 GCA_964455425.1 uncultured Oscillospiraceae bacterium | reverse complement strand
GTGTTTCACAAAAACCGCAAGGAGAATACTTGACATTTTTCTACCGTCCTGGTAAAATAACTCCGGATGTGGACAATATTGCCACACGCTCTGTGCAAACCACCCTGGTTTGCACAGTTTTTTACCAATTTTGCAGAAGGGAGACTCCCCATGAACGATTCCTCTATGGCCCCCAACAAGATGGGCACCACGCCGGTGTTTCGTCTGGTACTGACCATGGGTGCGCCCATGATGCTATCTATGATTGTGCAGGCCCTGTACAATGTGGTGGACAGCCTGTTTGTATCCCACATTGCCGGCGTAGGCGACGGGGCGGTAAACGCCCTGACCTTGGCCTTTCCCATACAAATGCTGATTTTGGCCTTTTGTGTCGGCACAGGCGTAGGCGTAAACGCTTCTTTATCCAGAAGCCTGGGTAGGCAAGACCACAAAACCGCCAGCACCATTGCCGGCAACGCCTTGCTGCTTAGCGCCGTATACTATCTGGCGGCGCTGATCTTCGGCATCTTTGGCGCTTCGGCCTATATCCGCAGCCAAACCGCCAACGCCCAAACCGCCGCCATGGCCAGAGAATACTTACAGATCGTCACCATTTACAGCTTTGGCTCGGTGTTCTACATGTGCTTTGAAAAGCTGCTGCAAGCCACCGGCAAAACCACCCCGGCCATGCTGGCGCAGCTGGCCGGCGCCATCACCAACATCATTTTAGACCCGATTTTGATCTTTGGCTACCTGGGCTTTTCCCCCATGGGGGTGCGGGGCGCCGCTATCGCTACGGTAATCGGCCAGTGTGTGTCCTTGGTGGCGGCTTTGGCGCTCCACTTTGCGGCAAATAAAGAAATTCGCATCCGCCCATATATGCTCAAGCCCAATCTCCCCATCATCGGCAAGATCTATACCGTAGGCGGCCCGGCTATCGTGATGCAGGCATTGACCTCTGTAATGACCTACGGTATGAATCTGATCCTTGGCAGTGTGTCGGAAAGCGCCGTCACCGCATACGGCGTGTATTATAAGCTGCAAAGCTTTATCTTTATGCCTGCCTTTGGGCTAAACAACGCCTCGGTTCCCATCATTTCCTACAACTATGGGGCCAAGCGGCCCCAGCGCATCCGGCAAGCCACCAAGGTCGGCCTGCTGATCGCCTCCGTGATCATGGCCCTGGGCATTTTGATTATGCAATGCTTCGCTCCCCAGGTGGTGAGCGTCTTTGCCATTTCCTCCGCTTCCACCGGGCTGTGCCAGCTGGCCTTGCGGATCATCAGCTGCGGCTTCCTGTTTGTGGGGGTAAACATCATCCTGCAAGGCGTATGCCAAGCCCTGGGAAACGGTGTCTATTCCCTGATTATCTCGCTGCTGCGTATGGTCGTGGTGGCCCTGCCAGCGGCTTGGATATTGATACAGATCAGCGGCAAGGCGGACGTTGTTTGGTGGGCCTTCCCTATTGCTGAGGCCGTTGCCTGCCTGGCCGCCCTGCTGCTGACCAGAAGCATCTACCGCCAAAGGGTACGCCCCTTGGAAGCGGAGGGCTAGGCCCACGGAAGCAGGCTGCCACAAAATAGGCGCTTGTCAAACGCATCCCAAGATTTATGGCGCGGAAACGGAAGAATTTCCGATTTCCGCGCCATTTTTTCTGTTTTGTCGCCGCCGCTCTCGGAGGGATCCCCTTTTGCGCCAGGCCCTTTTCCTCCGCTTATGGCCACGCCTTCCGGGCCGGGGATGAGCAGGCGGCAGGGGGGCGTTTTACATCTCCCCGGCTGGTAACGATGCGGTAGCCGGCAAGCGCCACCCGGCGGGAAAGGCAATCGCGGCACTCGGCGGCTTCCTCGCCGGTACAGATCTTGCCATCATACAGGGCGTACTTCTTTCGCACCGCCACCGGCGAAAGATTGGGCATGAGCACATTGGCCCCGGCTTTTAGCCCCAGCTCCCGTCCCTGGGGATGGATGGTGCCCAAGGCCGTGGTGGCCGGCAGCAGCGCGTAGGGAAACAGCAGCCGCAGCACCGACAGCACCCGCAGCGTCTTTTGCAGATCGCCCTGGGCTTTGCCGGCAAAAGGGGTTGCTCCCTGGGGGATAAACGGGCCGATGCCGATCATATCCGGCTGAAGCTGCTGCAAAAACCGCAAATCAGCCACGATATGGGCGGTGGTCTGATAGGGCGAGCCTACCATAAACCCGGCCCCCACCTGATAACCGATCTCCTTCAAGGCCCACAGGCACTGTTTCCGCTTCTCTCCGGACATGGAGGGCGGGTGCAGCCGTCGGTAATGGGCAGGGTCGGCGGTTTCCTCCCGCAAAAGGTAGCGGTCCGCCCCGGCGGCAAAATAGGCGGCGTAGCTTTGGGGGGATTTTTCCCCCAAGGACAAGGTTACGGCACAATCCGGATGGTTTGTTTTGATGGCCGCCACCAACGCGCAGAGCTCCTGATCCGTATAGGCCTCATCCTCGCCCCCTTGAAGGACGAAGGTACGAAAGCCCAAGGCGTAGCCCTGGCGGCAGCAGGACAAAATTTCCTCCTGGGTCAGACGGTAACGCTCCAGCTGCCGGTTGTCCCGGCGGAGGCCGCAATAGTAGCAATTGTTGCGGCAATAATTGGTAAACTCGATCAGCCCCCGCAGATACACGGCGTCCCCGTAATGCCGCCGCCGCAAGGCGTCTGCGGCGGCGGCCAAAGGGGCGGTCATGGTTTCATCCTCTAACAGCCGGCAAAGCTGGGCGTCGGTGTAGGTTTGTATCTCCATGGTTTATCCTTTCCTGACAATATCCATAGGATACCCCATATTTCCTACCTTGTCAATGGGTAGGTAGAATTTCCCTTTCCTCGGCCTCTAGGGGCACAAAGGCAAATTTCTCCACGTCAAACAGCCCCATATCCGTCAGCTTTAGCTCCGGAATCACCGGCAAGGACATAAAGCACAGGGTCATCAGCGGCTCCACGGTTGGGGCTACCCCCAAAATCTCCTGGGCCTTTTGGTGCAGCGTGGACAGCTTTTCCTCCACCCACTGGCCGGATTGGTCGCTCATCAAGCCCGCAATGGGCAGGGGCATGCTGTCTAACACTTGGCCATCGAGCACCAGCACCATGCCGCCCTGCTGAGCCATCAGGGCCTCAACGGCGGCGGCGATCTCCTCATCGCTGACGCCGGCGGCAATAATATTGTGGGAATCGTGGGCCACCGTCAGGGCCACGGCCCCTCGGCGGATGCCATAGCCTTTCAGCAGGCCGCAGGCCACGTTGCCGGTGTATTGGTGGCGCTCCACCACGGCCAGCTTGACAATGTCTCTGTCCGGGGCATACCGGAAGCAGCCCCTTTCATCCCGGTCTACCAGGGCCACGGTGTTTTTGGTCACCACGCCGCCAGGCTGGATCTCCATGACCCGCACCCGGCTGCTGCCCAAGGGCAGGGCCAGCTTTTTACAATCAAAATCCCGCACATGTACGCTGCTGGCCACAGCCTGGGTATCCGCTCGGGTCACCGGCAGCAGATACGCGCCGTTTTCCGCCGCCAGCTGGCCGGAGAGCCATACCTGCCACACGGCAAACTGCCGCAGATCCTCCACCAGCACCACATCCGCCCGATAGCCCGGAGCAATGGCCCCCCGGCGCTTCAAGCCATAGCACTGGGCCACGTTCAAAGAAGCCATGGTAACGGCGGCAACCGGGTCAAGCCCTTCCTCCACGCAGATGCGCAGCAGGCCGTCCAAATGGCCCTCCTGACGGATGGTTTTGGGCTGACGGTCATCGGAGCAAAGCAGGCAGCGGTGGCTGTTTTCCTTTGTCACACCTCCAAGAAGCTTGCGCAGGTCGTGGCAGGCGGAGCCTTGGCGCAGCTGGACATACATGCCCCGGGCCAGACGGTCTTGCATTTCCTCCACGGTGGTGCACTCATGATCGGTACCCACGCCGGCGGCGACATAGGCGTTCAAGGCCAAGCCCTGAAGGCCGGGACAATGTCCATCGATGGGCTTGCCGTGGTTTTGGGCCACCAGCAGCTTTTCCACCACCTGGCCGTCTCCGGAGGTCACGCCCACAAAGTTCATGAACTCGCCCAAGCCCAGCAGCTCCGGCCGGCCCATCGGCGCCTCCATTTGGGCGGCGTCCAGGGGGCCGCCGTTATGCTCAAAGGGGGTGGCCGGCACACAGGAGGGCAGCATATACTGTACATCCAAGGCCGTGCCCTTGGCGGCTTGGATCATATACTCCAGGCCCTTAAGGCCACAGACATTGACGATCTCATGGGGATCGGCGATCACCGCCGCCGTACCGTGGGGCACCACCATGCGGCCAAATTCTTCCGGACTTACATAGGCAGACTCAATGTGGATATGGCTGTCCATCAATCCCGGCAGGGCAAAGCGGCCCTTGGCATCGATCTCCCGATGGCCGGCATAGGCGCCGATCCCGGCGATGGTATTGCCGCAAAAGGCAATATCTCCTTGTTCGATCGTACCTGTAAACACGTTGACCACCTGGCAGTTTTTCAGTACCACGTCCGCCTTCTGTCTTCCGGCGGCTACAGCGATAAGCTGGGTCAGCTGTGATTTTTCCATGGAACTCCCTCCCTTTTCTTTTGATTGTACTGCAGAAGGGGGCGGTTGTCAACGGGCGGGAGAACCTCGTCGAGGGAGGAAAATGTTGGTCGTTTTCCCCCATTTTTGGGGAAACCCCCACGAAACTTGCGGAAAATTTTTCTTTTCTTTTTGCCGATTTTATGTTTCAATAGAGAAAAGGAGGGAAAAATCATGAATCCTGAAAAAATCAAAACATTAAACAGCGGCAACCTAGTGGTTCGCTACAGCCTGGTGGCGGATACCTATCCCCTACCCACAGGAGAAGTAGATTGCTTTGGCATCCGGCTAGAGGCCATGACCGCCCGGGGCAAGGAGCGGAAGGAATTCAGAAACATCACCCCTCTGCCCGGGGAGGCGGAAGCGCTGCTAGACGCCCTGTGGCGCAACGGCGTTACGCCGGTGTCTCTTTCCGAAGTGCTGGAAGACTGCTTGGGCGAAGAAAAACCTAGACAAAAACGGAATTTTTTGGTATAGTTTACAAAAATACATATTCAGGAGGGATATTTTTATGAAATGCCCCTACTGCGGCTTTGACGACAACAAGGTTGTAGACTCCCGCCACGCGGAGGACGGCCGCTCCATCCGCCGCCGCCGGGAATGTTTAGGCTGTCAAAAACGGTTTACCACCTACGAAACGGTGGAGATCCTGCCCCTTATGGTCATCAAGCGAGACAACAGCCGGCAGGCCTTTGACCGGAACAAGATCCTCAATGGTATGCTCCGGGCCTGTGAAAAGCGTCCGGTGCCCATGGCGTCTTTGGAGGCAGCGGTGCAAAGCATTGAGCGGACCATCCAAAACTCCTTTGAGCAGGAAGTCAGCACCGATAAGATCGGCGAGCTGGTCATGGAGCAACTGCGGCCCCTAGATGAGGTGGCCTATGTGCGCTTTGCCTCGGTGTACCGGCAGTTTAAGGACATCAACAGCTTTATGCATGAGCTAAACAAGCTGCTGTCAGAAAAATAAGGAGACGGCAAA
>CAYVWG010000059.1:0-4523 GCA_964455425.1 uncultured Oscillospiraceae bacterium | reverse complement strand
GTGGATTATCCCTCGCAAATTTTCTTGCCGGAGGAAGCGCCCAAGCGGTTTGCGCCAGCTTCGATCATGGCAACCGCATCAGCATAGGTCCGCACGCCGCCGGAGGCCTTTACGCCCATATCCGGGCCAACGGTTTTGCGCATAAGCGCCACATCTGCCACTGTGGCGCCGCCGGTGGAGAAGCCGGTAGAGGTCTTAACGAAGTCAGCCCCTGCCGCCTTAGACACCTGGCAAGCCTTGACCTTTTCCTCATCGGTAAGCAGGCAGCACTCCAAAATGACCTTGACCAGAGCCTTACCCTTAACCGCGTCTACTACCGCCTGGATATCCTTTTGCACCAAATCCCAATCGCCAGACTTGATGGCGCCTACGTTAATGACCATGTCTACTTCCCGTGCGCCATGCTCAGCGGCGTTGGCCGCCTCAAAGGCCTTGACCTCCGGCGTGGTTGCGCCCAGAGGGAAGCCTACAACACAGCAGGGGGTAACGTCGGTGCCAGCCAACTGGTCAGCAACAAGCTGAATATAGCTAGGGTTGACGCAGACGCTGGCCACGTTTAGGGCCTTCGCCTCGTCGCAGATCTTGCGGATATCCTCTGCGGAAGCCTCGGGCTTCAAGAGCGTGTGGTCAATGTACTTTGCCATGCCTGCAGGTGTAAAGTTGTTCATGGTGTATCGTTCCTTTCCGCGTTTATTTTTTATTGCCAAAGCCAAAAATGGCCGCAATTTCATATGGAGGGATAGACCACCGTTGTGTCCACAATGGCCACGATGGCCTGATCTACCGGCATCTGCCGCCAGCCCGGCAGCTGCCGGCAAGCGCCGCCGGAGACGGTGAGCACCGTGTCTCCCTCCCCAGCGCCTACGGTATCTGCCGCCACAAAGGCAGGCTCTTGCCCTGCCTGCACCAAAAGGAGCTTTAAGCCCGTCAACCCCTCTGCCTTAGTGGTGCTGACCACCTTACCGATGACCTTTGCCAGCTGCATACCGCTCTACTCCCTTATCATCCGCACCCCTAGCGCTTTCGCGGCGTCCTGGGCCGCCGGGGTGAACAATGTGTTTTTGCCGCAGCACAAGGGACGGGCCATACGGGCCGCCTGCCGCACCAACGGTTCGGTGACCAATCCGGCAGCGGCCATAGGCGGCGCCGAAACGGCATAGGCCTGCACCGACACGCCCTGCTGGGCGATCTTAGCCAGATCCTGGGAAAGGGGCGAAAACAGCGGGCCGCAGTTGAGCATAGGGGGCCAAAAATCCAACAAGATTACTGCGGGCTTGCCCCAAAGAAGGCAAAGCAAAAATGTCTTGGCCTCCCTTTGCCCATCTTCCCCCCGGGCTATGGCCCGGATAAGGTCAAAGCTTGGGCTAGCCAGCACCAGCCGATCCGCCCCATACAGCTGGCGGTAAACGGTTTCCGTCTCTTTACCGGCAAAATACCAGCCGGAAGGACAGTTTTGATCCAGCCACAAAGACAGTTTTTCTGGAAACGCCACCGGCCCTGGGGCCAAAACCATCGTTTTTGCGCCCAAAAAGCCAGCCTCCCTCCGAAAAACATATCTCTTGCTTACCGATAGTTTACCACAAAAGCCGGAAAATGTACATGCTTATTTCTGAAATTTTTTCCAAGCTCTGCCGAGACTGCCTCTTGGCCTGCCGGGGCAAAATATCGAGACGGAAGCTTCCTGCCGCCGGGGCAGAATATCCGGGCGGAAGCTTCCTGCCGTCGGCCACATACGCCACATTTTGGTGCTTATCCCCTAAAACAGGGCAAAAGGTTTTTCCAGGAACACTTCCCTGGCAAGATGGCCTTTGGAGGTCAACATCACCCTTGCAAGGAACCGGCGCGTATGCTAAAATGATATCTATATCCGTCTGTCATACGGCTACGCGGGGAAGCATCTTCCTGAGAAGAAGGGAAGCATTTCCTAGGGACAGCGTTTGTCCCCTTAGGGACAAACGGACAGCGCCAGCCGGCGGCACCTTGTTCCTACAAAGGATTAGGAACCGGATCAAACGGAAAAACAGGAGAAATCGTATGCTACATTTTCAACCCATGCAGCCCTCCATGGGTTCTGCCCTTCAACCGATCTTGCAGGAGCTGGCAGATCCCGGCTGCGAATTTAGTGCCGCCAACCTCTATTTGTGGGGTCCCCAGCGGGTGGCCGTAGAGGATGGCTTTGTGTATGTCCTCACCCGTCATTCCGGGGCGGACAGCTATCTTTTACCCGCAGGCAGCGGGGATTTGGCCCAGGCTGTGCGCCGCTTGGCCGTGGATGCCCAAAAGCGGCACATCCCCCTGAACATGTACGCCGTCACCGACCGGGCCAAGGCCCTGCTGGAAGAGGCCTTCCCTGGGGTATTCAGTTTTCATGAGGTACGCAGCGGCGCGGACTATATTTATGACATCCACCGGCTGGCAGAGCTAAAGGGAAAAAAGCTCCAGGCCAAGCGCAACCACATCCACCGGTTTGCCGACGCCTGTCCAGGGTGCCAAACGGTAACCATGACAGTGGAAAATCTGCCCCAGGTTCAAGCCATGGTGAAGCAATGGTATGCCCAGCATGAGCAGATGAATCCTGGCACCGACTACCGCCGAGAAAAGCAGGCCCTGGCCGCCGCCTTTACCCATTTTGATGCCCTGCACATGGAAGGGCTGATGCTGGTGTATGATGGCCGCGTCATTGCCATGACCATGGGCAACCAGATCCGCCGGGATGTATTTGACGTGAATTTTGAAAAGGCCTTTCCCGATATCCCCGGCGCCTACGCGGCGGTGAATCAGGCCTTTGCCAGCCGCTTACGGCAGCTTCACCCGGAGCTTCGGTATCTCAACCGGGAAGACGACATGGGGCTGGAGGGCCTGCGCAAGGCCAAGCTATCCTATCACCCAGACACCCTGCTGCGCAAATGGGTGTGTGTAGCCAGCCCGGAGCAGGTGCTATGATCCCGGGGCAGGCAGCGCCGGAGGACTTGGCCCAAGTGGCAGGTTTATGGCAGCAATGCTTTGGTGACCGGCCACAGGACATTTACGCCTATTTTGCCCGTTTTCCTGTGGAGCACACCTTTGTTTTACGGCAAGGCTCCCAAATTTGTGCCATGGTATATCCCCTGCCCGCACCCTTTATCGGGGCCAATGGGCAGCGCCAGGCAGGGGCCTATCTCTACGCGGTGGCCACCGCGCCGGCCTTTCGGAAACAAGGCTGCTGCCGGCATCTGCTGGCCTTCGCCGAGCGCTGCCTGCAGCGGCAGGGGGTTTCCTTTACCTGCCTGCGGCCAGCAAGCCCTGCGCTGGGGCGGATGTATGGGTCTATGGGCTATCGCTATGGCTTTACCTGCCGCCAATGGCAGGCCTGGGCCAAGCCCTCGAACCAGGTCGTCCGAGAGGTAGGGGCAAAAGAATATCAGACCCTGCGGCGGCAATGGCTGCAAGGTCTGGGGTACATGGATCATCCCAGCCAGGTGCTGCTTTGCTACCGGCTGGTGGCGGTAAAGGACATGGCCTGCGCTGCTGCGGAGCAGACGGAAGCCGGCCTGCAGATCAAGGAATTTCTTGGCGATCCACAGGCTTTGGCGGACATTTTGGCATTTTTTGGCGCAAAAACCGCCCAAGTTCGGGGGCCGGGACAGGGCACAGCCTTTGCCCAGGTCAAGCCGCTGGGCAAGCTGCCGCCGCCAGAGGGATATCTGGGCCTGGCGCTGGACTAGCGTTATTCGCTGCCTCAGCCTAGGGAAGAGAGGAATTTCCCAAGAAATACTGCATGATGGAGCGGCGGGTAATGATGCCGATAAACTTATCTCGGTCATCCACCACCGGCACAAAGTTTTGATCCAACGCCTTACTCAGCAAATCGGACATCTGAGTAGTCACCCGAACAGGGACATTGTCCCGGTGATGGGTGATTTCCATGATGCTGTGGGCTTCGGCCTCTTTCACATCCATATGGCAAATATTTTTTAGCCCCCAGAGAAGGTCTCCCTCGGTAAGAGTACCGCAATATACGCCGGTGTCCTTACGGATAATGGGCAAGGCGGCATAGCCGGCAATTTCCATCCGTTCCAGAGCTTCGCGCAAGGATTCATCGTTGTACAACACGGCACAGTTGGCTTTGGGGGTGAGAAAAAACAATATGTTCACAAAGGGCCTCCTTCCTCCGCCGGCCCTACCGACAGCCGCTTATTCACGGTTTGTTTTACAAAATAATTATAGCACAAACTTATGAATAGTTCATGAATTTCTTGTAAGAAACAAAATAAATTTTGTGCATATTGGAAAACCTACCCGCCGCAGCTTTTCTGCGGCGGGTAGGTTTCAGAGTGTCGAATAACCCCGGTTTTGCGCTAGACAAGACCGGGGTTTGGTATGCAAAACACCACGCTGTCATGTACATTGCCGGGAGTCACTTCTGCATCCAGAACATATGCGAGAAAAAATGGAATTCAGACAATTAACCTTGCCGAAGCGACACAGCAAGTGGGGCAATACCGCCCCGATGCCCTCAAGAATTAGCCTGTGATGGTTGAAAT
>CAYVWG010000058.1:0-10434 GCA_964455425.1 uncultured Oscillospiraceae bacterium | reverse complement strand
AGGTGTTGTCGATGGCCAGGGGCAGGCCGTGCTTGTGGGCGATGGCGGCGATGGCATCGATGTCGGGAATGTCGCTGTTTGGGTTGCCCAGGGTTTCAATGAAGACAGCCTTGGTGTTGGGCTGGATTGCGGCTTCCAGCTCATCTAGGTTGTGGGCGTCCACAAAGGTGGTGGTAATGCCGTACAGGGGCAGGGTATGGGCCAACAGGTTGAAGGTGCCGCCATAGATCGTCTTCTGGGCCACGATGTGATCCCCGGCCTGGGCCAGGGCCTGGATGGCGTAGGTGATCGCGGCGGCGCCGGAAGCCACAGCCAGACCGGCAACACCGCCCTCCAAAGCGGCGATGCGATCCTCGAACACGCCCTGGGTGGAGTTGGTCAGGCGGCCGTAAATGTTGCCAGCGTCGGTTAGACCAAAGCGAGCGGCGGCGTGGGCGGAGTTGTGGAACACGTAGGAGGTGGTGGCGTAAATGGGTACCGCCCGGGCATCGGTAGCGGGATCGGGCCGTTCTTGGCCAACATGGAGCTGTAAGGTTTCAAATTTATATTCAGACATAAGTAGATCCTCATTTCTTTATAGATTTGATTATGATTTTATGGATGATGAACGGGGCTTCACATTCGCTGGGTTCTTCCCGCCGGACAGGAGAAGTAAAAGGTCATGACAGGTTCCTCCTTATGCTGTTGTTTCCCCTGGCGTCCTCTTGGCGGACAGCCACTGGGAGAGGGATCAAACGGATTTGCTGGATGAAGGAAATTGTGATACCACCAATGATTTCCTTACGGTTGGCATGGTATCACATAAAACTCATAATGTCAATAGGTTAATGGGTTAAAAACGCAAATTTTTTTTCTCCTGACCCACAAGACCAGGGGGAAAAATATTTTTCCCGTTTGCCCTTGACAGGAAATAGAATCTATTGTAGAATGGCTAGAAAGAAAATGAAAAACGCGATGATCAGGAAAAGCAAGGGGCTTCCAGCCACAAGAGAGCTGGCGGACGGTGCAAGCCAGCGGATGGGCCTTTGCCAGCTCGCCTGGGAGCGGCCACTCTGAACAGATGCTTTCTCAGTAGGACGGACGGGGCCTGACCGTTAGAAAGGGATTGTGATCCAATCACAGCTGAGGGGTCGGCGTTTGCCGGCAAAAAGAGTGGTACCGCAAGATTTTTATTTGCTGAAATAGAAATCCTGTCTCTTTGCATTATTTTGCATGATAAAGAGGCAGGATTTTTTGCATCGTTACCCCAAGACCATTGTATAGGAAGAGGACAGAGATATGCTTACATTAGATAAAGTGTTTCAGGCTGGCAATGTGCTCAAGGGCATCGTCCGGGAGACCCCTTTGGTGCGGGCTTCCGCCATCGCCCCCCATTGTGAGCTGTACTTAAAGCCGGAAAATCTGCAAAATACCGGATCGTTTAAGCTGCGCGGCTCCGGCTATAAAATTGCCATGCTTTCCGATGAGGAAAAAAAGCGGGGCGTCATTGCCTGCTCCGCTGGCAACCATGCCCAGGGCGTAGCCTTGGCCGCCGCCAAATACGGCATCGATTCTTTGATTTGCCTGCCGGATGCCGCGCCCATCTCCAAAGTGGAGGCCACCAAGGGCTACGGCGCCAAGGTATGTCTGGTCAAGGGCTGCTATGACGACGCCTACCAAAAGGCTCTGGAGCTAAAGGAGGAAATGGGCTACACCTTCGTCCACCCCTTTGACGATGAAAACGTCATCGCCGGCCAGGGCACCATTGCCCTGGAGATCACCAAGGAGTTGGAAAATATCGACGCGGTCATTGTGCCCATCGGCGGCGGCGGACTGATCTCCGGCGTGGCCTTTACCCTAAAATCCATCTGCCCCTCAGTGAAAGTCTACGGCGTGCAGGCCGCTGGCGCACCCAGCATGTACGATTCCATCCGCCAAGGAAAGATCGTCTGCACCGATTCTGTGTCCACCATCGCCGATGGTATTGCCGTAAAGCAGCCGGGAGAGAATACCTTCTCTCTTGTCAGCCAGTATGTGGACGATATCGCCCTGGTTTCCGAGGATGAAATATCCTCCGCCATTTTGGCCTTGGTAGAGCGCCATCGGATGATCGCTGAGGGCGCCGGCGCTGTGGCGGTGGCGGCGGCTATGTTCGACAAATTCCCCCTCCATGGCAAGCGGGTGGTTAGCCTGGTGTCCGGCGGCAATATTGACGTGACCATCCTTTCCCGGGTGATCCAGCGGGGACTGATGAAGGCCGGCCGCCGGTGCGATCTGCTGCTGGAGCTGGTGGACAAGCCGGGCCAGCTTAAGGACGTGTCTCGCATCATCGCCGACTGCGGCGGCAATGTTACCGGCGTCCACCACGAGCGGGCGGATACCACCCAAAGCGTCAACGGCTGCTATCTGCGCATCACCATGGAAACCCGAGACTACGACCATATCCGTGAAATTGAAGAGAAGCTCCGTCAGGAAGGCTTCACCATTGCGTAAAATATAAGGAGGATCATCTCATGAGTAAAGCTGTTTATACCCCCAAGGCCCCTGAGGCCATCGGACCCTATTCCCAAGCCATCATCACCGGCAACATGGTGTTTACCTCCGGCCAAATCCCCATCAATCCTGCCACCGGCGCCATTGAGGCCACAACCATCCAGGCCCAGACCGAGCAGGTCTGTAAGAATGTCCAGGCCGTGCTGGAGCAGGCCGGAAGCTCTTTGGAAAAGGTCGTTAAAACTGTCTGCTTTTTGCGGGATATGGGGGATTTTGCTGCCTTTAACCAGGTGTACGCCCAGTATTTCACCGGTAAGCCTGCCCGGTCCTGCGTGGCCGTACGGGAGTTGCCCAAGAACGTTCTTGTGGAAATCGACACCGTGGCAGAGCTTTGAGCCGAAAAGATCACAAGGAAGGAACCAAGTGTTATGGATGCCACCAAATATAGCGTAGGCTATTATCCCGCCCCGCAAACCGGCTGTAAGTGGGTGCGTAAGGACCATATCGAAAAAGCCCCCGCCTGGTGCAGCGTTGACCTGCGAGACGGCAACCAAAGCCTGATCGTCCCCATGAGCCTGGAGGAAAAGCTGACCTTTTACCGGCTGCTTTTGCAGGTGGGCTTTAAGGAGATCGAGGTGGGCTTTCCCGCGGCCTCGGAAACAGAATATGAATTTCTCCGTACCCTCATTGAAAAGGATATGATCCCCCAGGATGTTACTGTCCAGGTGCTTACCCAGTGCCGGGAGCATATCATCCGCAAAACCTTTGAGGCCTGTAAGGGCGCGCCCCATGCCATTATCCATTTTTATAATTCCGTCAGCGTAGCCCAACGGGAGCAGGTGTTCCACAAGTCTAAGGAGGAGATCAAGCAGATCGCCGTAGACGGGGCAAAGCTGGTGAAAAAGCTGGCGGCGGAATATGAGGGCAATTTCCGCTTTGAATATTCTCCGGAAAGCTTTACCGGCACCGAGCCGGAGTATGCCCTTGAGGTATGCAACGCCGTGCTGGACGTGCTGGAGCCTTCGGCGGACAACAATGTGATCATCAACCTGCCGGTGACGGTGGAGATGAGCCTGCCCCATGTATACGCCTCCCAGGTGGAGTATATGCACGAAAACCTGAACCATCGGGAGCATGTGACCATATCCCTTCACCCTCATAACGACCGGGGTACCGGCGTGGCCGATGCGGAGCTTGGCCTTCTTGCCGGGGCTGACCGCATCGAGGGCACCTTGTTTGGCAACGGCGAGCGTACCGGTAATGTGGACATTGTCACCTTGGCCATGAACATGTATTCCCACGGGGTGGATCCGAAGCTGGATTTCACCGACATGCCCGCCATTGCCGAAACCTATGAAAAATGCACCCGTATGCATGTCTATGAGCGCACGCCCTATGCCGGCGCTTTGGTGTTTGCCGCCTTTTCCGGCAGCCATCAGGACGCCATTGCCAAGGGGATGCACTGGCGGGAGGAAAAGCACCTCCACCGCTGGACGGTGCCCTACATTCCCGTTGATCCCCACGACATCAGCCGCACCTATGACGCGGATGTGATCCGGGTCAATTCCCAAAGCGGTAAGGGCGGCATCGGCTATTTGCTGGAGCAGACCTATGGTTATGTGCTGCCGAAAAAAATGCGGGAGGATCTGAGCTATCGCTGCAAGCATGTGTCAGACGCGGAGCACCGGGAGTTAAAGGTGTCCGATGTGCTGCAGGTGTTCCAAAACAGCTATTTTAACGATCAATCCCCCATCGCCCTGGAGCGGGTAGTCTTCCACCGGGAGGACAAAACCACCAACGCGGAAATCACCTTTACCCGCAATGGGCGGGATAGAAAGACCCTTACCTCCACTGGCAACGGCCCCTTAGACGCGGTAAGCAACGGTCTGAAGGCCTATACCGGCGACAGTTACCGCCTGGCGGAGTATACTGAGCACAGCATGCAGGGCCAAGGCTCAAGCAGCGTAGCTGCCGCCTATATCGGCCTGGAGTGCGACGACGGCGCCACCAAATGGGGCGCGGGCACCGACACCGACATTATGCATGCCGGCATCCATGCCCTGCTAAGCGCCTATAACAATAAAATCCGAGAATCCTAAGGAGGAAGCTTCTATGGGAATGACAATGACCCAAAAGATCCTGTCGGCTCACGCGGGCCTGCCTTCCGTCCAGCCGGGACAGCTCATCAACGCCCGCTTGGATCTTGTGTTGGGCAACGATATCACCACCCCGGTGGCCATCAATGAATTCAAAAAGGCCGGGTTTGACCAGGTGTTCGATCAGCGGCGGATTGCCATTGTGCTGGATCACTTTGTGCCCAATAAAGATATCAAGGCGGCCCAGCAGTCCAAGCAGTGCCGGGAGTTTGCCTGTCAAAACTGCATTTCCCACTTTTATGACGTGGGCAAAATGGGCATTGAGCACGCTCTGCTGCCGGAGCAAGGGATCGTCACTGCCGGCGACTGCATCATCGGCGCCGATAGCCACACCTGTACCTACGGCGCTTTGGGGGCCTTCTCCACCGGCGTTGGCAGTACCGATATGGCCGCCGGTATGGCTACCGGCATGGCCTGGTTTAAGGTTCCCTCCGCCATCCGCTTTGTGCTGAAGGGCCGTCTGCCCAAAAGCTGCAGCGGTAAGGATCTCATCTTGACCATCATCGGCCAAATCGGCGTTGACGGCGCCCTTTACCGTAGCATGGAGTTTACCGGCCCAGGCGTGGCCACCCTCTCCATGGATGACCGGCTGTGCATCTGTAATATGGCCATTGAAGCCGGCGCCAAAAACGGCATCTTCCCGGTAGACGATGTGACCCGGGCCTATATGAGCGGCCGCTGTGAGCGGCAGCCGGTGGAGTATACCGCCGATGAGGACGCGGTGTATGAAAAAACCATCGAAATTGACCTTTCCCAGATCGTGCCTACCGTCAGCTGTCCCCACCTGCCAGAAAATACCTGTCCTGCCGCGGAGTTGACCGCCATCACGGTAGATCAGGTGGTGATCGGCAGCTGTACCAATGGCCGGCTGGAGGATATGGAAAGCGCCTGGCGGATCTTGAAGGGGAACCAGGTGGCCCCTGGCGTCCGCTGCATCATTATCCCGGGCACCATGGAGATCTATAAACAGTGCGTCACCCGGGGCTATGTCACCGATTTTATCGATGCCGGCGCGGTGGTGTCTACCCCCACCTGCGGCCCTTGCCTGGGCGGCTACATGGGCATCCTTGCCGCCGGGGAACGGTGCATCTCCACCACCAACCGTAACTTTGTGGGCCGTATGGGCCATGTAGACAGCGAGGTTTACCTGGCCAGCCCCGCTACCGCTGCCACCAGCGCGCTGACCGGCCATATCACCCCGCCTGAGGAGGAGTAAGCCATGTATACCAAAGGACACGTGTTTAAGTATCCCGATAATGTGGATACCGATGTGATCATTCCCGCCCGGTATCTCAACACCGCCGATGCCAACGAGCTGGCCCTGCACTGTATGGAGGATATCGACAAAGAGTTTGTCCATCGGGTACAGCCGGGCGACATTATGGTGGCTGGCTGGAATTTTGGCTGCGGCTCCTCCCGGGAGCATGCGCCTCTGGTGATCAAAACCTGTAAAACCGGCTGCGTCATTGCCAAAAGCTTTGCCCGAATTTTCTACCGCAACGCCATCAATATCGGCCTGCCCATTTTGGAGTGTCCCCAGGCGGCGGAGGAGATCGCCGCCGGCGACGAGGTGGCGGTGGACTTTGACACCGGCGAAATTCGGGATATCACCACCGGCAAGGTCTATCAGGCCCAGCCGTTCCCGGAGTTTATTCAGCAAATCATCCAAAAGGGGGGCCTGCTGGCCTCCTTGAAGGGGAGGGAAGGTTGATGGAAAAGCATATTGCCGTGATCCGAGGCGACGGCATCGGCCCGGAGATCGTAGACCAGGCCCTTTTGGTGCTTGATACGGTGGCGGAGCGGTTTGGCCATACCTTCCGCTATGAGGATGTGGACATGGGCGGCTGCGCCATCGATAAGTGGGGCGACCCGCTGCCCCAGGACATGCTGGAAAAATGTCTGGCCAGTGACAGCGTGCTTCTTGGCGCGGTAGGCGGCGATAAGTGGAACGACGTTCCCGGCCCCATGCGGCCGGAAAAGGGCCTTCTCCGCCTGCGGGCAGGCATGGGGGTTTATAGCAATAACCGCCCGGCCAAAATTTGGCCCCAGCTGGCGGCGGCCTCCCCGCTGAAGCCGGAAATCGTGGAAAAGGGCATTGATTTTATCATCGTCCGTGAGCTGATCGGCGGCATCTATTTTGGCGCCCATCAAACCGCCACGGTGGATGGCCAGCAAAAGGCCACCGACGATATGAGCTATACCGAGGAAGAAATTGAGCGCATTGGCCGCATCGGCTTTGACACCGCCCGCAAGCGGGGCAAGCGGCTTTGCTCGGTGGAAAAGAGCAATGTACTCGATTGCAGCCGCCTGTGGAAAAAGGTTATGCACCGTCTGGCGGAGGAATACCCCGATGTGACCCTTACCGACATGCTGGTGGACAACTGCGCCATGCAGATCGTAAAAAATCCCGCCCAGTTTGATGTCATCGTCACGGAAAATATGTTTGGCGATATTTTGTCGGATGAAGCGTCAATGATCACCGGCTCCATTGGCATGATCCCTTCTTCCAGCTTAGGCAAGACCACCTGCGGCTTGTATGAGCCGATCCACGGCTCGGCACCGGATATTGCCGGGCAGGATCTGGCCAATCCGATTGGCACCATCCTTTCCGGAGCGATGATGCTGCGCTATAGCTTTGACCTGGCCCAGGAGGCCGACGCCATCGAGGCCGCCGTGTCCGCCGTGCTGGACGAGGGATATCGTACCGCCGATATTATGCCTTCCGATGAAGAAGAAAAGAAAACCTGCAAGAAGGTGGGCTGTAAAGAAATGGGTCGCCGGATTGCTGCCAAAATAAAGGAAAGATAGAAATGAGATTATCTGGTTCTGACATTCTTGTGAAAACCCTTATTGAGCAGGGGTGTAAGGTAGTCTTTGGCTACCCTGGCGGGCAGGTCATCAACGTGTATGACTCCCTGTATAAATATCAGGACGAGCTTCGCCATGTGCTCACCGCCCATGAGCAGGGAGCGGCCCATGCCGCCGACGGCTATGCCCGGGCCACCGGCAAGGCGGGTGTGGTGATTGCTACCTCCGGCCCAGGGGCCACCAACCTGGTCACCGGCATTGCCACCGCTTTCCTGGATTCTGTGCCGCTTATTGCCATCACCGGCAATGTGCCCACGGCCCAAATCGGCTCCGATAGCTTCCAGGAGATCGATATTACCGGCATCACCTTGCCCATCACCAAGCATAATTATTTTGTCACCAGTGTGGATAAGCTGGCCGATACCATCCGGGAGGCCTTCCGCTTGGCGACCTCCGGCCGTCCCGGGCCGGTGCTCATCGATGTGCCCAAGGATGTGCAAATCGCCATGTGCGATTATGTCCCGCAGCCGCCGGTGCAGCCGGAGCCTCGCTCTGCGGCAAAAGAGCTGCGGATTTTGCAGGCGGCGGAGTGCATCAATAAGGCCCAGCGGCCCTTTGTGTACTTTGGCGGCGGCCTGATCACCAGCAACGCCTCCCAAGAGGCCCTGGCCTTGGCAGAGAAGATCGACGCGCCGGTGGGCTGCTCCTTTATGGGCGTTTCCGGCGTGCCCACCGACCATCCCCGCTTTTTGGGCATGCAAGGCATGCACGGCCATTACGCCTGTTCCACCGCCATGCACCACGCGGACTGTATCATCGCCCTGGGCGCCCGGTTCAATGACCGGGTCACCGGCGACCGTTCCAAGTTTGCCCGAGGGGCAAAGATCATCCATATCGATATCGATGGAGCCGAGCTGTCCAAGACCGTCCGGGTGGCCCATGGCCTGCGGGGCGATGTGCGGCTGACCCTGCTGCAGCTGCTGCCCTTGCTGGAAACCGTTACCCACCCCCAGTGGTGGACGCAGATCCAGGAATTTCGGGATTTTGAGGCCCAGGGCACAGAGCCGGAAGGCGTCCTTACGCCTAAGCGGGTCATGGAGACGCTAAATGGGCACCTTGTCCCCGCTATGCCGGTGGCCACCGATGTGGGCCAGCACCAGATGTGGGCCGCTCAGTATTTGAAGTTCCAAATCCCCCGCCGGTTTATTTCCAGCGGTGGCTTGGGCACCATGGGCTTTGGTATGGGCGCGGCTATCGGCGCCCAGTTGGGCACCGGTGAGCACAGCGTGCTCATCACCGGCGATGGCAGCTTTGGCATGTGCCTAAATGAAATGGCTACCGCCGTGCATGAGCATATCCCCCTGGTGATTTTGCTGCTCAATAATGGCGTGCTGGGCATGGTCCGCCAGTGGCAGACGCTGTTTTTCAACAAGCATTACTCCCACACCACGTTAGACCGGCAAACCGATTTTGTGGCCTTGGCCAAGGCCTTCGGCGCCGACGGCGAGGCGGTGGCCACCCAGGAGCAGCTGGACGCCGCTCTTGGCCGGGCCTTTGCCACAGACGGCCCCTATCTCATCAACTGCGCCATTGATAAGGACGAATTCGTCCTGCCGATGCTGCCTCCCGGCGGCTCCATGGACGATATCATTACAAAGGTAGGTGACTGAGATGAAGCGTTTTACCATTGCCGTTTTGGTGAAAAATCAGTTTGGTGTGCTCAATCGGGTCACCAGTATGTTCCGCCGGCGTCAGTTTAATATCTCCGCCCTTAACGTCAGCGAGACGGAGTCTACCGACTTTTCCCGCATTACCGTTCTTTTTGATGGAGAGGATTCCACCAAGAGCCAGCTGATCGATCAGCTCTATAAGCTGCCCGATGTGTGTTCCATTCGGGAGCTGCATAGCAACGATTCTGTCAGCTGCGAGCTGCTGCTGATTAAAATGGAGAACCGCCCTCAGGTGCGGGAGGAGATTTTGGCCGCGGCGGAGGCGTTTCGGGCTAGCGTTGTGGACTATGCGCTGGATTATTTCATCCTCCGTCTTACCGACGACAGCCGCCGGATCGATGATTTCATCAATCTTATGCGCAACTATACCATCCTGGAGATCTGCCGCACCGGCGCGATCTCTCTGGAGCGGGCGCAAACCACCATTCGCAAAGCCACCAATCTGTAAGCAAGTCAATCTTTAGGACCGGCCAAAGGCCCGTCCGGAAAAATAAAATGAGGTGTTATTATGGCAAGAATTTTTTATCAGCAAGATTGTGACCTGCAAAGACTGAGCAACAAAACCGTTGCCATCATCGGCTATGGCTCCCAAGGCCATGCCCACGCGCTGAACCTGAAGGAAAGCGGCGTAAAGGTGATTGTCGGTCTGTATGAGGGCAGCAAGAGCTGGGCCAAGGCTGAGGCTCAGGGGATGACCGTTATGACCGCCGCCGAGGCCGCCAAGAACGCCGACATGATCATGATCCTGATCAACGATGAAAAACAGGCTAAGCTGTATAAAGAGAGCATCGAGCCGCATCTGACCGAGGGCAAGACCCTGGCCTTTGCCCATGGATTCAATATCCACTATGGCTGCATCAAGCCCCCCAAGAACGTTAACGTGGTCATGATCGCCCCCAAAGGCCCTGGCCATACGGTTCGCAGCGAGTATCAGGTGGGCAAGGGTGTGCCCTGCCTGGTGGCCGTGGAGCAGGATGCTACCGGCGATGCGCTGGATATCGCCCTGGCCTATGCCCTGGGGATCGGCGGCGCCCGTGCCGGCGTGCTGGAGACCACCTTCCGCACCGAGACGGAGACCGACCTCTTTGGCGAGCAGGCGGTTTTGTGCGGCGGCGTTTGCGCCCTGATGCAGGCTGGCTTTGAGACGCTGGTAGAGGCTGGCTACGATCCCAGAAACGCCTACTTTGAGTGCATCCATGAGATGAAGCTCATTGTGGACCTGATCTATCAGAGCGGCTTTAAGGGCATGCGCTACTCTATCTCCAACA
>CAYVWG010000057.1:0-10599 GCA_964455425.1 uncultured Oscillospiraceae bacterium | reverse complement strand
CAGCTTGCCGTTCAGCTCGGGGATGACCAGGCCGATGGCCTTGGCGGCGCCGGTGCTGTTGGGTACGATGTTGACAGCGGCGGCGCGGGAGCGGCGCAGGTCGCCCTTGCGCTGGGGGCCGTCCAGGATCATCTGGTCGCCGGTGTAGGCGTGGATGGTGCACATAATGCCGGACTGAATGGGAGCCAGGTCGTTCAGCGCCTTGGCCATGGGTGCCAGGCAGTTGGTGGTGCAGGAAGCGGCGGAAATGATGTTGTCTTCCTTGGTCAGCTTTTTATGGTTGACATTATACACCACGGTGGGAAGATCGCTGCCGGCAGGCGCGGAAATCACAACCTTCTTCGCGCCGGCGTCGATATGGGCCTGTGCCTTAGCCTTAGATGTATAGAAGCCGGTGCACTCCAGCACGACGTCTACACCCAGCTTGCCCCAGGGCAGCTCGGCGGCGTTGGGCATCTTATAAATTACGATCTTCTTACCGTCAACAACAATATAGTTGTCTTCGCCTTCGCCCTCGTTATACTCCACAGTGTGACCCTGAGCAACATAGTTGCCCTGGGTGGAGTCGTACTTGAGCAGATGGGCCAGCATCTTGGCAGAGGTCAGATCGTTGATGGCAACAACCTCGTAACCATCAGCGCCGAACATCTGACGGAAAGCCAGACGGCCGATACGGCCAAAGCCATTGATTGCAACTTTTACAGACATGGTGATTTACCTCCATTTTACGCGTCACAAAGGCGCAATACTATCGATATTTTCTTAACCGATTACAGCGATTATACAACAATTTTCCTGAAATGTCTAGTACCAATTCCCAATACGCCGGTCATTGTCGCTGCGCCGCCGCAAAATGCGGCGGCGCTTGGGGTTCTATTTCACAAGGGAAAACTATGCCTTAATCCACCGTCCGCGCCGAGATAACGGCGTAGGTCATGTCGTAGGTATCGTCAAATATCGCGCCATTGACAACCCACACGTCGGACAGGTTGGGCTGGCCATCCTCGCCAACCGCACAAATCAGGGAATCACCGTCCTCATGGGGCACACCAATGCGGTTGACATGGAGTACATCGCCCCGGCTGGTGTTTACCGTAAGCTGCGCATTGGCAGAAACATAAAAGGAAAAGTTTCCGGTGGTGGGGATGGCTTTTAGGTCAATGTAGGTATCGGTCACAAAATTCTCCGCGGTCAGGGCTGAGCGGTATAGTGCACAGCCTTTAGGTAGTTATAGACCTCGTTAGGCACGGAAACCATCTTCCCCTGGATGGTATAGTCGTTTTTGCTGGTAGCAAACTGAGCCAGATAATCCTCGGCAGAGATCTCCGTGTCAAAATTGACCCGCTAGATGTACAGCTGCAGCACCTTGCAGACCATAGCGCGAGAGGTAGCGGTCTGGGGCGCCAGGGTATTGCCGCCTACGCCGTTGATCAAGCCCATATAGACAGCCCAGTTCATGGCCTCCTTGGCAAAGCCGCTGACGGCATCTGCGTCGGTGAAGTCCGCCAGGTAGTCCTTAGACAAGGCGTTGGCGCCAGCCATACGGTAGAAGATGGTGACCATCATCTCCCGGGTGAGAGTGACATCAGGGGCAAAGGTGGTGGTGGAGGTACCTTTGATAACGCCGGTGGAGTAAGCCCACGCTACGGCGTCGGTGTAGTATGTGCCGGCAGGCACATCGGTGAAGGGAAGGGTAACGTCGGAAACATCTGGCGTGCCAGCGTAGCGGTAAAGCAATGTAACAAGCTCCGCACGGGTCATATCCTTGTTGGGCTGGAACAAGCCGTTGCCGGTGCCATTCATCAGGCCCTGCTCCAACATAGCATGGACATACTCATGATACCAGGTATTCTTGTCGATGTCGCTGTAGTTATCGCAGATATCGGTGTCATCCTGCTTGTTGACAATGGTGATCCGTCCCTCGCCGCTCCAATTGCTGTAATCATGGGCAGCAAACGCATCAGAGGTCATGTATTCAATGAGCACCTGATTGTCGATTTTCACTTCATCCGCCAGCAGCGTATCCTTCATGAACAGGTTGATACCATCGCCGCCTTGCTTGAGCATATAGTTGTGCGAAGCCAGCTTGTAGGTTCCCTCAGGATCGATGGGCGCATACGTGCCATCCGCCTGGAGCACTTGCACATCCGAAACGCGGCGCTCGCCGGCAATGCCGACAAACATGCCTGCCGTGTCTGTCTCTACGGTGGAGGCAATGGCCGTATTAATGGTATACTTCAGGCCGGAAACCTGGAGGAAGCCGCCAAGCTCGCCGGAAATATTGCCATCCTCATCCATCGTCACCGCCCGGGAAGACATCTCCAAAGCGTCCAGGATCTGCTGGCCGGTAGCCTCTACCATGCAGGCCATGTTGCCGAAGGGATGGACGCTGATGATCTGGTCGTAGGTCACATCGCCGGCGGCGATTGCCGCGCGGACGCCGCCGCCATTGACAAAGGCGATATCCGCGCCCAGAATATAGCGGTACGCATCGGCGCAAACGTCACCAAGGTTCGTCTCCTGATAACGAACGGCACGAATACCGGTATCCGGGTTGTTGATTACCAGGTCATAATCCACGTGGGCTACCACGGTGTTGAGAAGGGCCTCATACTGGCTTTCGATGTCAGCGATATACGCAGCTGCTTCCGCATCGACCTTGTCGTAATCCGCTCTGGCAATAAGCTCTGTGCTCAGCGTACCGTCCGCCTTGATGGTCAGCTTGCCCACATTGGCAAGCTTGGTGCCGGTGGAGGACAAAAGCACTGCCTCGCCATTCTTATTGTTCACCACATCCTGAGCAATCACGCTGTGGGAATGGCCGTCCAGCACCACATCGATACCGGTGGTGTTGGCGATCACATCTGTGGAGCGCCAGGGTGCGGAAGCCTCATCTATGCCCAGGTGGGCCAGGGCCACAACATAGTCAGCGCCATCTGCCCGGGCAGCGTCTACCGCAGACTGCACAGCCGCATAGAGCGCGGCGCCGTCCGCATCGTTGCAGAAATCATAGATCCAGTTGCCGTCTGCATCCTGGAAATAAGTGGGCGTGGACTTGACCAAAGACTCCGGCGTGGCAATACCCACATAGGCTACCTTAACGCCGTCATAGTCCGCAATAGCATAGCCGTCCAAATCCACCGCGTTGGCATTGTCTTCCTTGCCAATGTAGTTGAAGTTGCAAGCCAAATAGGGGAAGTCTGCCGCCTGAACCAAGCTGCTCAGAGTATCCATGTTATAGTCAAACTCATGGTTGCCTACCGTGGCGTAGTCATAGCCAAGGTAGTTCATGATATCCACGATGTATGCGCCCTTGGACAGGGTGCCAATCGCCGCGCCTTGAATCGCGTCGCCGGCGTCCACCAAGGTCACAAAGTCATTTTCTGCCTCCATGTCCTTCTTCAGCGCGGCAAGACCGGCATAGCCAAAGCTGTCCTCCGTGTTGTCCACGCCGCAGTGAACATCGTTGGTGTAGAGCACGACAATGTCCTTCTCAGCAGGCTCGGGGGCAGGAATATCCTGGCTGGGCATTTCATAGAAGTTGAAGGTATAAATGGGGGTGTCCTGTACCCCATAGGTGGTAAATTTCCCGCCGTAATATTCCAGCGCCTGATTGTTACCGGCATAGTTTGCCCCCACATTCATCACCTGGAAGCCGTCGTCTACCGCGTTGAGGGTCCACAGGCTGCAATCATCCGCGGCCAGTTCATCGGTGAGAGACAGGCTGCCGCCGCTGGGGCCGGAGGTCAGATGCTTACCGTCAGCGGTAGTGAAATCGATCTGTCCGGCATCGTTGATGTTGGCAGTAACCACCAAGGTGTTTTCTGCCAGGGGGAGGATCATCCGGCCGCCGGCTACGGTAGCCGCAGCAGCACCCAAGTCGCCGTTGATGCAAAGCTCCTGAACATCCAGATAAATGACATACTGCTTGCCATTTTCCACGCTTTCCGCTTTCGTGGCTGTTTCCACCGGCTTGTAGAAGGTGAACAGGTAGCTGGACGTGTCTTGTACGCCATAGGTGGTGAAGCCGCCGCTGTAATACTCCAGCGCCTGGTTATAGGTGCCCTGGTAGTTTGCCCCCACGTTCATCACATGGAAGCCGCCTTCTACAGCCTCAAGTTTCCACAGGCTGCAACCACTTTCGTCCTTTTCTGCGGTAATGCTCAGGCCGTTGCCCGCCTCTGCGGAGGTCAGATACCCGGCGTCCGTCTTCAGGGCAAAGGTTCCGGCGTCCGCGTCTGCCATCTCCACAGTAAACAAAGCCGCTTCTTCCGAGGTGCTGATATAGCCGCCGGCGGTGGTAGTGTCTACCGCGCTGAGTTTGTTGACGTTGCCTTCCGTGGCAGCGCTGCCTACTACAGTGTCTTCCGCATTGTAGTAAATAAATACCTGGTCGCCGTCGCTTAGCGTATCGGTCTGCTCGGCCACATATGCGTTGTTATCAAAGGTAACGGGGTCGGCGGGAATCTCGCCGTCGTAAACAATGGACCAAGTGCACAAGCCCTCGCCGTTCTGATCCGCCGCAGTGGAATGATAGACGCCGCCGTATTGATCAGTCAGCTCTGACATATACTCGGCGATCAGATCCTGGACATAGCCGCCGCCCAGATCATCTGTCTGAGACCAGATGGCGTCGCTGGTGGTATACTGTCCCATGACAGTATTATAGGTATTCCCCAGATGGTAGTTGTTTATAGCGAAGATGTAGGTGCCGTCCAGGCTGAACTCCTTGCCGTTGGAGAAATCCCCGATAACGACTCGGTTGCCCACTTCTTCGGCCATATTGATGGTGTAGTTCAGACCATAGAACACCGGGAAGGTGAAATTGGCGTTGTAATCTCCGGTGTCACTGATAACAGCCTCGCCGTTTTTAAAGCGGACAGTAATCCGGTCAGAGGCATTGTATTCGATCAGATCCTTGATCTCCTGTCCGGTAAGGACAATGAGATAGAGGGAATTGTCATACTTGTAGAAACCGTAGATATCCTTTATGGACAGTTCAGAATCACCGGCGCCGGGCGTGGTGCTGGTAACTACAGAGGTGGAGGAGAAATCTACTGTCAATTGTCCGTTTACCAGATCGTCCTCGGTAAACTGCTTGACGGTATCCTCACCGTAAATCGCCTTCAGCTTGGCATTCAGTGCATCAACGGAAGTGTACGTTTCGTTCACATACTCGCTGCCCTTGGCGATCTGGGCACGGTTGATCAGGTCCACGGTGTCCGTCTGCTTCAGATAGTAGCTGCTGTTGCTGTTTTTTGCGCCGTCCCAGCCCAGCAGGCTGCCCACTGCGGTGTTGATGTAGTTCTTCGCCAGATCCACATAGGGTTCTACCTGCTCCTGAAGCGCCGTATCCACGGCATAATTGCTCAGAACCAGGTTCTCACTGGATGTAATCTCAGTGGTAACAGCGGCTTCCTCAATGCTGCTGTCCTCAGTTTCATCCTTGTCAATTACGCTTTCAGAGCTTTCCACTTCGGTGTTGACAGTGCCATCATCATTGACAGTCACGTTCAGCACAGTAGCAGTCAGCTGAGTGCCGCCGCCATTGACCACCAGCACATCCTCGCCGCCCGCGTTCTTCACGTAGGAGTTGGAATAGGAAGTGGAGTGGTCATGACCGGAAATAACCATATCCACGCCGGTGGTGTTGGTAATGATCCGGCGGACCTGGTTTTCGGTGTTGGTAGCGTACACCAGATCAGCATTGGCGGAGCTTTCGCTCTCCAGGGCGCCGTGGTAGCACACGATGACAAAATCAGGGGCAATGCCATCTTCGGCCCACTCTGCCTGAACCTTCTTTACCTCAGTGGCGAGATCAAGGGCCACATCATTTCCAGTACTGGGATCACCAAACACCATGCCAGGATAGTTGTCTTCCACGTCCCAGCGGGTGCAGTCGGTATTCTCCAGGCCAATGACGCCCACAGTATATTCGGTTCCGTCAGCCAGGGTGATGGTGCTCAGATGATAGGGATTGAATACCCGCTCACCGGTTTCCTTATAATAGAGGTTGGCGCAAACCACATCCACGCCCTCGTTTTCCAGATAGGCATAGATATCTTCCATGGTATCCCATGCGTAGTTGAACTCATGGTTGCCCAGAATGGAGGCAGTGTAGCCAATCTCCGCCAAAGAAAGCGCCATGGGGTTGATGTCATAGTCCTCGTATTCTTGGCCTTCCGCCGTAAGCCCCTGGGTCTTCAGGCTGATCTGATAGGAAGCAATGTTGCCTCCGCCCTGATACAGGTCGCCCGCATCGTAAACAAGGACATTGTCGTCGCCGTAGTTCTGCCGATACTGCGACACAGCGGTAGAAACACGCAGCAGATTGTTTTTCTCGCTGGTGTCATTCAGGATGTTCTCCTCCCACACCTTGCCGTGAATATCGGTGGTGGACATGATAACAACCTGATCGGTGGCAGAAGTACTCTCCGTCACATCATCCGCAACGTCAGAACTGTAAACCTCAGAGACTTCATCCACGATGGCGGCCTCGTTACCCTCGCTCAGTTCACCTATTGCCATTGTCGGCATAACCAAACTGCACATCATGACAACTGCCAGCATCGTGCTGAGAAGTCTCTTCCACTTGTTTTTCATTTCTGTCAGCTCCTTTACATAAATTTCGGGAGATTTCCCTCCGGTTCATTATCTCACAATTTTCTTTCTGTGGCAACCTCCTATTTTCTCGTCAAAGACCACAAATTTTTTCCACTACGTTTGTTTATTTTGCATGAGAACCCACCGATCCTGGGATCAACTCACTTTTTTGACCGGCGATATTGTAATTTTTCGCCCTTCATGCTACAATGCGAGGGAAACGAGGTGACCACATGTCATTATTTTCCTATTATTTGCATTATCTTACGGCCATTTGCGAAGGGGATCTGACCGTCCCCCAGCTTACGCTGACACAAGAGGATCCCGCCAAACGGGCCATGGAGCTGCAAAAGCAAATTGCCCAGCTGGGCATCCCCGACTTTGTGCGGATGTGCGCCAAGGTCGAAGGAACCGATATTCCCGATCAGGTCTATGAAGAATTCGACCCGGCAGCCTTAGCTGATGCCATGCGTCAGGTCGTAGCCCAGGCCCAGCCGGAGGGAGAAGCCCCCGCGCCGGTGGAAGAAGCCGATCCCGGCCCCCGGCAAAACGCCTATGAGGCTTTGCTGGACTGCGTATGTCTGGAAGACCGTTTGCTGGACTATCTCATTGAAGTCTTAAAGGCCAACGACGGTCTGGGTTTTTTCCGCCTGTCCCAGGTCACCGCCCGGCGGGAACTGAAGCTGGCCGACTTTCTCTACTGGTTTGGCACCAAGGAGCTGTATGCCGATGCGCCGGAACGGGCTTGCGTTACCATTATGGATGCCTGCTTCCAGCGGCTGGCCCAGGAAGGACAGCTGGAGCTGGTAGCTGCGCTGCTTTCCGGCGATGAGAAGACCTTTTCCCTCTTTCGCTGCGATGCCCCTGAGCTGGTGCATCTGCCGGAGGCCACCTACCGCTGGTATGAGGAATATTATCTAAACCGCTACTATCCCATCCGCACCATCATGAAGCTGCGGGGGGTCATCTTCCCTACCTTATCTTTGGAGGATCGGCCATGATCGTCCATGAAGCGGCGGCAAGAGAGCTGTTCGTCTCTGGCTGCAACTGCGCCCAGTCGGTTGTAGGCGCTTTTTGCGATGTTACCGGCTTGCCCCTAAACACCGCCTTGCGCCTGGCCTCCTCCTTTGGCGCCGGCATGGGCAGGATGCGGCTGACCTGCGGCGCGGTAACCGGCATGTTCATGGTGGCCGGCCTTCTTTACGGTGTAGACGATCAAGCCTCCCGTCAGGAACGGGCGGAGCACTACCAGCGCATCCGCACCCTGGCGGAGAAGTTTACCGCCATCCATAACACCATCACCTGCAGCGAGCTGCTTCAAGGTCTGGCCAAGGACAAATCTCCCACGCCAGAAGAGCGCACCCCGGAATATTATCAGGTGCGGCCCTGCGTAAGGTTTGTTCAGACCGCCGCCCGGCTGCTGGATGAATACATTGCCCAGTATCCGCCGTATAAGTCTGCGTCAAACTGTCCATAATAGCTGTGAACTTCATTCCGCCGCTGACGCGTTTTTGCCAGATCCCCAGCGCTCTTTTCAGCGGTTTTCAATTAAGGAGGCAGCATTATGCAAGTTCACGAGGTAATGACCAAAGACGTAGTGTCCATTGACGGGCAGGAAACCGCAGCCGCCGCCGCAAGGCTGCTCAGCCGCACCAACGTAGGCGCGCTTCCGGTGTGCGGCCAGGATGGGAAGCTGAAAGGGATGCTTACCGACCGGGATATTGTTTTACGATGCGTAGCGGCAAACCTAGATCCCAACACCGTCACTGTCCAAAGCATTATGAGCAAAGGGGTCATTTCTGTGGCGCCAGAGGATATGACCCACTCCGCCGCAGCCCTGATGGCCAAAGAGCAAGTACGCCGCCTGCCGGTGGCGGAAAACGGCAGAATCGTGGGTATGGTCTGCCTAGGAGACCTGGCCACCTTGCCCGATCATTCCATGGAAGCCGCCGAATGTCTGTCAGACATCTGTAAAAACGTGCACAAACGGTAAACCTTTGCGCAGCAAAAAGCTCCTTGCGGAGGCATCGTCCTCCTGCAAGGGGCTTTTTGCTGCAAAATTGACCGTCCAGGCAAACTGCGGCAGAAAATTGCAGTAGTCAACAAAAAATGGACACAATGAAACGAAAAATAAAATGAGGAAAGCGGGAAATCAGACAGTAGCAGGGAGAGAATTAGACTCGCGAAATTGTTTTGGGGTCAGGTAGTTCAGAGAATAGGCAGGGCACCGCTCGCTGAAGAAAACATATCATGGGTGTATCTCAAATTGTTGGAAATATCCACCTCTCCATGGCCTAAAAACGCGCTCGAATACGATTTGTGGTTCTGCGCATAGGCCACCGCCTCCGCCTCATTGAACAGCCCCAACTGCTGAGGCATCGCATACTGACATTTCTCACTGGATTGCCCGTTGCGCGTTCAGCAGCAACACGTTCATGCGCTCCAGTTTGTGCTTCAATTCCCTGTTCTCGGCGGTGAGCGCGTCTACCGTATCCCGGAGATGATTCAGTTCTGCTTCCATTATAAATACGGTTTTCTCAGCCATAACAACTCACCGCCTTTACGGCATAAATGGATGTATAATATCCGCCTTGCGTTTTCGGTTCCCGACGTAAGCCGGGGAGAAAACGCGGCGATGGATGTATAATATCCGCTTTGCGGATATTATACCATAAAAGCAGAACAAGAACAGGCTGTTCTCCAGCAGTTCCTTCCCAAACTGCTGCGTCACCATGGATGCCAACCAGCCTATCCCTCGCCGCAGGGCTGTGTACCCGCAGGCCATATAATACTTGCTTACCCGGCTCCGATCTGTCATAGCCGCTGTAGCGATCGCAGCACCGCTGCCGCCGCCTCCATGTCCGTTCCTGCCGGCAGCGTCAGTTCCGCTCCCCAATACCAGATATACAGTGCCTCTGTCCGACCTTCCTCTTTTGGCTCCAACTCCATGATCTGCATCGCCGCCTGCTTCACAGCCTCTTTGCGCACTTTTTGCAGCCAGTAAATAATATGTCTTTTCTGATATCCCTTGTTGCTCAGCCCGCTATTCCGGCACTCCTGGATGATTTGTCTCCATTGCTCCATTCAATACGCATTTCGTACCTGCAATATCTCTCCCATTTTCTTCCCGGCGCTCCCTTCTTCTTGACTATCTGCTACGCAGTTTTTCAAATTTTGGGAGTATTCCAGCAAATCTAAGCCCCTTCTTCAAGGTGGGAGGTTATTGAGTGCTTACACTATTTCGCTCATTTCATTTTTCTTGGCTTATAGAGCCATTTTTTGAGATTTCTACCCCAAGAACAAGTGTTACCTGTTCGGCGGCAAGGACGAATCAAACTACACGCTGGTTCAGAAGGCCGACAACCTGGAGGCCGACGCCCTTCGGGCCTGCGGCGGGGAGATTGCCGGCTATCTGGAAGAAGAATATGCCGCCACCTTACAAACCCTCCAAGCTCTGGCCAGCCCCAGCACCTTCTGCTTTGCCTTTATGACGGATCTGCATTTCAGCAACAAAGGGAGCGGGTACAATGAGGATCTGCTGCGCACCGGCGTGCTCAACGCCCTACAGGTAACCAAGCGGCTTTCCCATGAATTCCCCCTGAGCCTGGTGGTTCTTGGTGGCGACTACATGCAGTTTCCCACCATGGATCAGGGCATGATCCTACAAGACGGCATAGACAATCTTATGGAGATCAACCGGTGGCTATCTTCTATGGCCTGCCCCCACATGGCGCTCGCGGGAAACCATGAGATCGGGTATGCTACCGGCGGCAGCGCCGCCGTTTCAGCGGGAACCGACTATGGTCTGACCGAGGAACAGATTTACTGCTATCTGGGAAAGATGTACGCCAACGGCCAGTTCCAAAAGGCCAGCCAGACGGTATACTACCGGAAGGACGAGGACAACGGCGTAATGTGGGTATGCTTTGCCGGCGCGGAGCTGGCCTACAATCAGGAGGACATGGACGCGGTGGCGGCGGCCAACACGGAACAATA
>CAYVWG010000056.1:5322-10713 GCA_964455425.1 uncultured Oscillospiraceae bacterium | reverse complement strand
CGGAGCAGCTTTGGCTCCAACCCGTGCTGCCGCAGCTGGCAAAGGACATCCACCAGCCGCTCTGGCCGGTGCACCAGGGAAACGCTTCCGCCTGTGGGCAGCAGCCAAGCTGCGGCGGCGCATACATCGGCCAGCGTGCAGGAAAGCTCTGTGCGGGCAATGGCAAGGGCTGGATTCTTGGCCGCCGCGCCGGCGTTTACAGGGAAATAAGGCGGGTTGCAAACCACATGGTCAAACTGGTTTGCCGGCAGCAAGCGGCGGATTTGCCGCAGATCCCCTTCCACCACCTCCATGGGATGGCGCAGGGCACTGTGGGCGGCGTTTTGCCGGGCAAGGGCGCAAGCCTGGGGGAGAATATCCACGCCGGTCACCCGGCACTGGGGACGCCTGCTTAGCAGCAGCAGGCCCACAGCGCCACCGCCGCAGCACAGGTCGCACACACGGCTGCCATCGGGCACCTGGGCAAACGCCGCCAGCACTACGGCGTCGGTGCACAGGGGGAACAGCCCGTCCTTTTGGGAAAGGACAGCGCCGTTTTGCAAAAATTCGGTGTTCATTGTGATCCACAAAAAATAACGGGCCTGTGAAACCACAGACCCGTTGACATTAGATTACGGCTGCTCGATTGCATCAGCGGGACATACTGACGCGCAAGAACCGCATTCGATGCACTGATCGGCGTCGATGACATACTTGGCTTCGCCCTCGGAAATGATGCCCAGGGGGCAGGTGTCGGCGCAGGTGCCGCACTTCAGGCAGGCGTCGGTAATTGCATATGCCATGTGTCGTACCTCCATAAATAAGTATTGCAATGTGGTTGCAACTACATTCTAGCACGTTTTTCATAAAATGCAATAGATTTTCCGGGTTTTTTATTTTTCCGTTTTTGCCAAACAGCGCGTATGAATCCAGGGTTTTCCGGTAACAATCTCTAGGAAAGTGAGGGGGAAAATGATGGCAAAGGGACAGTACACCGAACAGGCGGCAGCATCCTTGGCCCAAGCGAGAAAGCTGGCGGCCTCGGAGGGAACCCAGGCACGTTCCGGCCATTTGCTCCTGGCTCTGGCGGGACAGGAAGGCTCCGTTGGTTGGCTGCTGGCGGATAACGGCCTGTCTGGGAGCAGGCTGAGCCGGGCCATAAGGCGCTGCAACCAAAATCACCATCCCAGCCTGGGAAAAGCGCTGCGACAGGCCCGGCAGGCGGCTAAGGGCGCCCGGTGGATAGAGCCGGTGCATTTGCTGTTGGGGCTGTTGAATCTGCCATATATCCGCCAGCTGTTTTATCGCGCCGGCGGAGATCCCGCCCGGGCCTTTTCTGTTGCCCACGCATTGGCCCATGGCACAAAAACCCGAGAAAAACCACAGGAAAAGAGGGAAACAACATTGAGATTGGTGGAACAGTTTGCCCAGGATTTGGCGGAGAAATCCGGGCTGGGCGATCCTGTGATCGGACGGCAGAAGGAGTTGGAGGAAGTGATGCAGATCCTTTGCCGTAAGAATAAAAATAATCCTGCCCTGGTAGGGGAGCCAGGCGTTGGGAAAACCGCCATTGTGGAGGAGCTTGCCCGGCGCATCGCCGCCAGACGGGTGCCCCAGCAGCTGGAAGGCAAGCGTCTGCTGTCTTTGGACATGGCCACCCTGGTTGCCGGGACAAAATACCGGGGCGAGTTTGAGGAGCGGCTGCGGGATCTTCTGGGGGAGATCCGCAAGGCGGGCAATATCATCCTTTTTGTGGATGAAATGCATACGCTTATCGGTGCAGGCTCTGCTGAGGGGGCCATCGACGCGGCCAATATCCTAAAACCGGCCCTGGGGCGGGGAGAGCTGCAGATGATCGGCGCCACCACCTGGAAGGAATACCGCCAGCACATCGAAAAGGACGCCGCCCTGGAGCGCCGCTTCCGGGTGGTGCGGGTGGAGGAACCGTCCTCCGCCCAAACCGAAACCATCCTAAGAGGATTGCGGCCAGGCCTGGAGATACACCATCGG
The DNA here is from genome assembly GCA_964455425.1 of uncultured Oscillospiraceae bacterium. Classification (GTDB taxonomy): domain Bacteria; phylum Bacillota; class Clostridia; order Oscillospirales; family Oscillospiraceae; genus JAFRPC01. The sequence continues at coordinate 8,724 of CAYVWG010000056.1, read as the reverse complement.
GTGCAGATCTCTGATGAAGCCATCCGGGCGGCGGTGGCCATGTCGGTGCGCTACCTGCCGGACAGGGCCTTGCCGGATAAGGCCGTGGATTTGCTGGATGAAAGCGCGGCGGCCACCGCCATGGAAAGCCATGGGGCCAGGGCAGGAGCGGTGTCGGCCCAGGCGGTAGCCCAGGCAGTGGCCCGGCGGACAGGGATTCCCGCCGGCGCCATTACCCGGTCAGAGCGGGAGGGGCTGCTTACCCTGGAGCAGCGGCTTTCCGCCGCAGTTGTTGGCCAGCAAGAGGCGGTGCAGGCGGTGGCGGCGGCGGTGCGCCGGGGACGTTCCGGCCTGGCGGACAACCGCCGGCCGGGGGCGGCGATTTTGCTGGCAGGCCCTACCGGCGTAGGCAAAACCGCCCTGTGCAAGGCCCTGGCACGGGAGGTCTATGGCAGCGAACAGGCCATGATCCGCCTGGATATGTCGGAATATATGGAAAAGCATACCGTGTCTAGGCTGCTGGGAGCGCCTCCTGGCTATGTGGGCCACGGCGAGGGCGGAGAGCTGACGGAAAAGGTACGGCGGCATCCCTATAGCCTGGTGCTGCTGGATGAGCTGGAAAAAGCCCACCGAGATGTCACCGGTATTCTTCTGCAAATTTTTGAGGATGGCTTTGTCACCGACACCCTGGGCCAGCGGATCAACTTCCGCAACACCCTGATCGTCATGACCACCAATGCCGCGGGAAATTTGGAGGGCAAACAAGCGCTGGGCTTTGCCTCTGCCGGACAAGAAGTGGTGGTGCGGAAAAATCTGGAGGATTATTTTTCTCCCGAGCTTCTGGGCCGGATCGACGCCGTGGCGGTGTTTCATCCCCTGGGGGAGCCGCAGCTGTGTACCATTGCCGGCAGCTTTTTGCATCAGACGGTTCAGCGAGCCAAGGCCGCTGGGGTGGAGTTGACGGTGGATCGCGGAGCGGCAGCTTGGTTGGGCCGTCAGTGTGTGCGCCGTCCCGGCGGGGCCAGGGAGATCCGCCACCTGGTACAAACAGCGGTGGAGAATCCTCTGGCGGACTGGATGCTGTCCAGTTCCCGGGGAGGCCTGCGGGCCAGAATCGTCTGCCGGGAAAATGGCCTGGAGCTTCGCCCGGAGACCTACCAAACGGTATAATCAACGGAGATTTTCTTCTTTTGCATCCGCACAGCGCCGCAAAGGTGCCAATAGGGCCTTTTGCGGCGCTTTTGCCTGTAAAGAAAAAATGCCTATAGCAATCCCCACGAAATTGTGCTAAACTTACTCCGGTTGTTTTTCGATGAACCGGGTTTATCGAGAAACCCGTGTGCTGGGCGCACGGGTATGGTGCGATCGTGCGCCGCGCCGCTTCATAGAAGCAGCGGCAATCCTTGCGGATTTACGTTGTTTCTTGCGATACCATCAACAGGATTGTGAGACGATATGGATAAAAATTATGATCTGACCAAAGGGCCGGTGCATCGTGTGCTGCTGCGGTTTGCCCTGCCCTATCTGATCGCCTGCTTTTTGCAGAGCTTTTACGGCATGGCGGATCTGTTTGTGGTGGGCTTGTTTGACGGCCCTGCCACATCTACCGCCGTGTCCATTGGCAGCCAGGTGACCCATATGGTCACGGTGGTCATTGTGGGCTTTGCCATGGGCACTACCGTGCAGCTGGGCCAGGCCGTGGGGGCCAAGGATCACGAGGGAGCCAAGAAAGCTGTGGGTACGGCGGTGGCGTTTTTCGTTCTCTTTGCCCTGGCGCTGACGGCGGCGCTGGTGTTTCTGGCCCGGCCCATTACCCGCTGGATGCTTACCCCTACGGAGGCCGTGGAGGAAACCAACATCTATTTGCGCATTTGCTTTGCCGGCGTGCCCTTTATCACCGCCTATAATGTGATCAGCAGTATTTTCCGTGGAGCGGGGGATACCAAGCACCCTATGATTTTTGTGGCCATAGCCTGCGGGGTGAATATTGGCCTGGATTTCCTCTTTATCGGCGCTTTGAACATGGGCGCTGCCGGCGCGGCCCTTGGCACCATTTGCGGCCAGGCGGTCAGCTCTGTGGTTGCCTTTTTGTATATGCAGCGGAAGAAGCTGTCTTACCGGCCTTCCCGGCGGGATATCCGGCTAGATGGGCCGCTTCTGGGCAGGATGCTCAAGGTGGGCGCGCCCATTGCCGCCCAAGACGGCTTTGTGCAGATCGGCTTTATGGTCATCACCGTCATTGCCAATGGCCGGGGCCTGGTGGCCTCCAACGCTGTGGGCATTGTGGAGAAGATCATTAGCTTTCTGTTTTTGGTGCCCTCCGCCTTTTTGTCCTCCATTTCCGCAGTTACTGCCCAAAACCTTGGCGCAAAACAGCCCCAGCGGGCCAAAGGCGCGCTGTGGATGGGGCTGGTCATTGCGGCAAGCTATGGCTTGCTGTGCTTTGTGTATAGTCAGTTTTTGCCCCATACCCTGGTGGGCCTGTTCACCCGAGATGCCGCCGTCCGGGCGGCTGGGTGCGAATATCTGCGCAGCTATAGCTCCGATTGCTTCTTTGCCGGGATTCACTTTTGCTTTAGCGGCTATTTCTGCGGGAAGCAGAAGTCTGGCCGTTCCTTCCTGCACAATACGATTTCCATTCTCCTTTTCCGTATTCCCGGATGCTATCTGGCCAGCTTGTGGTTCCCTGACAGCCTGCTGCCCATGGGTGTGGCGGCACCTCTTGGCTCTTTGGCTTCGGCGCTGATTTGCGTGGGCTTTTATGTGTATGATCAGCGAAAGGAAAAAAAGCAGACCCTCCAAAGAGCATAGAAATAACGGCCATTTCTCAAAAACCTATTGCCGTCCGGAAGCCTTCCGGACGGCAATCATTTTGTACGGCATCAAATTTAAATAAATAGCAATCCTATGTATTGATAAATCGTATACAAGATGGTATAATCCCTACGAAGTGGCGCTTATGCAGCGTGATTGCCGGATGTTTTCCCCCGGTTTTTGCCGGGAAGCGGAAAACCGGGGAGGAAGTATAGCCTTGCGTTGTGCGCATGGCATATATTCACGAAAAATTGGTGTGACGGGGGGTGACTGCGTGGGAGACTATGGAGATTCTTTTCAAGCTTACTTTAAGAGGGCAACTAGCCCTTTGGCCGTGCTGGCAGTTTTGCGGGACAGGCTCATGTATTGCTATGAGCTGTCTGCGAGATGAAGCGGCGCAGCGGTGGAAACTATACCGTTGCTGTGCTGTATACTGTGATCTACCGGCTGCAGGAGCTGGGATTTGTGGAGATCTCCAGTGTGGAAGTAGTAGACGGCAGAGCGCGCAGTTCCTATCGCATAACCGCTGCCGGGGAAGCCTACCTTGTCCGATCCCTGGTGGAATACGACGAACTATCTGTGGCCTTTGCCAAACTGACGGAAGGGATT